>DASSAD010000359.1:0-30744 GCA_035685725.1 Amycolatopsis sp. | reverse complement strand
GAAAGCCGCCTCGCCACCCGCGCCCAACGACGCGCCCTCACACTCCGGGACCTCGGCTGTAGCGCACCGGGATGCACCCGAACACCCAAGTGGACCTCGGTGCATCACGTGCGGTTGTGGAGCCGCGGCGGCACCACCGATATCGACAATCTGACCCTGGTGTGTGCGAGTCATCACCGGCTGATCCACCAGGCCGGCTGGCAGGTCACCATTCGCGACAACCAAGCCTGGTGGACCCTCCCCGCATGGCTCGACCCCGAACAGACACCGCGCCGCAACACCGCCCACACCACCGGCCCACCCCACCACCACCACACCGACCACCACAACACCACCTGAAACCACCCGCTTCCGAAAAACACGCGAGAAAGCGGTGGGCGACACCATGCCCACCGCCACTCCCGCATGCCCGCAACCCCCGACAAGTCCGATCGCGACCTTGCCCCGTTCGCCGGACAGGTCCGCTGCCCTCGCCCGGCAACGACCGCCGCCTCCCGGCTTTGTGCCACCGGGCTGGTCGCAGCAGATCTCGTGTTGTGTGAGGCGAACCATCCCGAGATCACAGCTGTTCGCCAACGAATTCGGTGAGCCCTGCATCGGACAACGCTCGCCACCGGCCGTGGTGCCGGATCGACCGGGAAGCTTGACCAGCCACCGAATGGTTCAGCCCACCTCAGTTGCGACGGGCCCGCGCGGCACAAAGACTCGCTCGGTTACTTGCGGGACTGGCCGCCGACTTCGGCGGTCGGGAGGGCGAACCACCACCGGGCAACAAGCCGGCGAGCACCTGGGCCGCTCTGTCCGTCGACGTCCGCTACTTCCTCAGTCATCCGTTCGGCTGTTACAGCTGAGCCAGGTTGAACCAATCGAGCGCACCTGGCGACGTGCGCGTTGTCGAGAGGCTTGTTGGCGGTCATGGTGAGATCGGCTCGTTCGTAGCTGGGCGGAGACCAGGCGGAGAAACAGGTCGATCGCGCCCTCACCGCCCTACACCAGCAGCCACGGCACCGCCCCCGATCCTTCGACCCTCGATCGGAGCACTTGGGTGTCAACCGGGGGAATGTCAGCGCCGGCGACGCGGCCACCGGCGCGAGGTGCAGCGGCGGGAAGGGAATGTGTGCGTGCGAGCGCGCACGGACGACGGTGACGGCGTCGGCGAAGTAGTCGACCAGGACGATCCCCGTGACGAACCCGACGAACGGGACCAGCAGGCTGATCAAGCACGAACCCGAGTGAGCCGCCCGGCGGAGCGTCGAGGGCCTCACGCCGCGGCAAAGCTGTGTCCGTAACCGAAATATTATCGTTCAGCGTGAACAAAAAAATGCACGGTCCGGAAGGTTCACGAAATGAGACGACGTTGACAAAGGCGGACTTCGCGATATCGGGTCGGTCTGCTCCTGTGCACCTCCGCGGGCTCGTCCCGGTTCCTCCCATCATGTGAGCGGCACCGGGAAACCTCGCGAAACTGATTAATGTCGATGACACAGGCCGACGAGGAAACGGGGCGAGGTCCGGTGTTTTTTGCGCTCGAAGTGGACGGAGCCGGTGCGCATCCCGCTGCCTGGCGGTTTTCCCCGGTGTGTCGGCGGACGTGCTGGATCCGCGTGCGATCCGTGATCGGGTGCGGACCGCCGAAGAGGCCGGGTCTCCGCCACCCGGTGAGGACGAGTTGGTCCAGTCCGCGCGGTTCGGCCACCGGATTCGCGTACCGCGAAGGAAACTCACCCAAGCGTTCACCATGTGAGAACGTGACCCGCGCTGCTCGACATGGGGATCGGCGTCAGTCAGGCTGACGATTGAATTGATCGCCGATTCACCACAGTGCGGCCGGTCATCGTGCGCCGTCGCGATTTCACCCATGGAGCATTCCGTGAGTTCACCTTCCTCCTCCCGAACCGCCGACGGCGAGGCGCCCGGCGCCGACCCGCCGTTTCCCGAACCGGCTTCGGGAAAGGTCGTTCCGCTGCGGCATCCGGGTCGTTGGGTCGCCAGCGCCGCCGTGCTCGTCGTGCTCGCGCAGGCCGTGCACGCACTGATCACCAACCCGGTCTTCCAATGGACCGCCTTCGGCTACTGGTTCTTCCGGCCCGTCATCGTCCAAGGGCTGGCGCTCACCCTGGAACTGACCGGCCTGAGCGCCCTGTTCGGCCTACTCGGGGGAGTCACCCTCGCGCTGATGCGCCTGTCGAAGAACCCGGTGCTGCAGGCGATCTCGTGGGGTTACGTCTGGATCTTCCGGTCCATCCCGCTCATCGTCCTGTTGCTGTTCCTGGCGAACGTGACAGCGTTGTACAGCACGTTGACCCTGGGCATCCCGTTCGGCCCGTCGTTCGTCCGGTTCAGCGCCAACGACGTGCTGAGCTTCTTCGTCGTGGCCGTCCTCGGGCTCAGCCTCAACGAAGCGGCCTACGCGGCGGAGATCGTGCGGTCCGGGATCATCTCCGTCGACCAGGGCCAGCTGGAGGCGGCGGCCGCGCTGGGCCTGCCGCGGTCGCGCCAGTACCGGCGGGTGATCCTGCCCCAGGCCACCCGCACGATCATCCCGGCCTATGCGAACCAGTTGATCGGTTTGCTCAAGGGAACCTCGGTCGTCTACATCACCTCGCTGCTCGAACTGTTCGGCGTGGTGGAAACCGAGGCCAGCACCAACAGTGGCCAGATCATTCCGCTGCTGATGGTCGGCACGGTGTGGTACGTGATCCTCACCAGTGTGCTGTCGGTGGTCCAGTACTATGTGGAGCGTCATTTCTCCCGGGGAGCGTTGCGCACCATTCCCCGTACGCCGTTCCAACGCCTGCGCGCGAAGCTTCGTTCCGTCGGGGTGATCCGATGACCGTGGCGGTGAGCGTGCACAACGCGGTCAAATCCTATGGCCGCAACCGCGTTTTGGACGGAATCGACTTCAGTGCCCGGGCCGGCGCGGTCACCGCGGTCATCGGCCCGTCGGGCTCCGGAAAATCCACGCTGCTGCGCGCGATCAACCATCTGGAAAAACTGGACAGCGGCTACGTGCGGGTCGGCGGCGAGCTCATCGGGGTCCGGCTCCATCGCGGCCGCCTCAAGGAACTACCGGAACGCGCCATCCTGAAGCAGCGCGCACGGATCGGCTTCGTCTTCCAGAACTTCAACCTGTTCCCCCATCTGACCATTCTCGACAACATCGTCGAAGCACCGGTCGTCACCCAGAAGACAAACCTGACGCAGGCTGGTGAACACGCCCGGGCATTGCTCGCGAAGGTCGGTCTCGCGGACAAGGCCGACGCCTATCCCCGGCAGCTTTCCGGTGGGCAGCAACAGCGCGTGGCCATCGCCCGTGCGCTCGCGTTGCGGCCGCGGTTGCTGCTGTTCGACGAGCCGACCTCGGCTCTGGATCCCGAGCTGGTCGGTGAGGTGCTCGCCGTCATCGCCGGCCTCGCCCGCGAGGGCACGACGCTGATCGTCGTCACGCACGAGATCTCCTTCGCCCGCCAGATCGCCGATCACGTCGTCTTCCTCGACGGTGGCCGCATCGTCGAGCAGGGCCCGCCCAGCCAGGTCCTGGACGCCCCGCGGCACGACCGCACCCGGGAATTCCTGAGCAGAGTCGGGTAGCACAACACTCCAGAGGAGAACCATGCCCGTATTCGGGTCGAAACCGCGCGGAACACTGACCGCGACCGCGATCATCGCAGAGATCATCGCCGCGATCTTCAGCCTGACGGCCTGTGGTGACACGACTCAGGCCGCCAGCGCACGCGACGCGAACGGCGACCAGGTCATCACGGTCGCGGCGAACACCGGCACCGAGACACCGGTTCGGCTCACCGTGCCCATGGTCCCGTCCATTCGGGCCGAAGTCCCGCAGGCCATCCGCGACTCGGGCAAGCTCGCCGTCGGGATCGGCGCACTGCCCGACGGCTTCCCGCCGCTGGCTTACGTGGGCACCGACCAGAAAACCCTGACCGGAGCCGAACCAGACCTCGGCCGCCTGGTGGCGGCGGTGTTCGGCCTGAACCCGGACGTGCGGAACGCCTCGTGGCAGAACCTGTTCGTCCGACTCCAAAGCGGACAGTTCAACGTCGGATTCTCCAATATCACCGACACCGAGCAACGCAAGCAACAAGGCTTCGACTTCGCCTCATACCGCAAGGACAATCTCGGGTTCGAGGTGGACAAGTCGAGCACCTGGAACTTCGACGGTGACTACGAAAGCCTCGCGGGCAAGACGGTCGCCGTGGACTCCGGCACCAACCAGGAAAAGATCCTCCTCGAGTGGCAGGCGAAGCTGCAGGCCGAGGGCAAGACCCTGCAAGTCCGCAACTTCGCGGACAAGAACAGCACGTACCTGGCCCTGTCCGCCGGCCGGATCGACGCGTACTTCGCCAACAACCCGAGCATCGCCTACCACATCACCCAGACCGCGAAGACGCCGAACCCCACCCGCAGCGCGGGTGAATACTCCGGCGCCGGCGCCAGCCTGCAAGGTCTCATAGCGGCGACCACTAAGAAGGGCGATGGTCTGGTCCAAGCCCTCGCCGATGCCATCAACTACCTCATCCAGAGCGGCCAGTACGCCAAATGGCTGGCCGCGTACAACCTCTCCGGCGAGGCCGTGGCCACTTCCCAGGTCAACCCGCCGGGGCTACCGCTGAGCAATTCCTGACGGGCACCCGAGGGGGCCGTTCCACGGCCCCCTCGGCCGGAGTCAGGCGTGCGGGACGACCGGTCGCGCCGCCGGCACCCGGACCGCGCTGAAGGACGGGCGCTGCCGCAACCGGAAGCCCAGCGACTCGTAGAGCCGGATCGCGTGCACGTTGGACGCCGCCGCGTGCAGGAACGGCGTCTCTCCGCGCGCCCGGATTCCGGCGGCCACGGCCAGCACCAGCCGGGTCGCCAGGCCCTCGCCGCGGAAGGCGGGATCGGTGCACACCGCGCTGATCTCGGTCCAACCGGGCGGATGCAGCCGCTCCCCCGCCATGGCGACGAGCGCACCCTCGCGACGGATGCCCAGGTAGGTGCCGAGTTCGATGGTCCGGTCCCGGAACGGGCCGGGTCGGGTCCGCTCGACCAGCGCGAGCATCTCCGGCACGTCGTCCTTCGTCAGCCGGACCGCCTCGGCGTCCTCCGCCGCGGCCACGCCGGCGTCGACCAGTTGGACACCGGGCACCCGTTCGACCAGTTCCCAGTGCGGCGGCGGGGTCGTTCCCCGCGTGATGGAGACCACCGCGCCGGGACCGGCGAGCTCCGCGATTTCGGCCCACACCCGCTCGTCCGAATCCGGTGACACCGCCAGAAAGGGCGCGACATCGACCGCGTACCGCGCCACCTGACCCCGGCGCTCGGCGAACCGCGCGTGCGGCCCGGTCAGGGAAGCCCACGCCGGGTTGTCCAACACGGAAGACGTCATTTCCCCGCTCCAGCCGCGCCGGGCCCGCGGTGTCCCGGCACGACACCGGAACTACGGCGCTCTGGCCCGGTCCCCGAATCCGGGGCGGGAGTGATCGGGGTGATCGGCGGGAACGTCATCGGCGTGATCCTTCCGTGGTGCGCACACCGGGAACAACGATCTTCCGGTCCTCTCCCGTTTCCCGTACCACAGTGTGGGAGCCGGCGTTGTTCTTGCACCGCAGGGGTTTCCGCCACCCGGCCGCGATAGTGATCATTTTGTCGGCAAAGATCGAGATTGCCGCTTTCGGCACCCTTTTGCTACGGTGAACGTGGTGACGGCCCGGGTACGGTCACCTTCCCCTGCCCAGGCGAGAAGATCTGGACGGCGCATTCCCTTCGCTGGCTTGTCGGGAGCTACCGTGAAAACTGTTGTCCACGAACTTGTCGAGGACGACTTCACCAGGCGGGACGTTCCGGAGTTCGGCCTGCCGGAAACCGAGTACGGAAACGCGCTGGACAATCTCGTCCAGGCGAATGTCGACGTGATCGTCCATACCGCCGAAAGCGCGATCCTGCTGGGGTACCGCAAGGACGTGCCATTGCGCGGAATGCTGTGGGCCTTCGGCGGCCGGATGAACCGGGGCGAATCCGTCGCCGACGCGGCGACGCGCGCACTTGCGCGGGAACTCGGGCTGAACCACGTCGGCCGCGACCGGCTCCTACTCGACAACGTGTACAACGTGATGTGGGGAACCCGCAGCATACCGCCCGAAGAGCGCGGATTCCAGACTCTGCTCATGCTGGTGAAATACGAATGCACCGAGCAGGAAGCCGCCGAGTTCACGGCCGCCGATCAGACCCATCAGTGGGTCCGGTGGTATCCGCCCGGGGAAATACGTGCGCTGCACGCGGCGGGATCCGGCCTGATTCATCCCTTCCTGCCCATTGTCCTGAGCAACGCCGGTCTCTACTGACGGCGCGAGTCGCCGATCTGGAGGTATGCGTGAAATGCCGTTCCTGCCACGGCGGTGACCTGATCGAGGTGCTGGACCTCGGCGGCCAGTACCTCAGCGATTTCCGCGATGACGACCACCGTCCCCCGCGGTGGCCACTGTGCCTGCTGCTTTGCGGGAAGTGCGGGTTGGCGCAGCTCCGCGACACCACCCCGCGCGAGCTGATGTACCACGATCGGTACGGGTTCCGGTCCGGAGTCAACGAAGCGATCCGGAAGGATCTGCGCTCGGTGGTGGATCACGGGGTGACGGCCCGTCCCGGTGTGACGCGGTGGCTGGACATAGCGTGCAACGACGGGACGCTGCTCTCGTTCGTGCCGGACGGGATACACCGGGTCGGCATCGACCCGGTGGCCGCCTTCGAACCCGAGTCGGCGCGGCACGCGGACCGCGTGATAGTCGACTTCTTCGCCCGCGACCGGTTCGCGACCGGCCGGCCGGCCGAGCCGTACGAGAAGTTCGATGTCATCACCAGCATTTCCATGTTCTACGATCTGGACGACCCCAACGCGTTCGTCTCCGATGTCGCGCAGGTACTGGCGGCGGACGGGGTATGGATCATCCAGCAGAACTACGCCCTGACGATGCTCGAATTCGGCGCCGTCGACAACATCTGCCACGAACACATCACCTACTGGTCCCTGACCGCGTTGGAGCGGCTGCTCGACCGGCACGGCCTGGAGGTCAACGATGTGCGACTCTCGGACATCAACGGAGGCTCGTTCCGGGTGGTCGTGTCGCACCGGGATGCCAGACCGACAAGCCCGGCGGTGCGGGAGCAGCGGCGCGTCGAAGCCCTGCATCGGCTGCACGAGCCCGACACCTGGCGAAAGTTCGCGTCCCGGGCGCTGCAGGCCTTCGAGGAGCTCCGCCGGCTGATCGACGGGATCAATGCCGATGGCGGGCGATGCTACATCTACGGTGCCAGCACCCGAGGGGGGACGATCCTGCAGGCCGCCGCGCTGACCGTGCGGGATCTGCCGTTCGCGGTGGAACGACAGGACGCGAAGATCGGACGCAAGATCGCCTCGATCGGGGTCCCGATAATCTCCGAACGGCAGGCACGCGCGGACCATCCGGAGTACATGCTCGTCATGCCCTGGTTCTTTCGTGAGGTGTTCGTCGAGCGGGAAAGCGAATATCTGCGGACCGGGGGAAAACTCATCTTCCCGCTGCCGGACCTCGAGATCATCAGCGGCTGATGGGTACCATCGTGCGGGGGCCCGGGACAGTCCCCGCCCCGCGTGCCCTCATCACCGGGGTGACCGGCCAGGACGGCACCTATCTCGCGGAATTCCTGACGGCGAAGGGGTATGAGGTCTTCGGGCTGGTCCGCGGCCAGAACAACCCGAGGGTCCCCGCGGTGCGCAAACTCGCTCCCTCCGTGCACCTGCTGGACGGCGATCTTCGCGATCTTCCCAGCCTCATCCGGGCGATGGAGACCGCCCGGCCCGACGAGGTCTACAATCTGGGCGCGATGAGTTTCGTCGGGCTGTCCTGGCGCCAGGCCGAGGTCACCAGCGAAATCACGGGTCTGGGCGTCCTGCGGATCCTCGAAGCGATCCGGATCTACACCCGCAACGACATGTCCCGCATCCGGTTTTATCAGGCGTCCAGCTCGGAGATGTTCGGCAAGGTCCGTGAGGTTCCGCAGAACGAGAACACGGCATTTCACCCGCGCTCCCCCTACGGTGCGGCCAAGGCATTCGGTCACTACATCACCGTCAACTTCCGCGAGTCCTATGGAGCACACGCCTGCTCCGGAATACTGTTCAATCACGAAAGTCCGCGTCGCGGCCACGAGTTCGTCACGCGCAAGGTGACCCGCGGTGCCGCGCGCATCGCGTTGGGCCTGCACCAGCAGCTCCCACTGGGCAACCTCGAATCGCGGCGAGACTGGGGCTTCGCCGGCGACTATGTCGAAGCGATGTGGCTGATGCTCCAAGAGGAGCAACCCGACGACTACGTGATCGCCACCGGCGAGACGCACTCGATCCGGGACCTGCTCGACATCGCCTTCAACCGGGTCGGCATCACCGACTGGACGCGGTACGTCGTGCAGGATACGCGGCTGTTCCGCCCGGCGGATGTGGACTTTCTCGTGGGCGATTCGGCGCGTGCCCGCACTCGCCTCGGGTGGAAGCCCCGGGTGGACTTCCGCACTCTCGTCGAGATGATGGTGGATGCCGATCTGGCGCAAGCACAACAGGAACCCCTCGGCGCCGGGTCGCCGGACCTGTGAGCCCGTGACGCCGTCGGACCGCGGCCGGAATTCGTTAGACGATGGTCGTCACGGGCGCCAGCGACGATAGTAGGGAGTTTTTCGGCGCCACCTCCGGAGCGGCTCGAATTGTCAGCCTTTGTCAGCTTTTCGCCGGTTCTTCGGCGTTTTTTACGACATTTGCCGGTGCCGGGAAAGCGCGATCAGCGGGGTCCTCGGGCGCGGGGGATCCCACCCCCGTGGATGCCATGGACAACGGGGCGTTGATCGGTGTACCTCTATTGCTCGATTCAGCTGACCTGAAACGGATTCAGGAGGTGCGCATGGGCCCGCGGCGCCCCACGGAATCGCCTCCCGCGCAACCGGACGGAGGAGGACGATGACCGGCTTTCTGCTTCGCCGGCTCACGCAGGCGGTCGTGGTCGTGGTCCTGGTCGCCGTGGTCACCTTCGTGCTGCTCCACCTGCTGCCCGGTGGACCGGCCAGAGCCATCCTCGGACCGCGAGCGACCGCGCTGCAGATCCAGACCTTCCTGCGCGACAACGGCTACGACCGACCCCTGGTATTTCAGTTCTTGAGGTGGCTGGGAAACGTCCTGCACGGCGATCTCGGCTACTCCTATCAGCTCAACGAGCCCGTGACCACACTGATCGCCGACCGACTGCCGAAGACGCTCCTGCTGATGACACTGTCCACAGTGGTCGCTCTGGTGCTGGCCGTGCCGATCGGGGTATACCAGGCACGCAAGCGGAATTCGCCGGGCGACTACGCGGTGACCGGACTGTCGTTCATGTTCTACTCGATGCCCAGCTTCTTCCTCGCCGAGATCCTCATCCTGGTCTTCGCCATCCAGTTGCACTGGTTCTCGCCCTTGGGCCCGAACGGTGACTCACTCGGTGCGATTCTCGCGCAGGCCCCGAACCTCATCCTGCCGGTGGTCACGCTCGCGCTGATCACCGTCGCCTCGTTCAGTCGTTACGTCCGGTCCTCGGTGCTGGAAAACCTCGGCCAGGATTACGTTCGCACCGCACTCGCGGGCGGGGCGAGCGACGGCCGGGTGATAATGCGGCACGTCCTGCGCAACTCGCTCATCCCCGTCGTGACGCTGCTGGGCATTTCGCTGCCGCAACTGTTCGCCGGTGCGCTGATCACCGAACAGGTCTTCAACTATCCGGGCATGGGGTTCGCCTTCGTGCAGGGCGCGCAGGTGCACGACTACCCGACGCTGCTCGGAATCGGGCTCGTCGTCGCGGTCGCGACCGTCGCGGGCTCGCTGCTGGCCGACATCGGCTACGCCGTCCTCGATCCCAGGGTGCGCTACTGATGACCGAGACCGACCCGGCCGCGCCCGTCACCCGTCCGAACCGCTCGGCGGCAGCGGGCGGCACGGTGCGCGCCTTCCTCGAAAACCGGCTGGCCGTCGCCGGGCTCGCGCTGATCGTGTTCTTCGTGGTGTTCTGTTTTCTCGGCCCGCTGGTCTATCACACCGACCAGATCACGACGAACCTCGCGGGCGCCGACCAGCCGCCCGGCGCGGGGCACCCGCTCGGCACCGACGACATCGGGTACGACGAACTCGGCCGGCTGATGGCCGGTGGCGCCTCGTCGCTGGAAATCGGTGTCGCGGCGGCCCTGATCGCGACCGGCTTCGGCACCCTGTGGGGAGCGGTCGCGGGCTATGTCGGTGGTTTCGCCGACGCCGTGATGATGCGGGTGGTCGACACCGTGCTCGCGATTCCCACCCTGTTCCTGATGCTCATTCTCTCGGCGATCTTCACGCCTTCGGTCGATCTCCTGATCGTCGTGGTCGCCTTCGGCGCCTGGCTCGGCCCGGCGCGGCTCGTGCGCGGGGAAACGCTTTCCTTGCGCACCAGGGAGTACGTGCAGGCGGTACGGATGATGGGTGGCGGCAACCGCCGCGCGGTCCTGCGCCACATCGCGCCGAACGCGATCGGCACGATCGTGGTCAACGCGACCTTCCAGGTCGCCGACGCGATCCTGCTGGTCGCGTCGCTGAGCTATCTCGGACTCGGCATCGCGCCGCCGCACGCCGACTGGGGAAACATGCTTTCGAACGGGACGGAATCCGTGCAGAACGGTTACTGGTGGCTGATCCTGCCGCCGGGCATCGCGATCATCGGGGTCGTCGTCGCCTTCAACTTCCTCGGCGACGCCCTGCGGGACGCGCTCGAAGTGCGGCTGCGGAGGCGGTGACATGACCGGCGGTGACGTGACCGAGAACGGGACCGAAGCGGACCGGCCGGTGCTGCGGCTGGAGGACCTGCACGTCACCATCGACGTCCGTGGTGGCATCGATGGTGTCGTGCGTCCGGTCGACGGGGTGAGCCTGCACGTGGCGCGTGGGGAAATGCTCGGCATCGTCGGCGAATCCGGGTGCGGGAAGACGATGACCGCGCTGTCCGTCCCGCGCCTGCTGCCGGCGGGTGGCCGGATTTCCGCCGGCCGGGTCCTCCTCGGTGAGGACGACCTCGCGCGGATGAGCGAGCGCGAACTGCGGGCGGTGCGCGGGCGGCGGGTCGGCATGGTCTTCCAGGATCCGATGACCTCCCTCAACCCGTCGATCCCGATCGGCAGGCAGGTCGCCGAGCCGCTGGCGCTGCACACCCGGCTGTCCACGGCGCACCGGCGGGAACGCGCGAAGACCGCGCTGGACCTGGTCGGCATCCCGCACGCCGCGGAGCGCCTGGACGACTATCCGCATCAGCTCTCCGGCGGCATGCGCCAGCGGGTCATGATCGCCAGGGCGCTGGTGTGCGAGCCGGAGCTGCTGATCGCCGACGAGCCGACCACCGCGCTCGATGTCACCATCCAGCACCAGATCCTGGAGCTGATCGACGACCTGCGGACGCGCCTCGGGATGGCGGTGATCCTGGTGACGCACGACCTCGGCGTGGTCGCCGGACGCGCGGACCGGGTCGCGGTGATGTATGCCGGGAAGGTCGTGGAACTCACCGACACCCGGTCGCTGTTCGAAAACCCGCGCCACCCCTACACCGAGGCGCTGTTCGCGGCGTTGCCCGGAAAGGCGTCCCAGGCCGGGGAAAAACTCTACAGCATCCCCGGGCTTCCACCGGATTTGCGGGAACCACCGCGCGGGTGCCGGTTCGCGGCCCGCTGCCGCTACGCGACCGAGACCTGTCGTGACGACGAACCGCCGCTGCGAAGCGAAGTGCCTGGGCACGCCTACGCGTGTTTCCATCCGGTGTCGGCCGAAAAACCCAAGGCCGCGACGACGAGGCCACGTGACCGTGCTCCGGCCGACCGGGCGGGCGCGGGTGCACCGCTGCTCAGCGTCGACCACCTGGTCAAGGACTTCCCGGTCGCCCGAGGTGTCGTCCGGCGGCGCACCGGCGGCACGGTTTCCGCGGTCTCGGACGTGAGTTTCTCCCTCGGCGCGGGGGAGACCTTCGGCCTGGTCGGCGAGTCCGGCTGCGGAAAGACCACGGTGGGGCGCTGCATCGCCGGGCTGGAGGTGCCGACCGAGGGCAGCATCCGGATCGGCGAAACCGGTGCCCGGCCGCGCGGCCGGGCGGCGCGGCGCCAGGACGCGCACCTGGTGTTCCAGGATCCCTACTCCTCGCTGGATCCCCGGATGCGGGTCGAGGCCATCATCGCCGAGCCCCTGGTGATCCACGGTCTGGACACGCGGGCCGGGCGCAGGGACCGGGTGCGCGAACTGCTCGCCGAGGTGGGCCTGCCGGCCGACGCGGCGCAGCGGTATCCGCACGAGTTCTCCGGCGGGCAGCGGCAACGGATCGGCCTGGCCAGGGCCCTTGCCCTGACCCCGAAGCTGATCGTCGCGGACGAGCCGGTCTCGGCCCTCGACGTCTCGGTGCAGGCGCAGGTGTTGAACCTGATGAACGACCTGCAGCGGCGGCACGGCCTGACCTATCTCCTGATCTCGCACGACCTGTCCGTGGTGCGCCACCTTTCACACCGGATCGGCGTGATGTATCTGGGGAAGCTCGTGGAGACCGGCCCCGCCGAAGAAGTCTCGCTGCGGCCGCGGCACCCCTACACGCGCGGGTTGATCGACACGGTTCCCGTGGCGGATCCGCGCGCGGAGCACGAAAAGAAGTCCGGCCGCGAATCCGGCGGAGTGCGGGGCGAACTGCCCTCGGCACGCACCCCGCCGTCCGGCTGCCGGTTCCGGACCCGGTGCCCCCGCGCGCGGGACCGGTGCGCCGTCGAGGAACCCCGGATGCGGGACTTCGACGCGAACGGCCATCAGGCCGCCTGCCATTTTCCGCTGGAGGTGCCGGAAACGGCGGCCGAGGCGGGACGGGACGCCACTTCGACGACGGGAAGAAGAGGATGAGAAAAAGCCGTTCCAGCACCAGAAACCGGCGCGCGCGGCTGCGGACGCTGCTCGCCACGGCGTGCTCGATGCTGGCCGCGGTCGCCATGGTCACGGCCTGCAGCGCCGGGAGCACCAGTTCGGGCGGAACGCCACAGGAAGGCGGCACGGCGGTGTTCGCCGAAATCGCCGGGACCCAGCCGAACTGGATCTTTCCCTTCGTCGACTCGGCACACAACAGCGGCTACTCGACCGGCGACCTGCAACAGCTCATGTACCGCACGCTCTACTGGTTCGGCGACAACAGCGGCAGCACCGGCCTGAACACCACCAAGAGTCTCGCCGATCCGCCGCGCTACAGCGACAACGACACCACGGTCGTCATCGATCTCAAGCCGTACAAGTGGTCCAACGGGGAAACGGTGAACGCACAGGACGTCGTGTTCTGGATGAACATGATGTTCGCGGAGAAGGCGAACTGGTTCGAGTACGTGCCGGGCCAGTTCCCGGACAACGTGAAATCGGTGACGGCGACCGGGCCCCAGCAGGTCACCCTCCAGCTGACCGAACCCTATTCGCCGACCTGGTTCACCGGCCAGGAGCTGGTGCAGATCACCCCGATGCCGATGGCCTGGGACAAGACCTCCGATGCGGCCGCGCCCGGCAGCGGTGGCTGCGCCACCGACCGCACCAAATGCGATGCGGTCTACCAGTACCTGTACAACAAGAGCAAGAACGAGTCGACCTACGCGACGGATCCGTTGTGGCAGGTGGTCGACGGCCCGTGGCACCTGACGAGCTTCGACGCCGACGGCAACATCAGCTACGACCCGAACCCCGCCTACAGTGGTCCGGACAAGCCGCACCTCGCGCACTACCGGATGCAGCCCTTCACCAGCACCACCGCGGAGTTCAACGCGCTGCGCAGCGGGGGAACGATCTCCGTGGGCGGGGTGCAGGGCGCGGATCTGCCCCAGAAGCAGGCGTCGCAGGTCCTGCCGGCCACGAATCCGCTCGCGGCCGGGTACAACCTGGTCCCGGCCTACGGCTGGGGGTGGAGCTCGACGCTGCTGAACATGGACAACCCCGTCTTCGGCGCGACTTTCAAACAGCTGTACGTCCGCCAGGCGCTGCAGGAGACCCTCGACCAGGTGACCGACGTGAACGTCGCGTACCGCGGGTACGCCGCGCCGACCACCGGGCCGGTGCCGGTCCGCCCCGACAACTCCTACGTCACCGACGCCGAGCGCGGTCCCGGGCCGTACCCGTTCGACAAGGCCAAGGCGAAAAGCCTGCTGACCGGACACGGCTGGTCCCTGCAGAACGGCGTGATGACCTGCACGAATCCCGGCACGGCCGACGACCAGTGCGGGGCGGGCGTGGCGGCCGGAACGAAGCTGGAGTTCAGTTTCGGCTACTCCAACGGAAACCCGGCCTACGGGCGGATCATCCAGCAGTGGAAGACCGACGCCGCGGACGTCGGCATCGTCTTCGACCTCAAGGCCGAGGAATTCAACCAGCTGCTCGCCGAAATCAGCGACTGCCACGGTTCGGGCCCGGCATGCGACTGGCAGCTCGGCTACTTCGGTTATCAGCAGTACAACGCGATCCCCACCGGTGACCAGCTGCTCCTGCCGGGCTCGTCGGGCAACATCGGCAACTACGACGATCCGAAGCTCGACCAGCTCATCGACGCGACCCTGCACAGCGACGACCCGAGCGCGTTCGCCGCCTACGAGAACTACGCGGTCCAGACCTTGCCGGGCCAGATCAACATGCCGCTGCGCACCTACATGGAAGTGGTCGCGAAGAACATGGGCGGCGTCGCCTTTCCCGTGGTACAAACAGCGCGCAGCCCCGAGGAGTGGTACTTCACGAAGTAGCTCGCGGCGCTTCCGGGTCCGCGCTTCCGTGTTTTCGCGGGCCCGCGGAGGCGATCGCGGTGATTAGACTCGGTGAGGGTCCGGCCGGGCGGCGCCAGGCGCGCCGATTCCGGCCGGCCACCCCGGGAAGGAGGCGCGATGTCTCCGGCGGAACGCTCTCCGCCGCCAGTGGTCCATACCGGCAGGATCCGACGGACAAGGAGAGCCCGATGAACAAGATGCGCTTCGGCATCTTCATGCCCCCGTTCAACAGTCCACCCACCCAGAACCCGACCACCTCCCTGCAGCGCGACATCGAGACCATCCAGCTCATGGACCGCCTCGGCTTCGACGAGGTGTGGGTCGGCGAGCACCATTCGGCCGGCACCGAACTCATCGCCGATCCCCTGACCTTCATCAGCCACGTCGGGGCCGTCACCAAGCACATCAAGCTGGGCACGGGCGTGGTGTCCCTGCCCTACCACAACCCGATGTGGCTGGCCGACCGCGCGATCCTGGTGGACCATCTGCTGCGGGGCCGGATGATGCTGGGCGTCGGTCCGGGCTCGCTGCCCACGGACGCCGCGATGATCGGGCTCGAACCCGCTCAGCTGCGGCCGGCACTCGCCGAGGACCTCGGCGTGCTGCTGCGACTGCTGACCGGCGACGAGCCGGTCAGCGCGAGCACCGACCGCTACCGGCTGGTCGATGCCCTGCCTCAGCTCGCGCCCTACTCCGACCCGTGTTTCGACATCGCCGTCGCCGCCACCCTCTCCCCCGCCGGACCGCAGCTGGCCGGCCGGCACGGGCTCGGCCTGCTTTCCCTCGGCGCCACCACACGGCAGGGCTTCGACATCCTCGCCCACCACTGGCAGGTGGTCGAGTCGGAGGCCGCGGCCGCCGGGCAGGTCGCCGACCGCTCCGGGTGGCGGCTGGTGGGTCCGATGCACCTCGCCGAGACCAGGGAGCAGGCGATCGAGGACGTGCGCCACGGCTTCGACCTGTTCTGCGACTACACCCAGAAAACCCTTGCGCTGCCGACGTTCCGGGCCGAAGGCGACACCTTCGAAGAACGCGTGGCCTGGATCAACGAGACCGGACTCGGGGTGATCGGCACCCCCGAGGACGCCATCGCCCAGATCCGGCGGCTGGTCGACCAGTCCGACGGCGGGTTCGGCTGTTACCTGATGATGCAGCACGACTGGGCGAACTGGACGGCGACCCAGCGGCACTACGAACTGTTCGCACGCTGGGTGATGCCGGTGTTCCAACCCTCTCAGAAACGCCTGCTGAGGACCGAAGCCTACGCCCGGAGCCGCCACGGTGAGCTCGACGTGAAAAACGGCGCGGCGATCCAGGCGTGGAGCGACAAGTACGCCGCCGAGAAGGCCGCCCGGACCGCGGTCTCCCCCGGCGACGGATGACCCGCGATTTCGACCGGGCGTGGGCGGGTGCCGCGACCACCCGGACCCACGTCCGGCCGGTCGCCGGAAGGCGTCCCTTCCGGCGACCGGGCCTTCGAACCGCTCAAGGCCGCGCGGTCGACCGGTAGGTCAGTAGATGTTGGACGGGCGGACCATGCCCTCGGCGAGGTCCCCGAATCCCGGGGCCACGATGGCGCCGGGGTTCTGGATGACTTCCTCGACCAGGAGGGTTTCGGTCGTCAGCAGCAACGCCGCGATCGAGGCCGCGCTTTGCAGCGCCGAGCGGGTCACCTTGAGCGGGTCGATCACCCCGAAAGCGAACATGTCGCCGTATTCGCCGGTCAGCGCGTTGAAGCCGTGCCCAGGGGCGAGTGTTCCGACGTGGTCCAGCACCTCGTCGCCGTCGTAACCGGCGTTGATCGCGATCCAGCGCAGCGGCTCGCCGAGGGCACTGCGCACGATGTCGCGGCCGAGCGCGGCGTCGCCGTCGAGGCCGAGCGCGTCGAGCGCGGACCGGACCTGGACCAGCGCGGTGCCGCCACCGGCGAGGATGCCCTCTTCGATCGCGGCACGGGTGGCCGACAACGAGTCCTCCACCCGGTGCTGCTTCTCCCGCAACTCGACTTCGGTGGCGGCACCGACGTGAATGACGGCGACACTGCCGGACAGCCGGGCGATCCTGGCCTGCAGGCTGTCCTGGTCGTGCTCGTTCTCGGCGCGTTCCAGCTCCCGCTTGATCTGTTCGATGCGGGCCGACACCTCGGCGTCCGAGCCCGCGCCGCCCACCAGGGTCGTACTGCGCTCGGTGATGGTGATGCGGCGGCACCGGCCGAGCTGGTCGAGACGCACGGACTCGACGCTGTGCCCGGCATCGGAGGTCACGACCTCACCGCCGGTGAACACGCCCAGGTCCGCCAGCTCGGCCACCCGCCGGTGGCCGAATCCGGGCGCCCGGACCACGACCGAGGAGAAGGTGCCGTGGACGGTGTTCGTGACCAGCATGCCCAGTGCCGGCCCCGCCACGTCCTCCGCCAGGATCACCAGCGGTCGCCCGGTGCGCATCACCTGTTCCAGCACCGGCATCAGGGTCTGCACCTTCGTGATCTTCTCGTTGGTGAACAGCAGGTAGGGGTCTTCGAAGACGGTCTCCATCCGGTCCTTGTCGGCCGCCATGTACGGCGAGATGTAGCCGTGGTCGAACTCGACTCCGTCGACGAAGTTCACCTGCAATCCGAACGCCGGCGACTCCTCGACGCTGACGACGCCACCGAGCCCCACCTTGCCCACGGCCTCGGCGATGACATCGCCGATCTCGGCGTCGTTGTTCGCCGACAGGGTCGCGACCTGAGCGAGGTCCCGCTGCTCGGTCACCGGCCGGGTGCGCTCCCCCAGCACCTCGACGGCCCTGGCGACCGCGGCCTGGATGCCGGTCTTGAGCAGCATCGGGTTCGCGCCCGCCTCCACCGCCCGCAGGCCTTCCCGCACCATGGCCTGCGCGAGCACGGTCGCGGTGGTGGTCCCGTCCCCGGCGACGCCGTTGGTCTTCATCGCCACTTCCTTGACCAGTTGCGCGCCCATGTTCGCGAACGGGTCGCGCAACTGGATCTCCCGGGCGATCGTGACGCCGTCGTTGGTGATCGTCGGTGCCCCGGTGAGCTTTTCGATGACGGCGTTGCGGCCCTTGGGCCCGAGCGTCACCTTCACCGCGTCGGCGAGCGCGTTCACTCCTGTCTCCAGGAGTTCGCGGGCCTGGACGTTGAACCTCAGGTCCTTTGCCATGTGGGGTTTCCCTTTCCGGTCTGGGTGGTTGTCGCGGTACCTGTCAGTGCCGGTCAGTGAGTGCCGGTCAGTGAGTGCCGGTCAGTGCCGGTCAGTGCCGGTGAGTGCCGGTGAGTGCCCGGGGTCGGGCGAGGCCGCGATCGGGGCGCGCGGAAGCACAGTCCGCGCCGCCCCGATCCGCCTCCCCCCCCGTCGGTCGAACCGGTGTGCGGGAAATCAGTCGACCGGTTCGAGGTCGAAGTCGATGTACTCGGCCGCGTCCTCCGGATTGGCGAAGAGCACGGTTTCGTCGTCGAGGTGGACCATGCGGCCGTAATGCGTCGACATGATCTCCTCGAAATCGGGCTGGGTGAACTCGAAGCCGATGGCCTCGGAGATCTCGTCCCAGTTGAAGACGACCTTGTTCGCGCCGTCGACCCGGATCATCGAGGGATATTCGGCCACCCGCACTCCGGGCTTGCCGCGCATGACCTCCGCCACCACGTATCCGTTCTGGTTATTCATCAAGGTGACGCCGCACATGTTCGACAGGGTGCGGTTGGTCTCGAAGGGCTTACTGGTGGTCACGCGAGTAGTCCTTTCGGCTCATCGAGGTCGATTTCGGACAGCAGGTTGCGGAACTCCGCGGTCGCGGCGTCCCACGACTCGGCGAAGGTGATGACCTTTTCCTGCGGCTGCGACCAGATCGGCTGCAGCTCGTGCGCCGCCCGCGCGCAGGCCGGTACCCATTTCTCCAGCCAGCCGGCGAGCATCGCCTTGTTGTGCGCACCGTGCTCGGGGTCGGCGGTGAGCATGCCGAACAGCGCCCTGGTGTAGCGCCGGTCGCGGTCGTAGTCGTGCTCGCCGGCGCCGACCAGCGTGGGCGTCACGTAGTCGCCGTTGCGGGCGGCGATCTGCATCACCAGGTTGCTGCGGAACAGCACGCCGACCAGCGGTTCGAAGATCACGTTCGCGGCGAACAGCGATTCGGCCCAGTCGCTGATCGCCGTCAGCCGTTCGACGGTCTCCCGGACCCCCTGCCACACCGGATCGGCATGCCAGGTCTCCCGGTGGATCGACCCGTTGAAGGCGATCCCGGATTCACTGAGGTCGAGGTTGTAGAGCGCCAGGTCCTGGGCGAAGCGGAGCTTGTGCGCGGTGTTCACCGCGATGGCGTTGTTGATCATATTGGTGGGCGCGGACCGCTGCTCCGAACAGAACACGTGCATGCCCAGTCCGTGCTCGGCGTGCATCCAGGCACCGAGGTGCCGCTCCACGAAGCGCAGCCAGCCCGGCGAGAAGCTCCGGTACGCGCCGGCCTTCTTGGCGTTGTCGAGGTTCAACTGGATCTGCCGGACGACGTTCGAGTTGTTCCGGTAGATCGTCTGTTCCCATTCCTCGTTGGGGTCGAGGAACCGGTGCCAGTCGCCGGAGGTCAGTTCCGTCCAGTCCTTCGGGTAACCGCCGGGCCCGTTCGCGAAGCCGTAGATCCAGCCTTGCGTCAGGTGCCGCTCCGGGTCGGGCTGGACATCGAGGGTGACGTCCTCGTACATCGTCGCCCGGAGCTTCTTCGGCTTGAAGTAGTTGTAGCTGCGGCTCTTCGAGCTGGGGAACTCCAGGAGCCCCGCTTCCGCCCCGGTGAATTCCGGCTTCGGGAAGCTTCGCTCGGCCTTTTCCGCGCTGACCATGAGCACACCTTTCGGATGTCCGATGTGGATGACGCGCCGGAGCGGATCAGTCGCCGCCGGCGGCGGTGATGGTGAACTTGTCGTAGAAGACCTGGTCACCGGGCACGCCCAGGCTTTCCAGGAGCGGCAGCGCCGCGTCGATCATCGGGGGCGGCCCGCACAGGTAGACGTCGCAGTCGCCGAGGTCGTCCTCACGGCGTTCGAGAACCTCCGTGACCAGCCCGGTTTCGCCGACACCGTCGGCCGGCCAGCCCTCCGGCCAGCTCTCGGACAGGCACGGCACGAACCGGAATCCCGGCAACCGCGCGGCGATCTCCGCCATCTCCTCGAGGTGGAACAGGTCCCGCTCGGTCCGCGCCCCGTAGTAGTAGACGGCCTCGCGTTCGGTGCGGCTTTCGACCATCTGACGCAGCAGCGACAGGATCGGCGCCATCCCGGCCCCGCCGCCCACGAACACCAGCTTGCGATCGGAGCTCACCCGCAACGTGAAGGCCCCGTAGGGCCCGGTGATCTCCAGCGGATCCCCGGGAGCCAGACCGCTTTCGAGCAGGCCCGAGAACTTCCCGCCCGGATACCGCTTGATGACGAACTCCAGCCCGCCGTCCACAGTGGAGATGTTGGACATCGAGAACGAGCGGTGTTCCCCGGTACCGGGGATGGTGATGTCGACGTACTGCCCCGGGTGGAACCGCAGTCCGGCCTCGTCCTCGACGCTGAGCCGCAGCAGCGAGATGTCGTGGGTCAGGTCGCTGATCGACGCCACGGTGGTGGACACGGTGACGACCGGCAGCCCGGACCGGATCATGTCCTCGTCGTAGTTGGTGAGTTCGATCTCCACGTCGCTGTAGGCGTGGCCCCGGCACAGCAGGACGAACCCTTCCTCACTTTCGTAGTCGGCCAGCGCGAAGGTCGAGTACCGGTCCATCTGCAGGTCGCCGTCGAGCAGGAACGACTTGCACGCCGAGCACTGCCCTTCCTTGCAGCCGTGCATGAGCATGACGCCCTGACGGAAGGCGGCGTCCAGAATGGTCTCGTCCTCGTCGGCCTCGATGTCGATCCCGACCGGCTCGAACCGGACCTTGTGTGTGTCGCCCATGACGACGACGCTCCTCTCCCTGCGGGGGTTCCGCCGCGCCGAATCGGCTCGGCGCGGCGGAAACGTCCGTCCGGCGTCAGGCCTTTGTGGTCATCCGGTTCGCCTTGTAGGCGGCGATGTGCGCCTCGCGCTCCTCATCGGACATTTCGTTGAGGGTCACGTTCGGGCTGGCGAAGGTGATACCCCGGACGTCGTCGAGCGTCCACAGCTTCTTCGGGTCGTCCAGGTCGAGGTGCGGCTGCGGAATCAGCGTCCTGCCGTCGTCGCGGACGTACCCCAGGTCGCTGATGATCTCGGCGAGATCCTGCCCGTGGTAGAGCGTCTCCCACTCGCGCTTTCCGGTGAGCCGGCCCATGTTGGGCGTTTCGCGGCCCTGATAGGTCGACCGGAACGCGGTGGTGTCGGTCCAGGCGCAGGTTTCCGAGCAGTAGGTCCGCCACTGGCCGTCCACCTTCTCCACGACCATGTCCTCGCCGATCAGGCAGGGCACCATGCAGGTCCAGCACCGGTGCGGGTACTCGTAGCCCACGTCCTCGAACGCGATCGGCTTGTTCCGGCCCGGGTAGCGGAGCCGGTTGTAGGCCTCCCACCAGCCGCCGAACTCGTTGTACCAGCCGGGGTACTTCGACTCGAACCACTCGAAGTCGGCGTCGGTCATCGGATCGATCCGCCAGTAGTTCACCGGCCAGCCGGTGGCGAAGAACTGCGCCACGCGGTGTACATAGTGCTTGTTGTAGATCCGGTTCCAGGACTCCTCCACCAGATCGTGGGGGATCTTGAGACCGTACTTCTCCAGCGGAAGCAGGTAGCTGCGGTAGTAGTCGTCGTAGATCCAGCGCCGCCACATCTCCGCGTAGCTGTCGCGGTCCTTGCGGCGGTCCTTGGTCCCGTATTCGATGAACGTGCCGATGGCCGCGTCGACCACGCAGTGGTTGTTCCACCACGCGTAGCGCAGGTCGCGCTCCAGCAGCTGCCGGTTGTCCTCGTCCGCCAGCGCCATCAGCAGGATCGAGTACCCGTTGCTGATGTGCCGCGACTCGTCGGACTGCACCGAGTGGAACACGGTCGGCAGCAGGTAGTCACCGTTCGCGGCGGCCTCGGAGGGCATCGCCACGAACAAGGTGTTGGTGAACGCGGTCTCGGCCACGACGGTCAGGTAGATGTTGGCCGCGGTGATCGCGTCACCGGTGATGAAGCCCTCGCCGAACTGCCGGCCGATGGTGCCGGCGTAGTTGTTGGAGAACGCCTTCTCGGAGATGTCGAACCCGGCCGGGTCGATGTAGTGGTTCATGTACAGGCGCTTGAGGTTCATCTGGATCGTCGAGTGCCGGACCTCGTCGATCATCTGGACCGCGAGCCCGTTGTGGACCTCGGGGTTGGGCACCGCGTCGATCGCCATCGGCATCGCGCGCGCCGCCGAGATCTCCGGGAAGGGGATGATCGACAGGAAGAGCTTCTGCCACTCCATCCACCGCTGCTGCACCTGACGGAACATGTTGCCGCGGATCGCGCCGTCCATCGCGCCGAAGACGCGATTGTCCTTTTCCTCCTCCATCGGGAAGTAGGACCGCAGGATCTGCTTGAGCGGGTCCTTCTTGGGTGCCTTGTCGAACTTGTAGTCGGTGCCGAACCGCTTCGCGGGAGTGGCGAACGTCGGTTCCCAGGACAACTCGGTAATCTTCTTGTGCGCCTTGCTCAGACTCTGTCGGCTCACGCCATGCCTTTCCTCGGATGGTTTGGTCCGCGCTACCTGGCTCGGCTTGCTCGGGCTGCTCGCGGTCGTTCCGGCTCGGGGCCGGACGAAGCTCGCGCGTCACCGGGCTGGTGTGCCCAGGATCAAATCGCGATCGGGCCCGCCTGGAGGTCTCAAAATGAAACAACACGAGGTTGGCACCCGAGCGCTCACTTGTATGGTGTGGTGGATGACACATCGCCGTGCCGCTCCCGCCGGTGCGGTGTGACCGGTCGGGAGGCACAACGTTGTCCGACACCGCGATGCCTTCGTCGCTGTCCGAACGGCTGTCCGCGGCGCGTGAGCAGTTCCTCAGCGCCGGGCAGGTCGACGCCGACACGGTGCGTCGGAGCATCCTGGCCTCGTGGTGGCGGTCCCGCACCTGGAACATCGCCGCCGACCACGTCGAAGTCCCCTACGTCAAGGACCCCGACCTGGACATTCCACTCATCCGCAGCGCCGCGCCGGTGCTGGACCGGCTCCAGGACCAGCTCAACGACCTGGCGGTGTCGGTGGTCCTGACCGACCACACCGGCCTGGTGCTCGACCGCCGCACCCAGGACGGCGCGCTGGAGCGGCAGCTGGACCGCGTCCAGCTCGCGCCCGGGTTCAGCTACGCGGAGGAACACGTGGGCACCAACGGGATCGGTACCGCGCTGGAAGGCAGGCAGCCGGCCGCGGTGTTCGGCCACGAGCACTACGCCGAGCGCCTGGAAGCCCTCGGCTGTGCCGGGGTTCCCATCACTCACCCGGTTTCCGGCCAGGTGCTCGGACTGCTCGACCTCACCTGCTGGCGCCGGGACGCGAGCCCGTTGCTGATGATCCTGGCGAAGGCGACCGCCCAGGACATCAAGAAGGAACTGACCCTGCAGGTCGGCATGCGGGAACTGAGCCTGTTCTCGGAGTACCTGCGGGCCTGCCGGCGCGGCCAGGGCATCGTCCTCGCCGTCAACAACGACCTCGTCATGCTCAACGAGCACGCTCGCCAGCAGCTCTCCCCCGAGGACCAGGCCGCGCTGCTGACCCGGTCGGCCGAACTGCTGACCTCCGGCCACGACAGCCTTTCGACGATGAATCTGCCCAGCGGCGCGCAGGCGCGGCTTTCCTGCACGCCGGTGTCGAGTGAAGCCGGACGGGCCGGCGGTATCGTGCGGGCACGGCTGATCCGGCAGGCGGAGCTGTGCACCGCCGCCGCCCCGGTGGTCCCGCTGCCGGGCGTCGTCGGCTCGGGCGCGCTGTGGCAGCGCGCCTGCCACCTGCTCAGCGAGCTGGCCCGGGAACGGGAGTGGACCTTCGTGGAGGGCGAAGCGGGCACCGGCAAGCTCGCGATGCTCCGGGCGGTGCACGGCCTGCTGTTCGGGTCCCGGCCCTGGGCGGTGCTGGACTTCACCGGCCGGCCCAGCCCGCCGGACTGGCTGCCCGAGCTCAGGCAGGCCCTGCGCGCCAGGCGGGGGACCCTCGTGCTCCGCCATCTCGACCGCCTGCCCCCGAGGTATCACGACCTGCTGGCCAGGCTGCTCGGCAACGAGCAGCGGCACGGCCGGTGGGGTCCCTGGGTGGTCGCCACGCTCGGCGAAGCCGGGCACGAGGAGCTGGCTCCCGATCTGCTCCGGCGTTTCGCGGCCTCGGTGTCGGTACCGCCGCTGCGGCACCACATCGACGACATCCGCGAGCTGGTGCCGTTTCTGCTGGCCAAGCTCAGCCAGGGGACCGATCTGGGCGCGGCCCCGGCCACCGTCCAGCTGTTGTTGCGCACCAGGTGGCCCGGGAATGTGGCGCAGTTGGAGCAGGTGTTGCGCAAGGTCGTGCACAGCCGCCGCTCGGGTGTCATCGAACCCGAGCATCTGCCGCCGGAATGCCGGACCACCACCAGCCGGGTCCTCACCCCGCTGGAGGCCATGGAACGCGACACGATCGTCCGGTGTCTGCTCGACGCCGAGAACAACAAGTCCAAGGCCGCCAAGGCACTGGGCATGTCCCGCGCCACCATCTACCGCAAGATCCGCGAATACGGCATCGCCATCCCGGGCCAGCACTGACGGCATTGTCGAAATCATTGCCGACGCCATTATCGGGGTAATTGCCCGGACCACTGCCGAACCGTCCCTTGTGGTCACCGCTGCCCGTCCGGTCCGGTCGTGCGCGTCGTGACTCAGGTCATAAGGACTGCCAGGAACCGGGTGCGCCCGTCAAGCGACTACCACCGGCGTACACGGGCAACGCCCGGGGAACCAGCTTTAGCAGCGGAAGGAACTTTGGTGGATATCGCCGCACACCGCGAAAACACCCACGCCATCGCCATCCCAGGGGTAGGTCGAAAATATGTCGTCGAGCTGATCGGGACGTTCTTCCTCGTCTTCACGGTCGGCGCCACCGTGACCGGCGGTGTCACGCTCGCGCCGCTGGCCATCGGGTCGGTGCTGATGGTGATGGTCTACGCCGGCGGGCATATTTCGGGTGGTCACTACAACCCGGCCGTGACCATGGCGGCGCTGGTCCGGGGCCGGATCGGCGTCGGTGACGCGGTCGGGTACTGGGTCGCGCAGGTGGTGGCCGGCCTGGTCGCCGCCCTGATCGTCCGCGGGGTCGTCACCCCGGCGGCGTCGGCGAAGACCCTGACCCTGTCCGGCCACACCATGGCGGCCGCCTTCGTGGCGGAACTGCTGTTCACCTTCGCGCTGGCCTTCGTCGTGCTCAATGTCGCGACCAGCAAGGACCACCCGGACAATTCCTTCTACGGCCTGGCGATCGGTTTCACCGTCATGGTGGGCGCCTTCGCCGTCGGGGGAATCTCCGGGGGCGTGTTCAACCCGGCCGTCGCCATCGGCGGCGCGACCATGGGCCTGTTCGCCTGGTCGACGCTGTGGCTCTACCTGGTGGCCGAGCTCGTCGCCGGTGCGCTCGCCGGACTCGTCTTCCGTGCGCTCAACCGCGACGACAAATGACGGAACTCCGGTCACCACAACGGATCTCACTCGGGGATCGATAAGAGATCGGTGACCGGGTTCGAACCGGACCGCGTCCGGATCGGTGCCACCGGTTCTCCGGCGGCACCGATCCGGATGCTTCAGACCCGCCCGGCCTGAGTGTCCGGCTTACTTCTTCTGGCGCCGGCTCCCGCCATGCCAGTCGTCCTGGGTACCGACCTCTTCGGGCGCGACGCCGAAACTGCGCAGCTGGGGCCTTTCCCGCAGACTGCGTTTCAGCTCGGCGAAACCCGGGAAGGAAGCCAGCCCGACGACGTGGTCCCACAGGCGACCCGCGTCCTGTTCACCCGGCAGCCGGCTGATGACCGGCCCGAAGAACGCGGTGCCCGCCGGTGGTCCGAAATGGATGATCGGGGTGCCGACATCCTTTCCGGTCAAGGAGAGTGCCTCATCGGTTTCGTCCCGGAGCTCGCGATCGAGGCTGGTGTCGTCCAGTGCGTCCGCGAGTTCCGCGGGCAGCCCGGCCTGATCGAGCACCGCCCCGGCGAACCCGCGGGTGCCGGGCTCACCGGGTTTGAGGTCCGGGGCGATCTCGGAGTCGAACGCCCGGGTGCCCATCGCCTCGTACAACCGGCCGATCACCGCGCGGCCGTGCTCGGCCCGCGCACGCGCCGCCACCCGCAGGAGCCGGAGGCCGGCGATGTGGCCGGCTTCGTACTCGGGCGGGAAGTGGCTGTCGTAGTCGACACCGGCGTTGACCATGCGCAACGAGATGAAGCGCCAGTCGACGGTGTAACCGCGTTGCGCGACGACCATGCGCACCCACTTGCTCGTCATCCAGGCGAACGGGCACAGCGGATCGAAATAAAAGTTGATGTCGGCTTCGTTCACGTCACTCGATTCCCTTGGCTCAGCCCGATTCCGCGGATTCTACCGGGCCAGGGACGAGTTGCCGAGCAGGTGACCACCGGCATCGTAGAAGTCGATCTGGGCGATGTCGGCGTTGAGCCGGGCGGCTCCGTCGCTGGTCTCGGCGTCGACCTGCACCCGCACGGTATCCACCGGTTGTGGGCCGGACAGCGGGAACGGGATGTCCGCCGCGGTGTTTCCGGTAACCGTTGCCTGCTGCACCAGTGGTCCGCCGTTCACCGAGGTGGCCAGGCTCGCGCCCGAGATCGTCATCGTGCCGAACCGGCGGGTCCGCACGACGACCTTGCCGATGGTGACCGGCTGGGTGAAGCGGATCTGCACCCAGTGCGGCATGGCGGTGGGCGCCGAGGACCAGAAGCTGCTGAGGTTGCCGTCCACCACGTTGTACGGGGTGAAGCTGGTGTTCCAGAATGCTTCGTCATCCATCGAGTCGGCCGTGACCTGCGCGATCGGGAGTCCGGCGGGACCCGACGCGGTGCCGGCCGCGGTCCGCACGGTCGCCTCGGCGAGTTCGGCGCCCGCCGGGGCCGTCGCGACGATGAACGCCGGCGAGACCACGTCGGTCGCCGTGGCCGGGACGCCCCCGAAGGTGACCGCGCTCTCCGGTGAGAACCCGGTGCCGGTGATGAACACCTGCGTGGGCGTGGCGGCCGGATCCTGGCGCGGCGCGATCCCGGTGACCTGCGGCGCGGACTGTGTCGCGAGGTGGCCGTACGGTGGCTGGAGGCCCGCGGCGCCGAGGATGCCGGCGGGCAGGTCCGACGGTCCGGGACGCAGCGGCAGCTGGGTGTTGTCGGAGTACTGCAGGTCCGCCGGTGCCGGACCACAGGGCCAGTAGGCGATCTGGTCGGCGTGGTAGTTGCCGATGAACCGGATGTGGCCGATCGGCAGACAGCCGCCGTTACCGGCCGTGTTGCCGAATTCGACGTTGCCCTGCCAGGTGATCCACTGGCTGCCGATGTCGTCGTAGAGCGTGAGCCCGCCGTGCAGATCGTCGAAGACCACGTTGCCGCTCACCATGGTCCCGTGCTGGAAGCTGGCGTCGGAGTCGACGCTGCCGTCGGCGTTGTCGATCGTCGCGCCCTGGTGGCCTTCCAGATAAATGGCCCCACCGTCGGACAGCACCGAGTGGAAGTCGTAGATCAGGTTGTCCGAGATGGTGTTGTCGGCGTTGATGTTCGTGGTGAGGTCCGGATGGTCGGGGCTGTCGAGATGCCCCTGCGTGGCGCCGCTGTCGATGCCGTCCCACGGCACGTCGTTGATGTCGTTGTGCGCGACGGTGGTCTGCTGGGTGAAGAACAGCAGGATGCCGTCGGCGCCGGAGAACTCGGCACCGATGTCGTGGATGTAGTTGTTCTCGATCGTGTTACCGAGATTGATCTCGCGGTTGTCGGCTCCCACATCGGCGGGATGCGGATCGTTGCTGCTGCCCAGTTCGATGCCGACGCCCGAGATGTCGGTCAAGGTGTTGCCCTGCACCAGGTTGTGCTGGCTGCCGTAGGCGAAGGCGAGCCCGGCCGCGCCCAGATGCGTGAACGAGTCGTCCTCGATGTCCACGTTGTGCGCCGCGCGCCAGGTGACGGCGGCGGGATCCTGGCTGTAGGAGCCGAACGGACAGGTGCCGGCCGGGTCGGTGAAGGTGCAGGTGGCCTGGGGCTGGGGCTGCTGGTCGCCGGTGATCCGCAGATTCGCCTGTACCTCGGCGAAACCGTTGGGACCGCTGGGATCGAGCCAGTTCGCGTAGGAGAACTGCAGGCCCTGCAGCGTGATGTCGTGCACCGGCGCGTCAAGCGTGCCCTGACCGTCGACGAGCGTCTGGATCGCCGGGACTTCCACATCGTCGGTGGTGAGGTTCTCACCCGGGTTGGCCAGGTAGTAGACGCGGTGCTGGCTGCTGTCCAGGTACCACTGCCCGGGGTGCAGCAGCTCGTAGGCGTTCTCGATCCGGGTCGGGGTCGCGGTGGCCGACAGGTTCGGGAAGGCCGAGCCGGCCTGGACCTGCAGCGGGGGCATGGGCCGGTTGGTGAGATTGTCCCAGCACGGCTGCTGCATCGTGATGTCCGTGCCGCTGATGCCGGCCACCCGGCACCGGCTCTCGGTCCAGGCACCGTTGCCGCCGGTGAAGACGAACTCGATGTCCGACGGGTTACGCCATTGTGCGTAGCCGGCGTCGGCCGCGGTGAAGCCGCCCGGGGTCCGGGTCAGCGGAACCGGCGCGGTCCCCTGCGCGATCGGCACACGCCGGCCGTCGATGTAGAGCTGGCGGGTCGCCAGTGACGCGGGCACCGGCGCCGACCAGAGTCCGCGGGCGGGATCGGTCAGCTGCCAGCCGGTGACCTGCTGTCCGCCGCTGAGCACCGGTCTCGCCCCGGGCGCGGCCGCCCAGATCACCCGGTGCCCGCCGGTCCCGGAATCGGCGGCGGTGAACCGCAGTGGTCCGGACAACCGGTAGGTGCCGCCCGCGAGCTGAACGAGGATGTCGGAGGTCATCGCGTGGGTCAGCGACCGGACCCGCTGTTGGGCCGCGTCGATCGAGCACGGCTGTTGTGCCGAACAGGCCGCGCCCTGACCATCGGGTGCGACGTGGAGTGTGGTCGGCGCGTCCGCGTAAGCCGAAGGCGAAGCGACGAACAGCGCGCAGACGAAGGCGGACACGATAGCGGACACGACGGATTTCCAGCTGTGCATGGGATTTCCCGGAAGGGTAGGGGGAGGTGCCATGACGAAGATGTCGTCCCCGCCGCCCTGCGACGACGGGGACCAGGCGGTTCAGCGGACGGGCGCGGGCCGGCGGGTCCGCCAGTAGTCCTCGATCTCCTCCAGGGACCGCCCCGCGGTCTCCGGGATCTTGGCCAGCACGAACACGCAGCCGAACACGGACAGCACCGCATAGATCAGGAACACGCTGTCCCCGATGCTGGCGAAGATGTCCGGGAAAGTCAGCGAGAACAGGAAGTTCAGCGTGTACTGGAAGAAGGTGATCACACCCATGCCGACCGCACGGGCGCGCAGCGGCAGCACTTCGGGCGCGAAGAGCCAGAACACCGGGCCCAGCCCGATACCGAAGGCGAAGGTGAAGGTGAACACGCAGGCCACCTGAAGTCCGACGGCGTGCGGGAACAACGCGAGCAGCACCAGTGGCACCGCCTGACCGCCCAGGCTCCAGGCCAGCAGCGTGCGCCGGCCCAGCCGGTCGATCAGGGGCAGCGAGATGGCGGTGGAGAGCACCAGCGCGCCGCCCACCGAGTAGTCCGCGATGATGCCGGTGTTGTTGGCGTGGGTGGCCAGGCCCTGGAAGATCGATGGTGCGTAATAGACCACCGCGTTGATGCCGGTGAACACCTGGAACACGGTGAGGATCAGGACCAGGCCCAGCGCGGGGCGGTAACGGCCGAACAACTCGTGCAGGCCGGCTGCCTGATCGCGCAGGCTTTCCCGGATTTCGGCGGCCTCGCCCGCCGCTTCGGCTTCGGTGGAGCGGAGCCGGCGCAGGATGGCCAGTGCCGGTTCTTCCCGCCCGCGCATCAGCAGCCAGCGCGGGCTGGCCGGGCTGGCCACCATGCCGGCGAAGAAGATGATCGCCGGTGCGGCGCCGAGGCCGAGCATCCACTGCCAGGCCTCGGCGTGCGAGAGCAGGTCGCCGACCGCGTAGGCGATCAGGATGCCGACGTTGACACTGAGCTGGTAGAGCGCGGTGATCATGCCGCGGATCCGCTTGGGCGCGAGTTCGGCGAGGTAGATCAGGCCGAACATGTTGGCCAGCCCGACGGCGAGGCCGAGCAGGAACCGGGCGAACATGAGCAGCTCTGCGTTGGGCGCGAGCCCGCAGCCGATGGAGCCCAGCACGAAGATCACCCCGGCGACGATGAGCAGCACCCGCCGGTCATACCGGCGCGCCACCATCGTCCCGACCACAATGGACGGTAGGGCACCGAGCAGGATGAGACTGGTGACCAGGCCCTGCTGCCCGGTACTGAGGCCGAACTGCTTGGTGGCGAAGGGAAGTGCCAGCGAGATGGCGCCGGAGTCGTACCCGTAGAGCAGTCCTGCCATGCCCCCGAGCACGGCGATCACGACGACCGCGCGAGGAATCGGGGCCGACGGCCGGGCCGGCGTCGACGTGTCGCTCGCGACGTTGCGATCGATAGCCATGAGCGGAATGCTATAGGATATCGGATACGCAGGCCAGAGTCCGGGAGAGAAGATGCCGAAGATCCAGGCCGCCACGGCCTTCCTGGTGGACATCGACGTGGAGACCGTGCGCGCCGACGCGGTACAGAGCTTTCTCAAGCAGGAGACGCTGTTCGTCGAGATCACCACCGACGACGGCCTGACCGGAACCGGCTATTCCTACACCATCGGCACCGGGGGCCGCGCCGTGCTCGCGATGCTGCGCGAACACCTGATC
>DASSAD010000358.1:0-4419 GCA_035685725.1 Amycolatopsis sp. | reverse complement strand
CTTGTCTGCGGTCACCGATCGGTACAGCGCGGCACGTTCGGCCAGCCCACGCGGCACCCGCTCAGGCGGCACGCCGAGCGCGCGCAGGAACTGGCCGAGGACGTCCTCCGGCGCCACCGGCTCACCGGTCGACAGCGCCAGATCGGCATAGAGCTGGCCATCCGGAAAACGGGCGGCCACGGTATCCAGCCACCGCAAGGCGAGCGTGGTCTTGCCCACTCCACCCTGCCCCCTCAACACCACCACGCTGAGTCGCCCCAGGAACTGGTTCAAATACGCCAATTCCCTGGCGCGGTTGGTGAACCCCTGAGGCGGTGGGAACAGCTGTCGAGGAATCGGCGACTGCTCCGGCGCGGCGTGAAAGTGCACTCCGCCATGCACCGCCTTGGCTTGCACGACGTAGCCGGCAGCAGAACCGGAGACAACGTTGTCACCTCGGTCGCCGGAATCACTCACAGTTACGCCCCTACGACTGCCTTGCACCGACGATACGGTCATCCTGTACCTGCCGGTAACCGCCGTTCAGCGGAACGGTTCCGGCTGTTCAGCATGTCGTGTCGGCGGCATCGAGCTGTCGACAGTCGCGGTCGAACGCGGGCTACGCGCGAACTACCGCGATGTGTTGACACCAGGCTCGGCAAGTTTTCGGTGTGCGGCAGTTCGCCGTGGCTCCTCCGTGTTCGGGGCTCAGGGTGCTCGATACCGGTAGGGAATCTCGGTGGGTTCGCCGGTGGGCCCGAAGTCGCCCTGCTGGTCCGAGGACCGGTCAGCCGAGATTTCGTCGAACCAGCCGCGCTCGTTCAACGGAATCCCCCGCGGCGGCGTGTCGGCGTCGGAAGCCGCGACAGGACCCGGTGAGACCGATGTGGACGCCGCCACCGGCTCGACCGGTTGTGCGGAGGACTGAGGGATGGGCGGCGCCAGCGGCGCCGGGGACACAGGTTCCGGAGCCATAGGTTCCGAGACGACAGGCTCCACGGCGACAGGCTCCGGGGCAACGGGTGGTGCCGGTTCGGAAGCCTGTGCGGCAGGCTCGGACACCGCCGGTCCGCCCGGCTCGGCGGACGGCCGGACGGCCGGTTCCGGCGCGACCGGTCCGTTCACTCGAGCCGGCGGCACGGCCGGCTCCCGTGGCGCGGCGAGTTTGGTCGGTGGCTGCGGCAAGGGAGGCACGGATGGGGAAGGGCCGGTCGGGGTCGACCGCCAGACCGGAGCGGGCGGGAGGATCATCGGAGCCGCGCGCGGACCGTCGGCCATGGGCTGGTCCTGCCGGTGATCCCCGCGGCGCGGCGGGATCGGATCCAGACAGGAGACCAGTACGGTCGTGTGCTGCGGGTCTTCGACCTTCCGACCGTTGCGTTCCCGGTAGACCATTTCACCGTCGGCGTCGATCTCCACGAGATACCCGGCCTCCGCCAGCTGTTCCTCGTCCAGATCGACGAGTTTCTCGTACCGCGAAGGGACCACCCGGTACACCGGCCAGGACAGCCCGCGATGTCCCTGATGGAACTGGGAAAGCAGCGCCACCAACTGTTGCTGCCAGGGCAACGACATCGATTCGGCGAGCGAGCGTGGCACCACGACATAGCCGTCGTCGACCCCCGGCCAGCCCGGCGCCAGGTAGTCGGCCAGCGGCGTGCTCGACGCCGGTGAGCCCGACTGCCGGCGGGGCGGGGGCGCCCCGAACAGATCCCTCGGTTCGGCCTTGCGGCGCTTGCCGAATTTCTTAGCCACTTGACAACCAGTCCTTACTTCGTGCACTTCCCGCCATCCGCGCCTGGAGCAAGGGACCTTTACTACGGACTATCCGTAGTAAATCCACCTTCCTCCACAACGGCGGCCGCGCCGGACTTGCTCCGGAACCCGGCCAGCCGATGGCGGCCACCCGCCTTGACCAGACATCTCACGATCGCCGAACACCCTCTCAGACACCGGGCCGCACGGCCTGCGGCACCAGCTCGCTCTCGGTGAACGACACCGCGCGAACATGGACCGGAACGCCGGTCTGCTGGGCCTCCACGATCTGCCCGTTCCCAAGGTACATCGCGACATGGTGGATCGTTGCCGGATTCGACGGATCGTAGGCCCAGAACAGCAGGTCCCCGGGCTGCGCGTCGCGGACCGGCAGCATCGCGCCGTCCTTGTACTGATCGGAGGAGACTCGATCGAGCGTGATCCCCGCGGCCTGGTAAGCCCGCAGCATCAGCCCCGAGCAGTCGTAGGCGTTCGGACCGGTCGCCCCCCACACGTACGGCTTGCCGAGCTCCCCCAGGGCGAACTTGATCGCCGCCGCGGCCGCCGGATTCGACGGCAACGCGAGGCCGACGCTCTGCCCGCAGCCGGTCGGGTTACTCACCTGGCCGACGTTTTCCACCAGAAAGGACGCCATCGGCTCCCACCGGTTGTAGCGGTCCGGGAACGCCGACCGTTCCACCGCCTGGGCCGAGGCACCCGGCCGCTGCTGGTCCCAGCCCGGCACCGCGAGCAGCACATCGAAGAACTTGTTGATCTCGTAGGCGGGGTCCTGGAGCTGCTGCACCGTCCCCCAGCCCATCGACGGCCGCATCTGGAAGATGCCCAGCGAATCCCGGTCGCCGTAGCTCAGGTCGTGCAGCCCCGATTCGGTCATCCCCGCCTGGATCGCGACCTGCCACGCCCGCGGCGAAAGGTTGCGCTGCTTGCCGATCGAGATGATCTGCGAGACGATCTGCCGCTGTTGGCTGTCCAGTCCACCGGCCTGGGCCGAGGCCGTGCCGGCCTGCCCCGGCTGAGTCGGCCCGATCGCCGCGTCACAGCTGAGGTTCGTGGCCGCCTGAGCCTGCTGGGCCTGTTGGTCGCTGACGACGTTGATCACCACTCCGGCCGTCATCACCGCGGCGGCCAGCGCCGCCACCACGACTCCGACCAGCAGACCGATCCGCATGGGCCTCAGCTCGCCTGGTCGTAGTCGGACACCCGCCAGCCGGCGTCGGTTTTCGACACGGTGATGGACAGCTTCGGCCCGTCGGTCGGGATCACGACCTGGACCGAACTGGTGTAGGAACTGGTGACCACCGGATCACCGGTCACCTGGCTCGCCGGAATGTTCTGCGGGTCCACTGTGGACATGCTGGCCGTGAGGAACTCCTGGGTCGTGTACGGGCGAAGCCCGTCGAGCCACTGCGCGTTGGTGATCCCGGCCGGATGGTTCACCCACGCCTGCGCCCACAGTTTCGCCACGTTCAGCGCCGCCGGGTCCGGCGCCGCGGAAGTGGGCTCCAGCAACGGCGCGGTGAGCCTGGTGGAAAACGGCACCGTCGTCGAATCGTTCCCAGGGGCCGACTGTGCCGACGAGCTGGTCGCACCCAGGGCACCCGCAGGGGCCGGGCTGCTCCCGCCCGGGCGACCCAGCACCTTCGGCACGGCCACCCCGATCACGATGATCAGTACCGCGACCGCGATGGCCGAGCCGAGCAGATGCCGCGGCGAGCGCAGCGGGAAACCCCACACCCTGCGGTAGACCGCGGCCCTGCCGCGGTTGGTCCTGATCGGCACCTGCTCACCTACTCTTCCGCGACCACACGACCATCGCCGCGCACACCGGTGGTCCTTGCGCTACCGCGACCGCATTGGGCATTCCGCTCACCTCACGAGATCGTCGGTGTCACGCAACTCGATTCCCCGGGAAGGCCGATACAGCACGAAAACCGGCTTTCCCGCGACCACTTCCTGATCCGCGCGTCGCGGCTGCGGGGTGGTCGGCCGCTCCGTTTCCCCGCCGGAGATCCGCGACGGCACGATGAGGGGATCCGGCTCGTCCCAGCCGCGGTCGAACACCGGTGAAGTGTCCACACGCCGGCTCTGGGGTTGGGGCGGAACCCAGGCGGCATCGGCACGACGCGTTGTACCTGGTGGGGCCGAATAGACGTAGGCGTCCGGCTGTCCGCTCGTCGGCGAGTAACCGGGAAGCACACCGGAGCCGCCGCTGCCGGCTGCCGGCAGACCTCGCCGACCACTGCCCGGCAGGGACTGCCCGCCACCTGGCCAAGGAGCACCAGACCAGGCCGCGGCGGGACGCGCCGCGATCGAGCCCGCCCCGTCGAGCCGTTGCGCGTTCGCGAAGATCGTCGCTTCCGGACGGAACCGGCCGCCGTTGGAGAGCATGGCCCCGATCGGCCCACCGGGCTGCGGATCGACGTCGTCGGACTCCCGCACGTTCTGCCAGAACTCGTCCTGCGGCGTCGGCCCTGGCTTGCGGCGCAACCGCGTGAAGATCCCGCCACTCGGCGCCGGAATCGAGGAACCGACCATGCCCACGGACATCTCCACCATCTGCCACAGCCGCCGTACCGGCCGGCCGACCAGGAACAGCAGCACGGTGACCAGACCCGCCAGCGCCATCTGCGTGAGGATGTTGAGCGAGTTGCCCGCGGCGAAGAT
>DASSAD010000357.1:0-8205 GCA_035685725.1 Amycolatopsis sp. | reverse complement strand
CGCCTGCTGCGAGATCTCCTGGCCCCAGGACGCGCTCACCGCGCTGTCGCTGATCGACTGCTGGCTCGGCTGCCCGTTCGCGCCGAGCGGCTGCAACTGCTGGAACAGCGCCTGCTCGACCTTCGTCACGGTCGCCTGGTCGAGGGCCTGCGACCGGATCTGCACGGTGGCGGCGTCCCCGACGCCGACGGTCTGTGCCGACGAAGGCTGCGTTCCCGAGGCGCTGGCGAACACCTGGCTCGCCTGCGCCGGAGTGATCACCCCGTGGGAGCCCTGGCCCGGCACCTGGATCTGGGTCCCGCCGACGAACTCGATGCTGAAGTTGAAGCCCCGGACACCGATCGCGGCGATGCACACCAGCACCAACGCGGTGAAGAAGATGTACCACCGCTTGCGCTTGCCGATGATGTCGAACGCACCGGTGCCGACATACAGGCGATGGAAGATGCTGTCCTTCTCGCCCTTCGTCTCGCTGGCCACGTCACGCCTCCTTAACGGCCGCGGCGGCGGCTTTACGGGCCCGGCGCTCGGCCGCGACGTGCTGCACGCCGCCGAGCCCGGTGAGCTTGGGATTGGACAGCGCCTTGGACTTCGACGCCATGGCGACCAGCGGATGCGTCACCAGGAACACCACGATCAGGTCCAGCACGGTGGACAGACCGAGCGTGAAGGCGAAGCCCTGCACGTCCCCGACCGCGATCGCGTAGAGCACCGCGGAGGCGAGGAACATGACCGCGTCGGAGGCCAGGATGGTGCGGCGCGCCCGTGCCCAGCCACGCGGCACCGCCGACCGGAACGTCCGGCCGCCCTCGCGTATCTCGTCTTTCAGCCGTTCGAAGAACACGACGAACGAGTCCGCGGTGATACCGATGGCGATGATGAACCCGGCGACGCCCGGCAGGTCCAGGGTGAACCCGATCCACCGGCCGAGCAGCACCAGGACCGCGTACACGATGAGGCCGGAGAAGGCCAGCGACACGATCGTCAGCACGCCGAGCAGGCGGTAGTAGAAGAGGCAGTAGACGAACACCAGGGCGAGGCCGACGGCGCCGGCGATCAGGCCGGCCTTCAGCGAGGCCAGGCCGAGCGTGGCCGACACGGTGACCGCGTTGGACGGAGTGAACGACAGCGGCAGCGAACCGTATTTGAGGATGTTGGCCAGGTCCGTGGTCTGCTGCTGGGTGAACGACCCGCTGATCTGGGTGTTGCCGCCCACGATCGCGCTCTGGATGGTGGGCGCCGACACGACCTGGGTGTCCAGCACGAAAGCGGCCTGCTGCTGGATGTTCTTGCTGGTGAAGTCGGCCCAGGTCTGGCTCCCGGCCGACTTGAAGGTCAGGTTGACGGTCCAACCGGGCTGGTTCTGGGAGGGCGGCGAGGCGACCGCGTCGGCGATCTCGGTGCCCGGCAGGAAGACCGGGCCCAACAGGTACTTCTGGCTGCCGTCCTGGTTGCAGGCCAGCAGCGGCAGGTTCGGGTCGTCGTTGCCCTGCAACGGATCCTGCGACGGGCAGGTGAACGCGGTCAGCGCCTGCTGCGCGGTGCTGGCGGCGGCCAGGCTGTCGCCGCTCCCGGTGACCAGGGCGGGAGCCTGGCGGACGGCCATGGCCTGCTGGATCGCGGCCGGGGTGGCACCGGCGGAGTTCGGCGCCGGGGGCGTGGGCGGCGCGGTGGCGGCCGCGCTGTCGAGCACCTTGCGGAAGTTCAGCTTGGCCGTCTGGCCGAGCTTCTTGGCTTCCTCGCCCTGCGGGCCGGGCACGGTGATGACGATGTTGTTGCCGTCCAGGACGACTTGGGCGCCCGACACGCCGAAGCCGTTGACCCGCGTTTCGATGATCTGACGGGCCTGGTTGAGCGAGTCCTTGGACGGCGCGGAGCCGTCCGGGGTGCGCGCGGTGAGCGTCACCTGGGTGCCGCCCTGCAGATCGATGCCCAGCTTCGGGGTCGGCTTGCCACCGCCGGTGAAGAACACCAGGGCGTAGGCCACGACCACGATCAAAACGAAGAAGCCGAGATAGCGTCCCGGGCGGATGCGCCCGGCCGGTGATGCCACGGTGGTCGTTCTCCTCGAAGTGGATCCAGCGCCGAAAACAGGGTGCTCAGGTCATTTGAGACACTACCTGCTGCACTGTAAGCGCAGCGTTGACCCCCGACGCCACTGCGCAACGCTGTGACGCCGGCTGTCCCGCTCGTGCGACCTGCTCGCGAACACTATCGCGCCGCCCGCGTGCCATGGCCGTGAAACTCGCCGCAGTACCGGCTCCCGGCGCCCCGCCATCCGCGATGGCGGGGCCTGCGGCGGGTACCCCGCGGCCGGGGCTACTTCTTCTCGGGCTCCAGTGACTGGGCGAGCTCGTCGTCGGCGGCTTCGGCCTTCTCTTCGACGGCGTCGACCTTGGCCTCGACGGTTTCCGGCTCCGTGATCGCCTCGTGCTCGATGACCTCGTCGTCCACCTCGGGCACCTCGGGCGCGACCTTCTCCCGCACCGCCTGCCGCAGCCAGGTGGTCACCACGCCGGGGGCGATCTCGACGTCGATGGTGGTCTCGCTGCTGACGTCGGCCACCGTGCCGTAGAGGCCGGACGTGGTCATCACGCGGTCGCCCTCGGCCAGACCGTTCTGCAGCTGCTGCTGCTCCCGCGCGGCCCGCTTCTGCTTGCGGGAGCCCATCACCAGCGGGATCGCCACGACGAGCATGAGGAGCAACGGCAGGAAGAGCTGGTTCATGATTCTCCTTCGACGGGCGCCGCGCCCGTCTGGTTGTCTGTGCCTTCTGGTAGAACGCGCGAGCATGAAACCGGGAGCCAGGGCGCTACTCTACGTGCTACGCCCGGGTCCTGGTACACGGCGTCCCGCCTCGGCCCGGCACCTCTTCGGCCAGGCGTGTTCACCGGTAGCCACCTGTCCACGAAACGCCTCGACGGTCGTTGTGTCCGGATGTGCTCCTTCGAGTGTGCCAGGCTTGGCGCCCGCACTCAGCACATGGTCCGCGTAACGACAGCACGCGGCCAACAGTGCCGACAGCGGCCGATAGCCGCGCTCAGTTCCCGCCCTGGTCGAACAGCGCCGACCGGTCGGCTCCCGCGTAGTCCGGCGGCGGGCGCAGACCGAGGTGCTCCCACGCGCCCGCCGTGGCCACCCGGCCGCGCGGCGTCCGCGCGAGCATCCCGGCCCGGACCAGGTAGGGCTCGCACACCTCTTCGACCGTGGTCGGTTCCTCACCGACCGCGACCGCGAGTGTCGACACGCCGACCGGGCCACCGCCGAAGGAGCGCACCAGCGCGCCGAGCACCGCCCGGTCCAGCCGGTCGAGGCCCAGCTCGTCGACGTCGTAGACCTCCAGCGCGGCGCGGGTGACCTCGCGGGTGATCCGCCCGTCGGCACGGACCTCGGCATAGTCCCGCACACGGCGCAACAACCGGTTCGCGATCCGCGGGGTGCCCCGCGAACGGCGGGCGATCTCGGCGCTGGCCACCGGGTCGATCCCGATGCGCAGGATCGCGGCCGCCCGCCGGACCACCTGGTCGAGCTCGCTGTCGGCGTAGAACTCCATCTGCCCGGTGAAGCCGAACCGGTCGCGCAGCGGCCCGGTCAGCGCGCCGGACCGGGTGGTGGCCCCGACCAGCGTGAACGGCGCGATCTCCAGCGGGATGCTGGTCGCGCCCGGGCCCTTGCCGACCACGACGTCGACCCGGAAGTCCTCCATCGCCAGGTAGAGCATCTCCTCGGCGGGGCGGGCGATCCGATGGATCTCGTCGATGAACAGCACATCGCCCTCGGCCAGGTTGGACAGCATCGCGGCCAGGTCGCCGGCGCGTTCCAGCGCCGGCCCGGAGGTGATCCGGATGGCGGCGTCGAGCTCCGCGGCGATGATCATCGCGAGGCTGGTCTTGCCGAGTCCGGGCGGGCCGGACAACAGCACATGGTCGGGCGGGACACCACGGCGGCGGGCGCTTTCCAGCACCAGTTCCAGTTGCTCGCGCACCCGCGGCTGGCCGACGAACTCGGCCAGTTTGGCCGGGCGCAGCGTGGTTTCGACGTCGCGCTCGCCGGTCTGCGCCAGGGCGGACAGCGTTTCGTCGGCCCCGTCGGCCCCGTCGGCCCCGTCGGCGCCGGAATCCAGGCCGGAATGCATGCCGGAATGCTCGGTGAAATCCGCGTCGAACCCGGTCACTTCCGCCCCAGGGTGGTCAGCGCCGCGCGCAGCGCGGCCGAGGTGTTCGTCGCCTCGCCCGCGGCCAGCACCTTTTCCACGGCCTGTTCGGCCTGCTTGGCCGGGAAGCCGAGACCGGTGAGCGCCTCGACGACCTCGGCACGCACCGCCGAGCCCCCGACGGGCTGGGCTTGGAGACCTGGCGACGCCCCGGCGGCGATGACCTTGTCGCGCAGTTCCAGGGTGAGCCGCTCGGCGCCCTTGCGGCCGATGCCGGGAACCTGGGTCAGCACCGGGATGTCGCCGTCGGCGAGCGCGGTGCGCAGCTTTTCCGGATCGAGCACGGCCAGCGCGGCCAGCGCGAGCCGCGGGCCGATGCCGGAAACGGTCTGCAGCAGCCCGAACAGCTCGCGGCCGTCGGCGTCGGCGAAACCGAACAGCGTCAGGGAATCTTCGCGGACGACCAGCGCCGTGTGCAGCCGCGTCTGCTCGCCGCGGCGCAGGGTGGCGAGCGTGGCCGGGGTCGCCTGCACCGCCAGCCCCACTCCGCCGACCTCCACCACGACGTGGTCGAGCCCGATCGAGAGCACCTCTCCACGCACCGACGAGATCATCGCGCTCCCTCCTGCCGTTGCCCGGGACTGGTCCGGGCGCACCTCGTGGACCGCCCGGTCAACGGTCGCCCCCGCCGCCCCGCCGCCGGTCACCGGCGGGTTTGGCCGTCTTGGTCGTCTTGGTCGTCTTCGCCGGCTGAGCCGGTGTGGCGGGCCGCGCCGTCTTGGCCGCTTCGGCCAGCCGGGCCCGGTGTGCCCGGGCCAGGGCGGCCGCCCGCGCCTCCGCCTCGGCGAGCCTGGCCCGCATCGGCTCGCGCCACAGGTGACAGATCGCCAGCGCGAGCGCGTCCGCCGCGTCGGCCGGGCTCGGTTTCTCGGCCAGCCGGAGCAGCCGGGTAACCATACCGGTGACCTGTGCCTTGTCCGCACGCCCGGAGCCGGTCACGGCCGCCTTCACCTCGCTCGGAGTGTGGAAGACCACCGGCAGGCCGCGCCGGGCGGCGCTGAGCGCGACCACTCCCCCGGCCTGGGCGGTGCCCATCGCGGTGCGCACGTTGTGCTGGCTGAACACCCGCTCGACCGCGACCGCCTCGGGCCGGTAGCGGTCGAGCCACTCCTCCACCGCGTCGGCCACCTTCAGCAGCCGGGTGGCCAGCGGCGCGTCGACCGGGGTGCGCACGACGTCCACCGCGACACAACTGACCGTCCGCCCGGTGCCGCCGTCCACCACGCCGAGCCCGCAGCGCGTCAGCCCGGGGTCGACACCGAGCACTCGCATCGTTCTCCTTCTCGCCGGGCCTGCCGTGCGCGGAGAACGACACCCGCCGTCCGCCGAACACCAGTTCGGAAGGCTACCGGGTGGGCCGGGCGAGAGCGGGGACGACGCGCCGGGCGCGCCGATTGTCCATTATGGACCGTCGACGCCGGCCGTCCAGCTTTCCGGCCGCCCGCTCTCGGTGAGCAGCGGCTGCCACTCGGCGAAGCCCTCGGGCGCGTCGGCGTCCCACGGCCACTTCCCGTCGGGTGTGGCGACGACGGCTTGCACGGCGGGGAAGTCCCCGTCGGGATAAACCAGGAAGGCGCTGCCGAAGTACTCGGGATAGAAGGCGGGCGAGACCCGCTCGAAGGTCACCTTCGCGCCGTCGAAGAAGTCGTCGTACACCGTGCCCGGCGCGAACGGCTCACCGGTGGCGGCGCGGTCCACGTAGGCGTCGAGCAGCACCGGCGCCATGTGCTCCGGCAGGCCGATGACGACCGCTTCCGGCACCTGGTGCATCGCCCACACGCAGGCGGTGAAGCAGTAGCCCGCGCCCTTTTCGTCGTGCGGAACCTGGATGAGTGCGTTGCCGCGCCGCTCGGCCTCGGCGACGATCCACTCGAGCAGCTCCTGATCTTCGGGGGCGAGCGCCTCGGTCATGGCGGCATTCTGCCCTACCGGGGCAGCTCCACCCGGATCGGCACACGAAAAATCCCGGCGTGCGCACACACCGGGATTTCCGTACCACCGAAGGTCACGGTAGGGGTTCAGCCCACTTCCGCGAGCACCTCGTCGGGAACGTCGAAGTTCGCGTAGACGTTCTGGACATCGTCGCAGTCTTCGAGCGCGTCGATCAGCTTGAAGACCTTCTTCGCGCCGTCGGCGTCCAACGGGACGTTCACCGACGGCAGGAAGCTGGCTTCGGCCGACTCGTAGTCGAATCCCGCCTCCTGCAACGCCTTGCGCACCGCGACCAGATCCGTCGCCTCGGACACGATCTCGAAGTTCTCGCCGAGGTCGTTGACCTCCTCGGCACCCGCGTCGAGCACCGCGAGCAGGACGTCGTCCTCGGCCACGCCGCTCTTGGGCATGATCACCACGCCCTTGCGGTTGAACAGGTAGGACACCGAGCCCGGGTCGGCGAGCGAACCGCCGTTGCGGGTCAATGCGGTGCGCACCTCCGACGCCGCGCGGTTGCGGTTGTCGGTGAGGCATTCGATCAGCACGGCCACACCGTTCGGGCCGTAGCCCTCGTAGTTGATCGTCTGCCAGTCGGCGCCGCCGGCCTCTTCCCCGCCGCCCCGCTTACGCGCCCGCTCGATGTTGTCCTGCGGGACGGAGTTCTTCTTGGCCTTCTGGATCGCATCGTAAAGCGTGGGGTTGCCGTCCGGGTCGCCCCCGCCGGTCCGCGCGGCGACCTCGATGTTCTTGATCAGTCTCGCGAACAGCTTGCCACGCTTGGCGTCGAGGGCGGCCTTCTTGTGCTTCGTGGTGGCCCACTTGGAGTGGCCGCTCATCTGTCCTCCTCGTCATTCTTGCGACACGCGCGTACGCGCTCGCGTCGCCAGGGCCCCCCGCGATTCTGCAACATCATCTCCGCTCGCCACCTCACGCCACCGCTCGCACCATGCCGGCGAACAGCCGGTGCACGCGTTCGTCCCCGGTGAGTTCCGGGTGGAAGGCGGTGGCGAGCACGGGACCCTGCCGGACCGCGACGATCCTAGCGGCAGCGGCGCCGGCCTGCGGCAACTCGGGGACCCGAGCCAGGATCTCCACGCCGTCGCCGGTCTTCTCCACCCAGGGCGCGCGGATGAACACCGCGTTCAGGGGGCCGATCCCGGTGAACTCGAGGTCCGCCTCGAACGAGTCGACCTGCCTGCCGAAGGCGTTGCGCCGCACGAGGACGTCGAGTCCGTCGAGCTGCCGCTGGTCGGGCCGCCCGTCGAGGACCTGCCGGGCCAGCAGGATCATGCCCGCGCAGGAACCGTAGGCCGGCATCCCGGCCGCGATCCGCTCCCGCACCGGTTCCAGCAACTCGAACGTCTCCAGCAGTCGCGACATGGTGGTCGACTCGCCGCCGGGCAGCACCAGCCCGTCCACCGCCGCGAGCTCCGCCGCCCGCCGCACCGGCCGGGCCCTGGCACCCGCGTGCTCCAGCATGGCGACGTGTTCGCGCACGTCCCCTTGCAGCGCGAGCACCCCGATGACCGGCGTTGCAGACACCTGACCTCCTTCTCACCACACTTTATGCCGCGTGCCACCGGCACGACGGAGGCCCGTGGGATGCGGGCATCCCACGGGCCCCGGACGGATTCTCGGGTTACCAGCCGCGGTCGGCCAGCCGGTGCGGCTCGGGGACGTCGTCGACGTTGATGCCGACCATCGCCTCGCCCAGCCCGCGCGAGACCTTCGCGAGCACGTCCGGGTCGTCGTGGAAGGTGGTCGCCTTGACGATCGCCTCGGCCCGCTTCGCCGGGTCGCCGGACTTGAAGATGCCCGAGCCGACGAACACGCCCTCGGCGCCGAGCTGCATCATCATCGCGGCGTCGGCCGGGGTCGCGATCCCGCCCGCGGTGAACAGCACCACCGGCAGCTTCCCCTGCTCGGCCACCTCCTTGACCAGCTCGTAGGGCGCCTGAAGCTCCTTGGCGGCGACGTAGAGCTCGTCCTCGGGCAGCGAGGTGAGGCGGCGGATCTCGGCACGGATCTTGCGCATGTGCGTGGTCGCGTTGGAGACGTCG
>DASSAD010000356.1:0-9079 GCA_035685725.1 Amycolatopsis sp. | reverse complement strand
CAGCCGGAGCAGGGTCGTCTTGCCGGCGCCGTTGGGCCCGAGCACCACCCAGCGCTCGTCCAGCTCGACGCTCCAGTCGAGGTCGGCGAGCAACTCGTTGCGGGCACGGCGGACCGCCACCCCCGACATCCGCACCACGAGATCGTCAAGGTCAGTCACGCGCCCCATTGTGTCTAGCCACCGGGGCCCGCGTCGCGCCGCCCCCGTGCCAGTAGGTGGGACGTCACCTGCCGGACCCCGGTCGCTGTGACGACGTTCACGCTTCGCCCACTTCGCCGGCCCCCGCTCGCCTACGGATGAATGACGCGGGCCAGTTCGGCCGGAGTGGCCAGCAGCGGGTGGTGCGGGAGGATCCGGACGGTGTAGCCCAGCGAACCGGCGTGCGGGAGCCGCACCGCCGCGCTGAACTCGCCGATCCCGGTGCACGACATCGGCACGGCGATCGGCTCGTGCAGATCGTCGGTGTCGCCGACCCTGCCGACCACCGCCTGAACCTCCACATCGGACGGATCGAGTCCGGCGAGGTCGATCCGCGCCCGCACCCGGACGTCGGTGCCGACGACCAGCGACTCCGGCGGTTCGACGGTCAGCGCGGTGTCGACGATCCGCACCTTGATCCAGACCGAGCCGACCCGCCTGCGGTATTCCGCCAGCGACCGGGCACCGGCGTAGGAGTCCCGGGTCGCGGCCGCCACGGTCCGCGCGGCCGGCAGGTAGCAGGACTCCACGTATTCCCGCACCATCCGCGAGGCCTGCACGCGCGGTCCGAGGGTGTCCAGGGTGTGCCAGATCCGCGACACCCAGCCCGGGGGCACGCCGTGCGCGTCGCGGTCGTAGAACAGCGGCGCGATCTGCTGCCCGAGCAGGTCGTAGAGCGCGGCGGCCTCCAGTTCGTCGCGGCGCAACGGATCCGTGACCCCGTCGGCGGTCGGGATCGCCCAGCCGTTGCTGCCGTCGTAGCACTCGTCCCACCAGCCGTCCCGGATGGACAGGTTGAGCCCGCCGTTGAGCGCCGACTTCATGCCCGAGGTGCCGCAGGCCTCCAGCGGCCGGGTCGGGTTGTTCAGCCACACGTCGCAGCCGCGGTAGAGGTAGCGGGCCATCGACATGTCGTAGTCGGGCAGGAACACCAGTCGCAGCCGGATCGCCGGGTCGTCGGCGAACCGGACGATCTGCTGAATCAGCGCCTTTCCGCCTTCGTCGGCGGGATGCGACTTGCCGGCGACCACCAGCTGGATCGGCCGGTCTTCGTCGAGCAGCAGCGCACGCAGCCGCTGCGGGTCCCGCAGCATCAACGTCAGCCGCTTGTAGGTGGGCACGCGGCGGGCGAACCCGACGGTCAGCACGTCGGGGTCGAAGATCCGGTCCGTCCAGCCCAGTTCCAGCGGTGAAGCGCCGCGTTGCAGCCAGGAAGCACGCACCCGGCGACGCACCTCGGCGACGAGTTTCTGCCGGAGATCGCGTCGCAACGCCCAAAGCTGCTCGTCGCTGACACCCTGCTTGCTCGGCACCGAACCGTTGTGGCCCCACTCCTTGTGCTTGCCGCCCAGCAGCGCGGTCAGCTCCCGCGCCACCCAGGTCGGGCCGTGCACACCGTTGGTGACCGAGGTGATCGGCACCTCCGCCTCGTCGAAACCCGGCCACAGCCGCGAGAACATCCGCCGCGTGACGCGCCCGTGCAACGCCGAGACGCCGTTGGCGCGCTGCGCGAGCCGCAAACCCATATGCGCCATGTTGAACATGCCGGGGTTGTCCTCGGCGCCCAGCGCGAGAATGCGGCCAAGGGCGAGGCCGGGCAGCAACCGCCCGTCACCGAAGTAGTGCTGCACCAGATCCACCGGGAACCGGTCGATTCCGGCCGAAACCGGGGTGTGCGTGGTGAACACGGTGCCCGCGCGCACCGCCGAAAGCACCTCGTCGAAGCCGAGGCCGTGCTCGCCGATGATCTCCCGAGCCCGCTCCAGGCCGAGGAAGCCGGCGTGTCCTTCGTTGGTGTGGAACACCTCCGGCTGCGGGTGCCCGGTCAGCTCGCAGTACCGGCGGACCGCGCGCATGCCGCCGATCCCGGCCAGGATCTCCTGCCGGATGCGGTGATCGGCGTCACCGCCGTACAGCCGGTCGGTGACCCGGCGCAGATCGTCGTCGTTCTCGTCGATGTCGGCGTCCAGCAACAGCAGCGGGACCCGGCCGACCTGCGCCTTCCATACCTGCGCCCGCAGTTCGCGGCCACCCGGCATGGCGACCGCGACCAGCTCCGGCTTCCCGTCCGCGCCGGTGAGCCGCTCCAGCGGCAGTCCGCTCGGATCGATCACGGGGTAGTGCTCGACCTGCCAGCCGTCCAGCGACAGCGCCTGCCGGAAGTAACCGGAGCGATACAGCGGACCGACACCGATGACCGGGACGCCCAGATCCGAGGCCGCCTTGAGGTGGTCACCGGCCAGTACACCGAGTCCGCCCGAATAGTTCGGCAACGCCTCGTGCACACCGAACTCCAGCGAGAAGTAGCCGATCGCGGCCGGCGCCTCGCTCGCGGTGTCCCGCAGCTGGTACCAGCGCCGCTCGGTCAGATAGCGGTCGAGGTCTTCGGTGGCGGCCCGTGCCCGCGCCAGGAACTCCTCGTCCGCGGCCAGTTCCTCGAGCCGGGTCGGTGGCACCGCGAGCAGCATCCGCAGCGGGTCCCGGACGCGCCGGAACAGCTCGTCGTCCATCGACGCGAACAGGTCACGCGTCGGCGGATGCCAGGTCCAGCGCAGGTTGGTCGCCAGCGCCCGGAGGCCGGCCAGCGGCTCCGGAAGGCTCGCGCGCACGGTGAACCGGCGGATCGCTTTCATAACGATCGACCATAGCGGTATTCCGGTACGGCGATTTCAGTCTCTTGTTCACCGCGTCGGCACTGCGTTCACGCTCTGTTGGCCGCCTGGCCACCAAGCGTCGACACGTTCTCGCCCGAGCCGCTCTTCGCGTTCGGCCACCGGGTACGGGCCCGAGTCGGTATGGTTCCCGTGCCGGTGTCCGGATGTGATCATGGTTGGGGTGCGCATGAATCGAGGGGGGAGCGCCCGGCCACGGGCCGCGGTGCTCGCGGGGGCACTGGTCCTGAGCCTGACGGCGCTCACGGCATGTTCGGCGGGCGGCTCCGGCACCGTGCCGGGCACGGTCGACGGGCTGCCGATCACCCACTTCCACAGCGGGCTCAAGGCGAACGCGCCCACCCCGGACCTCAAGGTGCAAAACGCCGGCACCGACCAGGCCGACACGCTGGCGATGGACACCATCGCCGATGTCCAGAACTTCTGGAGCACCGAACTCCCGGCCGACTTCGGCGTGCGGTTCCAGCCTGTGTCGAAGCTGCTGTCCTACGAGTCGAACGGACCCGACCAGGTCAGCGGCTGCGGGGACACCAGGGGCAACGAGAATGCGTTCTACTGCGGCCAGGACGACTCGGTGAACTGGGACCGGGGCGTGCTGCTGCCCGAGATGATCCAGCAGTTCGGGCAGTTGTCGGTGGTGACGGTGCTCGCGCACGAATTCGGGCACGCGGTGCAGTTCCGGCTCGGGGACAAGGCCGGCATCACCGCCGACACCCCGAGCATCGTCAAGGAACAGCAGGCCGACTGCTTCGCCGGTACCTACTACCGGTGGGTGGTCGAGGGCAAGAGCCGCTACTTCACGGTGTCCACCTCCGACGGGCTCAACTCCGCGCTCTCCTCGCTGTTCCTGGTGCGGGACACCGCCGGTACCGCGGCGACCGACCAACAGGCGCACGGCACGGCCTTCGACCGGATCTACGCGTTCCAGCTCGGCTTCGAGCAAGGCGCGAAGCAGTGCGCGGCGCTGAACATGAACAACATCCAGCCGCGGCTGACCGAGCGCCCCTTCGACGCGGGCGACCAGGGCAACGGGGACATCCCGATCAACCAGCAGGCGATCAGCTATCTGCAGGCCAGCCTGAACCAGTCCTTCGCGGGCGCGAAGGTGCCGGCGCCCTCGATCATCGCTCAGACCGGCAGCTGCCCGGGCGGGCCCGCCACACCACCCGCGTCCTACTGCCCGGCCACCAACGCCGTCGACATCGACCTGAACGCCCTTGCCGCACTGGGCGAACCGGTCGACCAGCAGGGCGAGTTCACCGGTGACACCAGCGGCGGGCACGGCGACTTCGCGGCGCTGTCCGAAATCGCCTCCCGGTACGTCATCGGCATCGAGAAGGGCGTGGGCGCGTCGGTGGACAACGCCGACGCCGGGCTGCGCACGGCCTGTCTGGTCGGCGCCTGGGCCGCCGCGACGACCAAGATCCAGGCGCAGGGCAAGGCGCAGCTGCGGCTGTCCGCGGGTGACCTCGACGAGGCGATCTCCGACCTGCTGCGGCCCGACAGCCTGGTGGCCGCCGACGTCGACGGCAACCGCGTCGACGCCGGGTTCACCCGGGTCGAGGCCATGCGCACCGGCTACCTGCAGGGTTCGGCGCCGTGCAGTACGCAGTACCCCTGATGTACCCCTGATCGATCACCCTGGATCCACTCGCGAAGGCGGACAACACAAACGAAGGGGTTCCCGCGCCGGGAACACCCCTTCGTCGTGCCGGGTGAATCAGAAAAGCGCGCTCGCGAGTTCGCGGCGTGCCTTGGCGACCCGCTCGTCGGCCGGGTCGAACAGCTCGAACAGACCGACCAGGTGCACCCGTGCCCGGTTCTTGTCCTCCCCGACACTGCGGCGCACGGCGGCGAGCAGCCGGGCGAAGGCGTCGTCGACCAGGTTCTGCGCCACCTCGAGGTCGGCGGCCGCGAGCTGGGCGTCCAGATCGGCGGGGTCGGCGTCGGCCCGCGCCACCGCCGACGGGTCGGCCGCGGTGGCCCTGGCGGTGAACCGAACCTGCGCCAGCGCCGCCTTGGCCTGCTCGTTGGCCGGCTCCACGTCCAGGACACGCTGGTAGGCCGCCTCGGCCGCGGTGAAATCGCCGCGCTCGAAGGCCTCTTCGGCCTCGGTGAACCGCGGGTCCTCCGGCTCTTCGACCGGTTCCTCGGCGCCGCCCACCCCGGGCAGCTTGTCCTTCAGCGCATCGAGCAGCGAGCCGAGCCACTTCTTGATCTCGGGCTCCGGCAGTGCCCCCGAGAACGCGTCGACCGGCTGGCCACCGGCGATCGCCACCACGGTGGGAATGGACTGGACGCCGAAGAGCTGCGCGATGCGCGGGTTGGCGTCCACATCGATCTTGGCCAGTGCCCAGGCGCCGTTCGCCTGGCCGGCCAGCCGCTCCAGCACGGGGCTGAGCTGCTTGCACGGCCCGCACCAGTCGGCCCACATGTCGACGACGACGAGCTGCTGCAGGGAGCGCTCGACCACATCCGCCTGGAAGGTGGCCTCGGTGACGTCGAACACCGCGCCCCCCTCATCGGCGCCGGGGGTCGAAGCGGGCCGGGACTGCTGTTGCTGCCGCGCGTCCGCGCGTGCCTTCAGCGCGGACAGGTCGACCGCGCCGGACAGCGCGGCGGACACGGCGGCTGACTTCGCTGCTGCTCCGCGTGGATTCGTCACCCTTCCATCCTGGCACGTCTCCCCGGTCCGGTGCGCCTTACCCTTTCCGGCGCTCTCCGCGACATCGTTTCCGTCACCCGTCAGGCCCCGCCGGAGCCGCGTCCCGCCGTGCGGCCACCGGTTCGCGACCGGGACCGCCCGCCGCCGCGCCGTGGTCACGAACCGGTGGTCGCCCCGCCCTCGCCGGAAAGCGCCCGCTCCACGCGATCGACCTTGCCGTCGAGCTGACCGGAGTCGTAGCCGGGCCGGATGTCCGCCTTGAGCACCAGGCTGACCCGCGGCGAACCCTCCCCCGCGGCCTCGACGGCACGTTTGACGACGTCCATCACCTCGTCCCACGAACCCTCGACGTTGGTGAACATCGCGTTCGGTGGATGGTCTTAAGACGTACAGAAAGAACGGCCCCGAACGCGGTGATTGCAGCACCGGCCGGGGCCTTGATCGGACAGCGGAGGTCCGACCCGTGAAAGACGATACCGCCGCCAGCGAGTGCGGCATCCGATACAAGAACCTCGGGACCGGCGAGGTGCGACAGTGCACGAAACCCCCCGTGCACCGTGACCGCTGCGACGGCCCCGGGGTCGAGCGCCCGGCCCGACCCCGGCTGATCAGGGTCGACCCGATGCACGCGAGCGGCGAAGTCACGTACCGGGTCGAGATCGACGGCCGCCCGGTGGGGTGGGTCGGCGACGGCCGCCCGTGGCGCGGTTGGCGGCACGGTGGCCGCCGTTGGTGGGCCTGCTGGCGCGAGGCCGACGACACCGCTGCGCGGTGGAGCAGCGAACTTGAGTTCGGCACGCGCTCGGCTGCGCTGGCGGCACTGCTGACGGAAGTGGCCCGGTGAACCGAGAGGTGCGCCGTCTCTGGCGCCTACTCGTCGCGTCTTGGGCATTTTTCGCCGCGCTCGCAATCCTGAACGCGGTCACCGTTTCGGCGGGCTGGTACTGCCGCTGACGATCGTTTCGGCCCGGCAACCTCCAAGCTTGATGGGGTTGCCGGGCCGTTTGCTATGCGCGCCAGCTTCTCAACATGACGCCGCGTACCGCGAACGCGCCCGCGCCTCCGCCCGAACAGTCAGCAAGCTCGGCCGCCGCGTCCGATCGCTCGGTTAAGGTGCAGTCCGCGCAAGAAGTGGTAGATGTCACACGCCCGAAAACGGAGCCACTGGGCGAGGTGCCACGAGTACGTCGGGTCGCCCTACTGTTACCGGCCGTGCCCCCTATGTACCCTGCTCAGAGGCGGGATTCGCTCCGACGAGCACGGGTGGTGGGATGGTTTCTTCCGGTTCCGGTCGGCAAGCTGCTGGCGACCGCCGTTGCCAGAGCTGCGGCGGGCACTGGCCGCTGACAACACCGCGCGCTTGTGCGGGAGGTGCCACCGCGAACAGCGCGACCAACTCCGCACGCCCCCGCCCAGCTCAGGAACGATTTTTTGAGACAAATGAATTCCGGGCTGCATTTGAAAGCCAGCACATAGGTAAGGTGTTCAAGGCCTACCGAAACCATCCCCGACACCTCCAGCTTTTCGGAAAAGGGCTCAACCAGGAACTTTTAGGGCGCTGGCTTGGGCTAACACAAGCCCAGGTAAGCAAGATCGAGAACGGAAAGCCCGAACAGAATCTTGAGGTTCTGCGGAATTATGCCCGGATCCTGCATCTACCTCAGCACCTACTTTGGTTCGACTTCCCGGGTCAAAGTCGACTAAAGTCGTTGCCGACCAAAAGCGCCGGAGACTCGAATCGCGATGGAAGCCTGATCGTTCCGCAGTCGCAAGATGAAATTCTGCTGGCAAATACTGGCATGGATACCCTTGAGCTAATCAATCGTATCCGGTCGTCTGCGATAAACTCGTCAACGGTTGATGCCATAGCGATTAAAGTCGAGCAGCTATGCTGCGACTATCCGCACATGGACGCTCGCAAGTTGATACATAGCGGCAGGGAATGGCTCGGCAAAATGACCGACCTGCTTGGGGGTCGCCTCAGCCTCGCGCAACATCGCGATATTCTCAGCAACGCTGGCATGCTCGCGTTGCTTGTCGGATGCCTTGAAAACGATCTCGGCGACCAGACCGCAGCCGAGGCTACTCGGCGTATGGCAATGGACCTGGGTAAGGATGCTGGCGAATCCGGAATCGTGGGTTGGTCCCACGAAATGCTCGCATGGTTCCACCTTACAGCAGGAAACTACCGCGCAGTCATCAATGCGGCAGAGGCGGGAATTCAAGCGGCCCCGTCTCATTCCGTAGCAGTACAACTCTACGGACAGCAGGCAAAGGCGTACGCTCGAATGGGCAGGCCGGAAGAGGTGCATCAAGCGCTCGAAAAGGGCAGCGCCTTGCTTGACAATTTGCCGTTCCCGGAGCGTCCGGACAACCACTTTGTTGTCGATCCCGACAAGTGGGACTTCTACGCGATGGACACCTATAGGATCGTCGGCCAAGATGATCTTGCGAGGCGCAATGCGTTGGAAGTCATGCGGCGCGGCGTCAAGCCTGATGGTCAGATCGTGACGCCAATGCGTAACGCTGAGGCACAGCTAACACTAGCCGTCATTGCCGCCCGGCAAGGTGAGACGAGCGAAGCCGCAACACTAGGCATCGAGGCCTTACAAAATGGTAGGCAGAGCCGCCCGTCACTTCTCATGGTCGCGTCTGAACTGGAACACGAACTCGACACATACGGGCAACGCGCGGGCGCGGACTTTCGTGACTTGTTCAACCAGATCAAGCACATGTCCTGATAGTTCACTCAATCGCGGTTCTTAGCCGCATGGCCAGGACTTGCGCAAAAACATTTCTCAGGTATGGCAATAAGGTTTTTCCTGCCATGCCTGAGAAATATTCGACTAGGCAAGCCGCGACACGCTATCGAGACATATTAACGGAACCACATGGAGCTTTGATTGATTGAATAAATCGCTATCAGCCCTCCGAGAGATAACGCTCAAGTTCTTCAACTTTACTGACGAGACCGTTGGTCACACCTGCCCTTATGTCGGCCTTTAGTACCATGCTCACACGATTGGTCTTTTGTGCCACCGCTTCGACCGCCGCTTTGACTACGGCCATTACCTCATCCCATTCACCTTCAATGCTGGTAAACATCGCGTCAGTGTGGTTAGGTAGACCGCTGGCTCGAACGACTTTAACAGCTTCGGCGACCGCTTGCCCAACACCCTCGCCGACACCGAGCGGAGTCACAGAAAAGGCGACTATCACGTTCGCATCCTTTCGCTTATCGAATTGCGTCTTCCTACAGCAAGACCTTAGCGCCCCTTCGCGTGAGCCACAATTGAACTGTAAAGGTTGGATAGCTCAGCCGGCGCCACGCCGGGGAAACGCGAGCGCCGGCCGAGCTAGGGTGACTTGTCGCGCCACCCCGGGGCTCCGGGCTCCATCGCTGGAGACCACCGCCCGACACCGCCTCACAGCACTACGACAACTCACCTGACCAGCGCCAACCCCGCCCCTACGAGCCAGCACCACCACCGGGACCGTGACACCCGGCGACCACCCGGCCGACAACGGGCCCAACAAACCACCC
>DASSAD010000355.1:0-8233 GCA_035685725.1 Amycolatopsis sp. | reverse complement strand
CGGCTGGCTGTATTCCCTGGTGATCACGCTCACCGGCGGTGGTGAGGTGTTCTACGAGGCGGCGACCGTGCTGGCCGCGTTCGTGCTGCTGGGCCACTGGTTCGAGATGCGGGCCCGCGGCGGGGCCAACGACGCGATCCGCACGCTGCTGGACCTGGCCCCGCCGAAGGCGGTCGTGCTCCGCGCCGGGCAGGCCGTCGAAGTGCCGACCGCCGAGGTCGCCGCCGGGGACCTCCTGCTGGTGCGCCCGGGCGCGAAGATCCCGGCCGACGCGGTGGTGACGGCCGGGGAAAGCGACGTCGACGAGTCCATGGTCACCGGCGAAAGCCTGCCGGTGCGCAAGATCGCGGGCTCCCCGCTGATCGGCGCGACCGTCAACACCACCGGGACCCTGCGCGCGCGGGCCAGCCGGGTCGGCTCCGACACGGCGCTCGCCCAGATCGTCAAGCTGGTGCAGCAGGCGCAGAACTCGAAGGCGCCCGGACAGCGACTGGCCGACCGGGCCGCGTTCTGGCTGGTGCTGGTCGCCTTGCTGGGCGGCGGCGCGACGCTGGCGGTCTGGCTGCTGGCCGCCGGCCGCCCGTTCGCCACCGCGATCCTGCTGGCGATCACCGTCGTGGTGATCACCTGCCCGGACGCGCTCGGCCTCGCCACCCCGACCGCGATCATGGTGGGCAGCGGGCTGGGCGCGCGGCGGGGCGTGCTGTTCAAACACGCGATGGCGCTGGAAACGGCGGCGGGAGTCCAGACCGTCGTGCTGGACAAGACCGGCACCCTCACCCGGGGCGAACCCGAAGTCACCGACGTCATCACCGACGGTTCGATCGGCGCCGGGGAGCTGCTGCCGTTGGTCGCCGCCGTGGAGCGCGAATCCGAGCATCCGCTCGCCGCGGCGATCGTCCGGTACGCGGAGGGCGCGGGCGGGGATGACGCCAGGGCCGAGCGGTTCGAGAGCGTGCCGGGGCAGGGCGCCCTCGCCCGCGTCGAGGGCAGGCGGGTCGTGGTGGGCACCGCCGGGCTGCTGGAACGGGAAGGCATCGGGCTGGGTGCGCTGGCGGCCTCCCGCGACCGGCTCGCGCGCACCGGCCACACCGCGGTACTGGCCGCCGTCGACGACGTCGCGGCCGGGGTGATCGGGATCGCCGATGCCCCACGGGAAACCTCCGCGGCCGCGGTGACGGCACTGCACGAACTCGGCATCGAGGTCGTCATGCTGACCGGCGACAACCAGGCCACCGCCGACCGCGTCGCCGAAGTCGTGGGGATCGGCACCGGGCTCGATACGGGGAACGACAGGGTGATCGCCGAGGTCCTGCCGGGTGACAAGGCCGCCACGGTGGCACGCCTGCAGGCCGGCGGGCGCGTGGTCGCCATGGTCGGTGACGGGGTGAACGACGCGCCCGCGCTCGCCACGGCGGACCTCGGCATCGCGATCGGGGCGGGGACCGACGTCGCCGTCGAAACCGCCGACGTGGTGCTCATGCGCTCGGATCCGCTGGATGTGCCGACCGCGCTGCGCATCGGGCGGGGCACCGTGCGCAAGATGCGGCAGAACCTGGGCTGGGCCATCGGCTACAACGCCATCGCGCTGCCGATCGCCGCCGGTGTCTTCGAACCGGCGTTCGGTCTGCTGCTGCGCCCCGAGATCGCCGCGCTGTCCATGTCCGGCTCCAGCCTGATCGTCGCGGTGAACGCGCTCGCGCTCAAAGGGCTCCGACTGCCCGCCGCCGGCTGAGCCGGATCCACACCGCTGGATCCACACCGCCGGATCCCCACCCGGATCCACAGTGGAAAGCGCGATTCGCGCACCGCGCCGGTTGCGATCCGCATGGCGGAAGTTTCGGGAGCCGCGCACCGGTATCGGCCCCGGCACGCGTCCGGACATCGGCCGAGATTAGCGCAAACGGAGGCGCACCATTACCTTTGACCGCCTTGTACACTGACGACGGTAGTTGCGACCATGGAATCCCAGTTTCGACGAAAGGGCGGGAATTGACGTCCGATTCGATCACGCCGCCGGTCACCATCGCCGACATCGCGGCGGCGGCGGGCGTGTCCCGCGCGACCGTGTCCAAAGTGCTCAACGGCCGTGCGGATGTGGCGCCCACAACGCGATCCCAGGTCGAGCGGCTGCTCGCCGACCGTGGCTACGTCCGTACAAAACGGACCAGGAAAGCCGGTGCCCAGCACGGCGGGCTGATCGAAATACTGTTCAACGACGCGAGCAGTCCGTGGGCCGTGGAGATGATCCGGGGCACCGAGGAGGCGGCCCGCGCGGCCCGTGTCGGACTCGTCGTGTCGGTGCTCGGCGAAGGCCCGAAACGGGGCCGGCAGTGGATCGAGGATATGGCCGACCGGAACTCGCGCGGCGTGATTCTCGCGCTGTCCCAGTTGTCGGACGCCGATCAACAGAGAATGGCGAAGCTCGGCGTCCCGACGATCCTGGTGGACCCGGCCGGGGATTTCGATTCCGATTTGCCGTCGATCGCGGCGAACAACTGGGGCGGCGGAATGGCCGCCACCCAGCATCTGCTCGACCTCGGCCACCGCCGGATCGGGATCATCACCGGGCAGATGCGCTTCCTGTTCAGCCAGGCGCGGCTGGCCGGCTACCGGGCGGCGCTGGAACGGGCGAACCGGACCGTCGATCCCCGGCTCGTGGCGCAGGGCGACTTCCATTTCGATGCCGCGTTCGAATCCGCGCTGGAGCTGCTCTCGCTCGACGACCCGCCCACCGCGATCTTCGCCGCGAACGACGAGCAGGCGCTCGGTGTCTACGCCGCCGCCCAGCGCCGGGGGCTGCGCGTGCCGGCCGAGCTGAGCGTGGTCGGCTTCGACGATGTCCCGCTCTCCCAATGGGTTTCGCCGCCGCTGACCACGGTGCGCCAGCCCATCGCCGAGATCGCCGGCCTGGCCACCCGGACCCTGCTGGCTCACCTCGACGGTCAGGGTGAACTGCCCCAGGGCCGCATCGAGCTGTCCACCACGTTGATCGTCCGGAACAGCACCGCGGCCCCGCCCCGCTGAGCCGCCTCCGGCGGGATCGCCGGAAAAAACCGGGTGGCCGGGGCGAACCCCGGCCACCCGGTGGCCCGAACGGCGCGCCCGGTCAGGCCGGCACCCCGGCGCCGTCCTTCCGGTGTGCGAAATGGCAGCCGGCCTGGTGGAGCCGGCCGCCTGCCTCGGTGACCGGGTCGTCGGTCCGGCAGATCTCACGGTCGGCGTGCGCGACCGGGCCGACCGGGCAGCGCAGGCGGTAGTCGCAGCCGCCGACGGCCGGGCGGTCGCCGATCGCGGTCGCCTCCGCCGCGGAGTCCGAAAGCAGCCGGCGCCGGCCGACTTCCGGGATGGCGGCCAGCAGCGAGCGGGTGTAGGGATGCTCCGGCGCGGAAATCACCTCGTCCACCGAGCCGTGTTCGACGATGCGGCCGTTGAACAGCACCGCCAGGTCGTCGCACATGTACCGCACCAGCGCGAAGTTGTGGCTGATGAAGACCATGGTCAGGCCCAGCTCCGCCTGGAGCTCCCGCAGCAGGTTGATGACCACGGCCTGCACCGAGACGTCGAGCGAGGCGGTGACCTCGTCGGCGATCAGCACGTCCGGCCGGGCCGCCAGCGCCCGCGCGATCGCCACCCGCTGCCGCTGTCCACCGGAGAGGTTCCCCGGCCGGGAACGGGCCAGACCCGGGTCGAGCGAGACCATTTCCAGCAGCTCCGCGACCCGCCGGGAAGCGTCCGCGCGGCGCCGGAACTCGGACCGGTCGATGCCTTCCAGCACGCACTGTTCCACGGTGAAGCGCGGGTCCAGCGAACTGCGGGAATCCTGGAACACCAACTGCACCTTGCGGCGCACGCGGCGGGCCTGCCGCGCCGAGCACGCGTTGAGGTCGGTCTCGCCGATGCGGATCGCCCCGGACGAGCCGGCCAGCCCGACGACGGCCCTGGCGACCGTGGTCTTTCCCGATCCCGACTCGCCGACCAGGCCGACCACGGACCCGTCCGCGACGTCGAAGGAAACGCCGCGGACCACGGTCGCCGCGCCGTAGCGGACGCGAAGGTTCTCCACGGAAAGGTTCGCCATCAGATCTTCGCCTCCACACCGGTCAGCTCGTCGTCGCCCGCCGCCCCGGCACCGGTCAGCGGATGCCAGCAGGCGACCCGGTGACCCTCGGCCAGCGTCCGCAGCGGCGGGGCGCTTTCCGTGCACGTCACGTCCGCGCGGGGGCAGCGGGCCGCGAAATAACACCCGGGCAGATCGACGCCCGGGCCCGGCATGCGCCCGTCGATGGTGGGCAGCTGCCGGGACTTGTCGGTGTCCATGTCCGGGCTGGCCGCCAGCAGCATCGCCGTGTACGGGTGCGCGGGCGAGGTGAACACGTCGGCGGTCCTGGCCTCTTCGACCACGAAACCCGCGTACATCACCAGGATGCGGTCGCAGAGTTCGGACACCACGGCGATGTCGTGGGAGATGAACAGCAGTCCGGCCCCGGTCATCTCGCCGATGTCGTTGATGAGCCGCAGGATCTGGCGCTGGACCGTGACGTCCAGCGCCGTCGTCGGCTCGTCCGCGATGATCAGCCGCGCCTCGCCCATCAGCCCGATGGCGATGCAGACACGCTGCTTCATGCCGCCGGAGAGCTCGTGCTGGTGCTGGCGGAAGCGGCGCGCGGGATCGCTGATCGCCACCGAGCCCAGCGCCTTGATCGCCTTGCGCCGGGCGGCCGGCTTCGGCTCCCGCTGGTGGATGACCGACGGCTCGACGAGGTGCGTGCCGATCTTGATGGCCGGGTTGAGCGCCTCGCCCGGGTCCTGGAAGACCACGGACATGTTCCGGCCGAGGTGGCGGTCCACCTCCGTGCCGTGACCGAGCAGGTCCGCGTCCAGGAACCGGAGCGTGCGGGCCTCCACCCGTCCGGGCGTGTCGATCAGCCGCGCGACCGCCGAGGCCGTCATGCTCTTGCCCGACCCCGATTCGCCGACGATCCCGACCTTCTCCCCCGGCGCGATCGAGAAGGACACGTCCCGTACCGGTGTGGTGACGCCGTCCACGGTGTGGTAGACGACGCGGAGGTTGCGGACCTCGACGAGTTCGCCGGTGGTGCCGGTCGTCTCCGCCCGCGCGGGCGCCGGGTCCAGGCCCCGCTGTTTCGACGGGAGTTTCGGGGGCGCCGCCGTGCGCCCGCCGAGGATGTCCGAGAGCCGTTCACCGACCATGTTGAAGGTCAGTCCGGCCAGCACGATCGCGATCGAGGGAGCGATGCCGACACCGGGGTTGGTGTAGATGCGGGTGAGCCCCTCGTTGAGCAGCCGCCCCCAGTCGTAACTGGGCGGCTGCACGCCCAGCCCGAGGAAGCTCAGGCCGGACAGCGCGAGCACGGCCGTTCCGATGTGGATGGTCGAATAGAGGATGACCGGCTCGCCGATGTTGGGCAGGATGTGCCGGAACGTCAGGTACAGCGGCCGCTTGCCGAGCACCCGGGACGCCTCGACGTACTCCTTCGAAATCACCGACGCGGTCAGGGTCTGCGTGATGCGCGCGAAACCCGGCGCGAAAGCCGCGCCGACCGCGAGGACGCTGCCCACCGAGCCGATCCCGAACAGCACCGCGAAGAAGATCGCCAGCAGCAGCGCCGGGAACGCCAGCAGCAGGCCGATCGCCCCGTCGATGAGCCGGCCCAGCCGGCGCGACACCGCCGAAAGCAGGCCGAGGGCGACCCCGGCGCAGCCACCGACGATCGTGGCCAGCACGGCGAGCACCAGCGAGCTGCGCGTGGCGACCAGCGTCCGCGCCAGGACGTCGCGGCCGAGATCGTCGGTGCCCATCCAGTGCGCGCTGCTGATTCCCTGATCGGCGACGGCCACGTTGCTCGTCTCCGCGTCGGTGCCCCAGAGCCACGGACCCGCGATCGAGAGGAAGACGAACAACAGCAACAGGGCCAGCGGAATCGCGGTGGAGAGCGGAAACCGCCGCGGTTTGCGTGCCACCTCGGTCATGTCAGTGGGCCCCCATCCGAGAGCGCGGGTCGAGAACGCCGAGCACGAAGTCGACGATCATGTTGAGGATCAGCACCGTGGCGCCCAGCACCAGCAGGATGCCCTGGATCAGCGGGTAGTCCTTCTGGATCACCGCCTGCGCGATCACGGTGCCGACGCCCGGCCAGCCGAAGACGTTCTCGACCAGCACGGTCCCGGCGATCAGCCCGGCCAGGATCATGCCGCCGAAGGTCAGGGAGGCGGTCAGCATGTTCGGCAGCACATGCCGCCAGTAGCGCAGCAGCGTGGGCAGCCGCCGGGCCTTGGCGGCCCGGATGTACTCGGCGTCGAGCACCTTGAGCGCCTCCACGCGCACGATCCGTGACAGCGACGCCGCCGGCCCCACCACGAGCGCCGCGACGGGCAGCACGTAGGAGGCGGCGGTGCCGTTCCCGGCGGCGGGGAAGGCCTTGATCGCCACCACGAAGATCAGGCTGAGCAGGGTCGCCAGCACGTAGTCCGGGATGGAGTTCAGCAGCCCGGTGATGTTGACGAACAGCGTGCGCGTGACGCGGCCGCGGCCGCCGCGGGTCCGGATCGCGGTGAGCAGCCCGTCCGGCAGCGCGATCAGGACGACCAGCACGAAGGCCGGGATCGCCAGCCCGAGGGTGTTGGGGAACTTCGTCGCGAGCAGCTGGGAGACCGGCGCGTCGGTCACGATCGAGCGCCCGAAGTCGCCGGTCACCACACCCTGCAGATAGTGGAAGTACTGTGCCGGCAACGACAGGTCCAGGCCCAGCTCGTGCCGCCGCAGCGCGATCAGCTGCGGGGTGGCCTGGTCGCCGAGCGCGGCCAGCACCGGGTCGCCGGGGATCAGGTGGACCATGATGAACGTCGCGGTCACCAGGATCAGCAGCGAAACGACCAGCCGAAGCAGCTTGCGTCCCACGAAGAACGCCCATTGACCGACGCCACGGCCCGTCGCCGCACCGGCGGCCGGGCCGGCCGGGGAGCCGGCGTCCGGCTCCCCGGCCAACTGCGCACTCATGCTCGTCACCGCGGTCCCACCGTTCCCGCCGATTCCACCGGTTCCACCGTCGAAGTGCTGGGGATCACTGGTACAACCGGATGCTCGTCGGCACCGCGAACAGGCCCACGGTCTGCAGGGTGGCCTTCGAGGAGTAGAACGGGCGGTCGCCGACGGAGATCGGGATGACGTCGGCCCGCTTCAGCAACGCCTGGTGCGCCTGCTTCCACAGATCGCAACCCTGCGGCCCGGGCGTGGACAGTGCCTTCGCCGACAGCGAGTCGAAGTCCGGGTTCACGATGCTGCCGGCGTTGCGGCCGCCCTTCGCCGGTGTCGCACCGCCGTAGTAGGTGGTCATCATGAACGGGAACTCCAGGTTGATACCGCTGTAGTAGGCATCGAAGTCCTGCGTGGTGTAGAGGGATTCGAGGAACGCGTTCTGGGTCAGGCCCTGCAGGTTGGCCTTGATGCCCACCGCGGCCAGCTCCTGGGCGATCAGCTCGGTGGCCGACACCGTCTGCGGCGCGCCGACCTGGTAGATCAGCTTGATGGCCAGCTGCTGGCCGTTCTTCGACCGGGTCCCGTCCGCGCCCTTGGCCCAGCCCGCCGCGTCGAGCGCCCGGTTGGCGGCGGCGACGTCGAACTGCGGAAGGGCTCCCGTCGTCTCGTCCCCGCCGCAGGTGACCGGGGCCTCGACCATCATGTTGTTCGCCACCGTGCCCAGGTTGCTGGTGCCGACCTTGGTGACCTCGGGCCGGTTCAGCGCCTGCGCCAGCGCCTGGCGGACCTGCGGGTCGGCCAGCGGCCGTCCCGGCGCCTCGTTGAGGTTCATCTCGCCGACCATGACCGGGACGGACTGCCGCTTCAGCGTGGGGTTGGCGTCCAGCCGGGTCCGGTCCGGGCCGGTGATCTGCGCGGCGTTGATCTGGCCGGAAAGCAGCTGGTTGGCCGAGGTGGACTCGTTCTGCACGAACGAGATCGTGACCGTCTTCGGGCTGCCCGGGGCCGAGTTCGTCGCCCCGCCCGGACCCCAGGTGTAACCGGGGCGCGCTTCGAACGTGTAATGGTCGCTCGGCACGTAGTTCGTGACCTGGTACGGGCCGGTCCCGTCGGTGCCGTGGTCGAGCGAGGCGGGGTTCTTCAGGCCCTGCGGGCAGACGATCGGCAGCGAACCGGCACCCTGCAGCAGCATGCCGAACGGCTGGCTCGTGGTGATGGTGACGGTGTTCGCCG
>DASSAD010000354.1:0-4611 GCA_035685725.1 Amycolatopsis sp. | reverse complement strand
GGTCATGGTGGTGGCCTTCGAAGGATGGAACGACGCAGGTGACGCGGCCAGTACGGCGGTGGAGCACCTTCAGTTGAGCTGGGATGCCAAACCTCTCGCCGAAGTGGCTCCCGACGACTATTACGACTTCCAGGTGAGCCGGCCCACAGTCCGCATGGTGGACGGGGTGACCCGGAGAGTGGAATGGCCGACCACGAGGCTGTCGGTGTGCCGCCCGCCGGGCTACGACCGGGACGTCGTCCTGGTGCAAGGCCCGGAACCGAACATGCGGTGGCGGGCCTTCTGTCAGGAACTGCTCGAACACATGGAGCAGTTCGACATCTCCACCGTCGTCACCCTCGGCGCGCTGCTGGCCGATACCCCGCACACCCGCCCCGTCCCGGTGACCGGAACCGCCTACGACGCCGAGGCCGCCGCCCGGTTCGGGCTGGAACGCAGCCGCTACCAGGGGCCGACCGGCATCGTGGGCATCCTGCAGGACTTCTGCGTGCAGGCCGGTATCCCGGCGATCTCCATCTGGGCCGCCGTGCCGCACTACGTGTCCCACCCGCCGTCACCGAAGGCCACCCTGGCCCTGCTGCACAAGCTCGAAGACGTCCTCGACGTCGAGGTCCCGCTCGGCGGGCTGCCGGAACAGGCCGAGGAGTGGCAGCGCACGGTCAGCGAAATGGCCGAGGAGGACGAGGAAATCAGCGACTACGTGCGCTCGCTGGAGGAGCGCGGCGACGCGGAGGTCCAGATCTCGCTCGAAGAGTCCAGCGGGGACAAGATCGCCGCGGAGTTCGAGCGCTACCTCCGTCGCCGGCGGCCGGGCCAGGAGGGTCCGGGGTCCGCCTCGCGGTGATTCCCGCGCGGTGATCTCGCGTACCGCCCGGTACGGGAGCGCGCCGGCGAGCGGCCCGTACCGTCGGCCGGCCTGCCTGCGGTACGTGCTCGCGGCGCTGCTCTCCGTCGTCGCCCGATGCTCTTCCCGAGTGCCGGTCGCGGCCGGGGGTGTGTGCGGCCGGCTGATCCTTCTCGGCGTGCACTCCTCGGTACTCGCCGGCGAAGCGGCCGGCCGCGGCGGGGACATTTCGCCGCGCCGCGGTTTCTCGGCATGGCCGCCTCGCCGGCCGCCTTCACCGGTCTGTACCGCACCGATCCGGTGCCGGGTTTCCTTGCGCCGACACGGTTCCCGCCCCGGCGGTCCCCCTAGCCGAAGTCCTTGACCTGGGTCAGCCGGATGTGGTTGCCGGACGGGTCGCGGAACGCCGAGTCGATCCCGTAGGGGCGCTCCTCGGGCTTCTCGACGAACTCGACGCCGCGCGCGCTGAGTTCCTTGTAGGAGGCCTGGCAGTCGTCGGTGGCCAGGAAGATGGTGCCGGCGAAGCCCTTCCCCATCAGGTCGCGGACCTGATCGGCGGTCTGGCTGTCCATCACGGGCGGGCCGGGGATCAGCATCAGCACGATGGACACGTCGTCCTGCCCGGGCGGCCCGACGGTGAGCCACCGGAAGTCCCCCATCTCCGGGAGCGTCACGTCCATGTGCACCTCCATGCCGACCTTCTCGGTGTAGAACCGCCGCGCTTCTTCCTGGTCGTGGACCCACAGCTGCGCCTTGGCGAGGGTGATCATCGGGCTCTCCTTCACTCGATTCCGTTACCCGCCACGCTAATCACACGGTTTCACACCGTCTTCTCGAAACGTCCGGTGTTGCGGACGGGCGTAGGCACGCAGCACACACCCCGGGATCCGGGCGTAGGTGGACGCGGGCGGGAAGGCCGCGCGGTACGCGGTGGGCGATTTGCCGTACATGCGCGCGAAACTGGTGGTGAACGAGCCGATGCTCGCGAGGCCGACGTCGACGCAGATGTCGGCGACCGTGCGGTCCGTGGTGCGCAGCAACGCGGCCGCCCGCTCCAGCCGCCGGGTCAGCAGATACGCGTGCGGGGAGTCGCCGAACGCGCGCCGGAACTCCTGGCTGAAATGCGCGCGGGACAGCCCGGCGACGCGGGCCATGTCCGCCACCGTCACCTTCTCGAAGTAGCGCGCGTCGGCGAGATCCCTGGCACGGAGCAGGTGGCGCGCCGGTGGTACGGAAGCCATGCGGCCAGTATCGCGCCGGACCCCGACAAAAACCCGCCGCGCGCGTCCCGGCCGTTCAGAGGATCTTGCGCAGGGGCACCGGACCGCGCGCCCGCTTGCGCCATTCGCGCGGGTAGCCGAGCGAGACCTCTTCGAAGCGCACGCCGTCGGCCTCGGTGGTCCGCGGAATGTGCAGGTGCCCGAACACGGCGACCTCGGCCCGGTACCGCAGATGCCAGTCGGCGGTGCGCTCGGTTCCGCACCACAGCGCGAATTCCGGCCAGTACAGCGGTGCCGTCGGATGGCGGTGCAGCGGCCAATGGGACATCAGCACGGTCTTGTGGTCCTCGGGGATCGCGGCCAGCCGCTGCTCGGTGACCTTCACCCGCTGCGCGCACCACTCCTGCCGGCTCGGATACGGGTCGGGATGCAGGAAATACTCGTCGGTGCACACGACCCCGGCCTCGCGGGCCTGGTCGAGCGCCGCCTCCAGCGAGACGTGCTCCGCCTGCGGCGTGCGCCAGCTGTAGTCGTAGAGCAGGAACAGCGGCGCGATCGTGAGCGGCCGGGAACCGTGCTCCCAGACCGGGAACTCGTCCTCCGGGGTGAGCACGCCGATCTCGCGGCAGCGCTCGACCAGGTGCCGGTAGCGGGCCTCGCCGCGCAACTCGAGGCCGTCCCGGTTGGTGGTCCACAGCTCGTGGTTGCCCGGCACCCACACCACCGTGGCGAACCGCTGCCGGAGCATCGCCAGCGTGTCGGCCACGGCCTGGGCGCTCTCCGCCACGTCCCCGGCGACGAGCAGCCAGTCGTCCGGTGATTCGGGCCTGATCGTGTCGACGACCGGGGCGTTGCCGTCATGGGTCACATGCAGATCGCTGGTGGCGAAGAGACTGGGCACTCCCCAACGGTAGCCACCGAGGGACCTTCCGGCCGCCACGACACGATCACGGACATGATCACGGACACGGCCGGATGCTCACGCGTTGCTGGTGCCGCCGTCGAGGGTGAACACGGCACCGCTGGTGTAGGCCGAGCGCTCGGAGGCCAGGAACACGATCAGGTCGGCGACCTCGCGTGCGGTGGCGGGACGGCCGAGCGGGTAGTCGCCCATCAGCTCGCGGTACCGGCTCTCGTCACCGAAGCGGCTCCGGGCCTGCGCCCTGGTCAGCGCGATGATCCGGTCGGTCTCCACCGGCCCGGGATTGACCGCCACGACCCGGACACCGTCGTGCAGGCTGCGTCCGCCCAGCGCGCGGGTGAACGCCATCAGCGCGGCGTTGCCGGTGGTGCCGGCGATGTAGTCGAAGTTGGGCCGTTCCCCGGCGGCGCCGATGTTGTTGACGATCACGCCGCTGCCACGCGCCTTCATCTTCGCGTAGACGAGCCGGCTGAGGTTGAGGTAGCCGAAGACCTTGAGTTCCCAGGCGTGCCGCCAGGTTTCCTCGTCGACCGCCGTCAGCGAGCCGCCGGGGATGTCGCCCGCGTTGTTGACCAGAATGTCCACGTCGAGCGCGACACCGGCCAGGTCGTCGGCGTCGCGGAGATCCGCCGGATGGACCTCGACCTTGGCGCCGTGCTCGGCGCGCAGCCGTTTCGCGAGGTCTTCCAGCAGCGGCGCGCTGCGGGCGACCAGGTGCACGTCGCAACCCTCCTCGGCGAGCACCTCGGCCGTCGCCGCGCCGATGCCCTTCGACGCGCCGGTGACCAGTGCCCGCTTCCCGCGCAGCCTGAGGTCCATGGGACTCCTTCACAGCTTCCGCCAACCTGATCATGACCAGCGCCGCGGGGCCCGGTGATATTCCCGGTGCCCCGCGGAAAGCCGTGCCGGAACCCGCGCGCGGCCGGACGGTCAGAGTGCTATGCCGAGCAGCCCGTCGACCGCGGTCCGGATCAGCGCGGGCGCGGCCGTGTCGGCGCCGTCGCCGTGCAGGGCCTCGGTCACCCACGCGTCCACCGCCGCCAGTGCCCTGGGCGTGTCGAGGTCGTCGGTCAGGTGCTCGCGCAGGCGCGCCACCGCCGGCTCCTCCTCCGGTCCCGCCGGCCGCGACACCGCTTCGCGCCACCGGGAAAGTCGCTCCTGCGCCTGCGTCAGCAGCTCTGCCGTCCACGCGCGGTTCGTGCGGTAGTGCCCGGCGAACAGGGCCAGCCGGATCGCGCCGGGATCGATCCCGTCGGCCCGCAGCCGCGAGACGAACACCAGGTTGCCGCGCGACTTCGACATCTTCTCCCCGTCGAGGCCGATCATCCCGGCGTGCACGTAGTGCCGGGCGAACGGGTGCACGCCGGACAGGGCCTCGGCGTGCGCGGCGCTGAACTCGTGGTGCGGGAAGATCAGGTCCGAGCCGCCGCCCTGCACGTCGAAGTGCATGCCCAGCCGGTTCACCGCGATCGCGCTGCACTCGATGTGCCACCCGGGGCGCCCCGCCCCCAGCTCCGACTCCCAGGACGGCTCGCCGGGCCGCGCGCACCGCCACAGCAGCGCGTCCAGCGGATGCCGCTTGCCCGGCCGGCCGGGGTCACCGCCCCGCTCGGCGAAGAACCGGG
>DASSAD010000353.1:0-6707 GCA_035685725.1 Amycolatopsis sp. | reverse complement strand
GCAGCTTTTCGACTCCTGGGCGGGCGCGCTGTCGCTGCGCGAGTACCGGGAGTTCGTGCAGCCGCATTCGGCGGCCGTCCTGCGCGGGCTCGCCGACTACGGCGTGCCCCGCATCCATTTCGGGGTGGGCACGGGCGAACTGCTGCCCGCGATGCGCGAGGCGGGCGCCGACGTGGTCGGCGTCGACTGGCGGATCCCGCTGGACGAGGCCGTGCGGAGGCTGACCGCCGCCGGCGAGCCGGCCCCGGTGGTGCAGGGCAACCTGGACCCGGCCCTGCTGCACGCGTCCTGGTCGGTGATCGAGGACGAGGTGCGCCGCATCGCCGCCGAAGGGCGTGCCGCGGCCGGGCACATCTTCAACCTCGGGCACGGCGTGCCGCCGGGGACCGACCCGGAGGTGCTGACCCGCGTGGTCGAGCTCGTGCACAGTCTGGAGGCGTGATGAACGACTTCCGCGGCCGACGGGTCGCGCGGTGACCGAGCGGCTGGACAAGCCCGGGCGCGTCGCGGTCATCGGCGGCGGTATTTCGGGACTCGCCGCCGCCTATCGCCTTCGTGTCCTGCTCGGGGACGCCGCGACCATCACCGTCTTCGAGGCGACCGGCGAGCTGGGCGGGAAGCTGCGCACCCTGGAGGTCGGGGGCCGCCGTCTCGACGTCGGAGCCGAGGCCTTCCTGGCGCGCCGACCGGAAGCCATCGGGCTGATCAACGAGGTCGGGCTGGCCGGTGAGCTGGTGCATCCCACCCGGGCGCGCTCGCGGCTGCGCGCCGGGGGGCGCCAGGTAGGGCTGCCCGGGGGCACCGTGATGGGCGTCCCCGGCTCGGTCGAAGCCGTGGCCGACGTGCTTTCCGAGCGGGGGCGCGCGCTGGTCGCGGCGGAAGCGGACCTGCCCGCGATCTCGTTGGACGGCAAGGATGTCGCGCTCGGCGAGCTCTTGCGTGCCCGGTTCGGCGACGAACTGGTCGACCGGCTGGTGGACCCGCTGCTGGGCGGTGTCTACGCGGGCGGCGCGGATGGCCTCGGTCTGCGGGCCACGGTGCCCGCGCTGGCTTCGGCGCTGGACCGGGGCGTCGATTCGGTGACCGCCGCGGCCGCGGCGCTGCTGCCCGCGGCACCCCCGCCGGGATCGAGCCCGGCGCCGGTGTTCGGCACGCTGACCGGTGGACTCGGCGGGCTGGTCGACCGGCTGGCCGAGCTGGCCCGGCCCGAGGTCCGCCTGGCGGCACCGGTGCGTGCGCTGCGGCGGCTTCCGGCCGGCTGGCGGCTCGAGGTGGGCCAGGCCGTGGTGGCCGAGGTGACCGACTTCGACGCCGTGGTGCTCGCGGTGCCCGCTCCGGCGGCGCGCAAGCTGCTCGACGGCGTGGTGCCGCGCGCGGCCGAGGCGCTCGCCGAGATCCAGCTGGCTTCGATGGCGGTGGTCGCGCTGGCGCTGCCACCCGGCACCGAGCTGCCCGATGCCTCCGGTGTGCTGATCGGCGCGGGGGAACAGCACGCGGACGGCACCCCGTTCGCCGCGAAGGCCTTCACGTTCTCCAGCCGGAAGTGGGCGCACCTGGGGGCGGACGGAGTGTTCCTGCGCGGGTCGGTCGGACGGTTCGGCGAACCCGGGGCGCTGAACGGGGACGACGACGAACTGGTACGGCTGGTGCGGGCCGATCTCGCCGAGCTCACCGGGGTCACCGCCGAACCGCTGGACGTGCGGGTCACGCGCTGGGGCGGCGGTTTGCCGCAGTACGGCGTGGGACATCTGGATCTCGTCGAGCGGGTGGAGCGCGCGGTCGACGACGTTCCGGGGCTGGCGATCACCGGGGCGCTCCTGCACGGTGTCGGGATTCCCGCGTGCATCGCGACGGCCGACGCGGCGGTGGCGAAAATCGCGTCGACCACGCCCGCACCCGCGCGCTGAAGGCGTCCACGAAGTGCCATGATGAGGTTATGGCGCGCCTGAACTACAACGAGCTCAACGACAGCGTTCGCTACACGGCCTGGTCGGTCTTCCGCGTCGAGCCGGGTCGTCTTCCCGACGACCGCGGCGCGGCGGCCCGGGAGACCACCGAGTACCTGGACGCGCTCGAGGGCAAGGGAGTCGTGGTTCGCGGGGTCTACGACGTCGCGGGGTTGCGGGCCGATGCCGACTTCATGATCTGGTGGCACGCCGAGGAGGCCGAGCAGGTCCAGGCGGCCTACACCGGGTTCCGCCGCACCCCGCTCGGCCGGGTTTCGACGCCGGTGTGGAGCCAGTTCGCGCTGCACCGGCCCGCCGAGTTCAACAAGAGCCACATCCCCGCGTTCCTCGCCGGCGAGGAGGCGCGCAAGTACATCTGCGTCTACCCCTTCGTCCGGTCGTACGACTGGTACCTGCTGCCCGACGACGAGCGTCGCAAGATGCTGGCCGACCACGGCAAGGAGGCCCGCGACTACCCGGACGTGCGGGCGAACACGGTGGCTTCGTTCGCCCTCGGCGACTACGAGTGGATCCTGGCCTTCGAGGCCGACGAGCTGCACCGGATCGTCGACCTGATGCGCCACCTGCGGGCGACCGAGGCGCGGCGGCACGTGCGGGAGGAGACACCGTTCTACACCGGGACCCGTGTCCCGCCGGCCGAGTTGATCGCCAACCTGCCGTGACCGGCCTCCCGGTCTGACGGGTGCCGCGGTGGACGCCGCCGGTGAGGTCTGGCAGGGGTTGACGGGGGAGCGCCTTCGACCGGCGGCGCTGGACGTCTCCGGCGAGGAAAGCGTGCTGCCGGGCCCGTTCCGGGTCGCTGAGGCGGCCGCTGCCGCGATCGGTGTGGCCACCCTGGCGGCCGCGGAACTGCTGCGGCTCACCGGGATCGAGCCGGGCCGGGTGTCGGTGGACCGGCGGCACGCCGCGGCGGCCTTCCGCAGTGAGCGTTATCTGCGGGTGGACGGCGAGCCACCGGGAGACGTGTGGGCCGCTCTCTCCGGCGACTATCGCGCCGCGGACGGGTGGGTCCGGCTGCACTGCAACTATCCGCGGCATGCCGACGCGGCGTGCCGGGCGCTGAACGCGCCGCACGAGCGCGAAGCCGTCACCGCGGCCGTGGCCCGTCGGACGGCGTGGGACGTGCAGGAATCCGTGATCGCCGAGGGCGGCGCCGCGGCCGCGATGCGCGGCAGGCAGGAATGGCGGGATCATCCGCAGGGTCGCGCGCTCGCGGCCGCGCCGCTGGTGGATCTGGCGCCGATCGCGCCGGCGCCGGCCCGCGCGGTGGCCCGTTCGGACAGACCACTGGGTGGGGTGCGAGTACTCGAACTGACCCACGTGATCGCCGGTCCGGTCGCCGGCCGCGCGCTCGCCGCCCATGGCGCGGACGTGCTGCACATCGGGGCCGCACACCTCCCGGTCGTGCCCCCGCTGGTGATCGACACCGGGCTGGGCAAGCGATCCGCGCGGCTCGACCTGCGTACGCCCGCGGACCGGGACCGGCTCTGGCGACTGGTCGGCGAGGCCGACGTGTTCGTGCAGTCGTTTCGTCCCGGAGCGCTGGCGCGGCGGGGTTTCAGCGCGGAGAACCTTGCCCGGGCGCGGCCGGGGATCGTCGTGGTGGACCTCGGCGCCTACGGCTGGGAAGGGCCGTGGGCGACCCGGCGCGGGTTCGACAGCCTGGTGCAGATGGCATCGGGCATCGCGGCGGAGGGCGGTGCCCGATGCCGGGAGCCAGGGCGGCCGGTGCCGCTGCCCGCGCAGGCACTGGACCACGCCACGGGCTGGCTCGCCGCCGCGGCGGCGATGACCGCGCTGCGGCGGCGGGCGGTCGAGGGCGGGAGCTGGCGGGCCCGGCTTTCCTTGGCCCGCACGGGGTGGTGGCTGGATTCGCTCGGGCGACAGGCCGCCGGTGCCGTGGGTGCCGTGGGTGCCGTCGATGTCGCCGCGGATCCGCCCGAGTTGGACGTCTCCGGCCTGCTGGTCACCTCGCCGAGCCCGTTCGGCGAGGTGACCCATGTCCGTGTTCCGGGCGCCCTGCCCGCCGCGAACCCCGGCTGGGCCCATGGCCCCCACCTACCAGGCAGTGATCCGGCGCAGTGGTGAGAACCACCTTCGCGGCGCGGTGCGTTCTCCTCGCGTGACAAGCCATTCCGCGAACAACTCCACGCCTTCGCGGGCACGCGAGTCCACCGGTTTCGGGTTTTCGACAGCGTAGGAGTCGAACAGCGGGCGCACCTTCTCGCCCAGCTTCACGCCTTTCCCGCGGAGACGGCGCGTCCCCGATGACGGGACTTCGTCGTTACCGGGACGGCACCAGCTTGAGCGAAATCGAGTTGATGCAGTAACGCTGGTCCGTCGGCGTGCCGTAGCCCTCGCCCTCGAACACGTGCCCGAGGTGGCTGTGGCAGGTGGCGCACAGCACTTCGACGCGGACCATGCCCAGGGTGCTGTCTTTACGCACGATGACCGCGTCGCTGTCGGCCGGGTCGTAGAACGACGGCCAGCCGCAGTGGCTTTCGAACTTGGTGTCGCTGCGGAACAGTTCGGCGCCGCAGGCACGGCACTCGTAGACACCTTCGGTCTTGGTGTCGGTGTATTCGCCGGTGAACGGCCGCTCGGTGCCCGCCTGCCGGAGCACCGCGTACTCCTGCGGCGTCAGCTCGGCGCGCCACTCCTGCTCGGACTTCACCACGCGCGGGGTGGATTCGGTACCGGGTTTCATACCTCGAATCTACTCCGGCCGCGTCAGCTCGATAGCCAGGCCAGTGCCGCGATGATGATGTGCCAGGCGCTGACCGCCACGCCGAACACGATGAGCGCGGCGATGAGGGCCGCGAGCCACCAGCGCAGTCCCGTCGCGCGGTTGCTGGAGTCCGCGAAGTCGGACACGCCCTCCAGCGATGCCTCGATGGTGAACGTGGGCCCGCAGCGTTCCATGCGGTCCAGGTGGGCCGCGAAGGCCTGCGCCTCGGGGTCGGCCGGGTCCAGTCCGATCAGGTCTTCCTCGAAGCGATGGCGGTACGCCGGTTCGCTGTCGGCCATGCGGTCACACTAGCTCATCCGAACAGCTGAGTGTTGGCGTCGATCTCCATCCCGCTCGCGGTGCTGACGACCCGCCAGTGCGGGCGTCCGGCTATCCCGTGCACGTTCATGAACATTTCGACCGAGCCGTCCGGGCTGACGCCCTGGTCGGCGAGGATCTGTCCCCAGCCCTCGATGGTGTGCTGGGCCCAGTACTCGGCGAACGCCGCCTGGGAGCCGTAGACCTGCTGCGCCGCCGGAGTCAGCTGGGCATAGGCGGACGCGCTTCCCACCGAGCTGAGGAAGGTGTTGACGAACTGGCCCGCCGACCCGATGTTGATCGTTCCGGCATTGGGTGTCTGGCCGAGCGCGTAGGGGGTCGCGGGACTCGACGGGCTCGGCGACGACGAGCTGGGGACGCTCTGCGGGGTGTTGGTGGCGGTCCCGCCGGCGGCCTGGTGGGCACCGCCGTCACTCGAGTTCATGGAGCTGAGGATCACGAACACCACGACCGTGATCACGACGACGCCCGCGGCGAGCGAGCCGATCAGGATGCCCTTGCGCTTGGCGGCGTCCGGCGACGACCCGGGCCGGACCGGCGGCCGCGCCGACGGGATGAACGCCGCCGTCGGGTTCCGCAGCCGGGACGGTTGCGCGGCCGTCGCGCCGATCCCACCGGCCACATTGGCGTTTCCGGCGCCGCCGGCACCCTCCACACGCTGCCACGGCGGCCGTTCGGTGGACTGCGGCGGATCGGCGGGGATGGCGGGCTGCCGGCCGGTCGTGGACAACGGGGACTGGTGCGGGGGCTGCAGCAGCGTGCCACCGGCGCCGGACTCGGGTTCGGCGTAGGCCAACGCCGCGAGCCTGTCCCGCGCTTCGGCCATGCTGGGCCGTTCGTCGGGTTCCACGCGCAGCAGGTTCATCAGCAGCGCGGTCGCCTTGCCGGACTGGCGCGGCGGGATGACCTGGCCGTTCGCCGCGGTGTAGAGCAGCGCCAGCTGGTTGGTGCTGTTGCCGTAGGGCGGCTGGCCCTCCAGCGCGTGGTAGAGCGTCGCCCCGAGGGAGAAGACGTCGGAGGCGGAGGAGGGGTCCGAGCCGCGCGCCAGCTCGGGGGCGAGATAGGCGGGCGTGCCGCCGATCAGCCCGGTCTGGGTCAGCGTCAGATCCCCGGCGGCGCGCGAGATGCCGAAGTCGGTGATCTTGGCGGTGCCCGTCTCGTCGATGAGGATGTTGGCGGGTTTGATGTCCCGGTGCACGATGCCGGCGCGGTGCGCGGCGACCAGCGCGGCGGCGACCTGCTCACCGATCCTGGCGACCTGCGCGAGCGGCAGCGTGGTCTGCTCGGCGAGCACCGCGGACAGGCTGCGCGAGGGCAGGTATTCCATGACCAGGCACGGGTCGCCGCCGTGTTCGGCGATGTCGAACACCACGATGGCGTTCGGATGCTGGAACCGTGCGGCGTTCTTCGCCTCGCGCATCGCTCGCTGGCGCATGTTGTTGCGCTCGGTCTCGGACATGCCCGGCTGAGCGAGGATCTGCTTCACCGCCACCGAGCGTTCCAGGCGTTCGTCGACCGCGCGCCACACGACGCCCATGGCGCCGCTGCCGATGTGCTCAACGAGGCGATAGTGCCCTGCGATCAGCTGACCGGTGTCGATGGCGACTACTCCTCGGAAACTACCCGCGTTTCTTGGCTTCGTTGAGCGCGAACGACATCCTCGCGCATCGCAC
>DASSAD010000352.1:0-6363 GCA_035685725.1 Amycolatopsis sp. | reverse complement strand
GACGGTGAAGAACGCGAGCGCGGGCACCACCATCAGCGGGCTGGGCCCGGTGCGGCCCCGGATCGCCGGGGCCGCCCGCCTACCGCGTGGGGGTGCGCTGGAATCCTCACCGAGGATCGCGGTTGCTCCCTCGCTCATGTGCCGCTCATTTACCGATCGTGGCGTTCATGTTCGCGGCGAACTGCCCGGGGGTGATCTGCTTGCCGAAGAGCTGATCGAGGTTGGTGAGCAGGGTGTCGGCCTGACCGGTGGACAGCGCCTGGTCCCAGGACATCTGGAAGGTCGGCGCGTTGGCCGCCAGGTCGTAGACGTAGGTCAGGTACTGCGGGTCGGCGGTCTTGGCCAGCTTGTCCTGGATGCCGTTGATCGGCGGCACCGAGCCGGAACCGAGCAGACTGTCCACATAGGAGTCGTTCATCACGTTGTCGCGGAGATAGCTCACCGCGGCCTGCTTCTGCGCGTCGCTGGCGTTGGCCGAGATCGACCAGTAGTTCGCGGGGTTGCCCACGATGTCGGTGGGCGAGCCGGTTCCGCCGGCCACGGTCGGGAAGGTCGTGTAGCCGAGTTTGGTGGCGGCGAAGCCGGGATCGGCCTGCTTGATCGTCGGGTAGGCCCAGGAGCCCATCAGGTACATCGCGGCCCGGCCGGTGTAGAGCAGCGCGGTGTCGGCGTTGCTGTCGGTGGCGATCGAGTTGAAGCCCCGGACGAAGCCGTTCGCGTCCACGAGTTGCTGGATCATCGTGTTGGCCTTGGCGACCGCGGGGTCGGACCAGGCGTTGGGCTTGTTGTCGGCGATCGCGTTGAACACCTGGGGGCCGCCGATGCGGTCGACGAGGTATTCCTCCCACATCAGCTGGGGCCACTTGCTCTGCCCGCCGATGGACAGCGGGGCTATCCCGGCCGCGTTGAACCGGGGCACCAGCGCCATCAGGTCGTCCCAGGTCTTCGGCGGCTGCGCGCCGATCTGGGCGAAGAGATCCTTGTTGTAGAACAGCAGGACCGGCTGGATGCTGTTGGCCGGCAGGGAGTAGGTCTTGCCGTCGATCAGGCCCGCCTTGTAGACCGAGGGCAGGTACCTGCTGGCCATGGTGGGGTTGGCCTGGATGTCGGCGGACATGTCGTAGACCTTGCCGGCGTCCACCCAGGACTTGAGCATCCCGCCGCCGCCCCAGCTGAAGAGCAGGGTGGGTGCTTCGTTGGCGCCGACGGCGGAGCGGATCTTCTGCTTGTAGGCGTCGTTGCCGAAGAACTGTCCGTTGATGTTCCCGCTCTGGAACGAGGTGCGGAAGGTCTGTTCGTCGCCGCCGGTGAGCGCCCACGCGGACACACCGCCGCCCGAGCTACCGGGCCCGTTCGAACCGCAGGCGGCGGTGATGGTCAGCAGTGCGGCCAGTGCGACCGCCGCGAGCGCTCTGCGCCGCTTGCCCAGTGTCATCCTCATACGCCTTCCCCGTCGAAGGTCGAAAACTTTCGAAAGAATCGAAGTAGTGGACGGAAAATAAACCCGTCCGTGTCGTCCGTCAAGGGGCTGCCCGCCCCTAGAAATCCCAGCTATACTGAGCCGAAATTTTTCCGATAGATCATCATGAGACGCCTGTCCAGGCTGGTAGCAAAGGGTGAGACGCGCAGGGTGGGGCCGTTCCGCCACCTGGCCGCGGCCGACCGCGAATGTTCTGGCCGGCTATCGCTCGCCAGCGAGCGTCCGAAATTGTTGGGAGGTTGCCGTGGCTGCTGGAAAGCGACCGACGCTCGCCATGGTCGCCGACGCCGCCGGGGTGTCCCTGCCGACCGCATCGAAAGTGCTCAACGGCCGGGGCGATGTTTCCGCCTCGACCAGAGCGCGCGTCGAGGAAGTGCTCCGCGAGTTCGGCTATGTGCCGCAGGCGGGGCGCCGGGTCGTTCCGCCGGCCAGGGTCGTGGACCTCGTGTTCGACGACCTGGTCAGCCCGTACGCGCTCGAACTTCTCCGTGGCGTCACCGAGGCCGCCGCGGAGGCCGCGGTCGACGTGGTGGTGACCAGGCTGCCCGACGCCGAGCACCGCGGCCCGCTGACGCCGGAGAACAGCTGGGCGCAGCGCCTGAAGAGCAGCGGGCGCGAAGGGCTCATCGTGGTCACCTCCGAGCTGAGCCTGGCCCAGGTCGAGGGATTCGCCAGGGCCGGCCTGTCGCTGGTGGTGATCGATCCGCTGAACCTGCCGCGCGTGGAGGTGACCAGCGTCGGCGCCACCAACTGGCTGGGCGGTATCGCCGCCGCCGAGCATCTGCTGGACCTCGGGCACCGGCGCATCGCCTTCGCCGGGGGCCCGGTGCAGGCCTCCTGCAGCCAGGCCCGGCTGGGCGGTTACCGCGCGGCGCTGGAGAACGCGGGCGTGCGCGTCGAGCCGGATCTGCTGCGGCACGGCGCTTTCCGGTACGACGACGGGCTGGAGATGGGTACTCGGTTCATGGCGTTGCCGCACCCGCCCACCGCGGTGTTCGCCGCGAGCGATGCCACCGCGCTCGGCGTGATGGAGGCGGCGCGGCGCCGGGGGCTGCGGGTGCCCGACGATCTCAGCATCGTCGGCTTCGACGACACCGTCATGGCGTCGCTGGCCACGCCGGCGCTGACCACGGTCCGCCAGCCCCTGGAAGACATGGGACGCGTCGCGGTGCGCACGCTGCTCCGGCTCATCGCCGGGGAAACGCTCGACTCGCACCACGTCGAACTCGCCACGAACCTCGTCGTGCGCGGCTCCACCGCGCGGCTCGGTGGTGACTAGGAAGCCGCACCGAAGGCCGCAACAGCAGGCCAGCACAGCAGGCCAGCACAGAAGGCCCGCACAGAAGGCACCGCGCTACGACGGCCGGGTCTGCTTGCCGGCGCGCGAGGTCGCCACCGTGAGAAGGAGATTCATTGAACTGGCGTGACAACTCGGTTTCCCTCCCGGAGCGGGTGGAAGCGTTGCTGGCCGAGATGACCCTCGAAGAAAAGGTCGCTCAGCTGGGCAGCGCCTGGCCCGGCAACGAGGAGATCACCGGCAACGTCGCCCCGATGCAGGACGTCTTCGCCCGGGGCGGGGTCCCGTTCGACCAGGCGCGGGCCGACGGGCTCGGGCACATCACCCGCGTGTTCGGCACCGCGCCGGTGACCGCCGCCGAAGGTGCCGCCCGCGTCGTCGCGATGCAGCGGGAAATCGTGGCCGAAACCCGGCTCGGCGTGCCGGCGATCGTGCACGAGGAATGCCTGACCGGTTTCACCACACTCGGCGCCACGGTGTACCCGACGGCGCTGGCGTGGGCCGCGACCTTCGATCCCGCGCTGGTCGAGCGGATGTCCGGCAGGATCGGCGACGACATGCGCCGGGTCGGTGTGCACCAGGCGCTCTCGCCGGTGCTCGACGTCGTGCGCGACTACCGGTGGGGGCGCGTCGAGGAGACTCTCGGCGAAGACCCTTATCTGGTCGGCATGCTGGGTTCGGCCTACGTCCACGGGCTCGAAGGCGCCGGGATCATCGCGACCCTCAAGCATTTCGCCGGATACTCCGCTTCACGCGCCGCGCGCAACCACGCGCCGGTGACGATCGGGGAGCGCGAGCTGCGCGACGTGATCCTGCCGCCGTTCGAGATGGCCCTGCGCGAGGGCGGCGCCCGTTCGGTGATGGCCGCCTACGTCGATGTGGACGGGGTGCCCACCTCGGCGCACCAGCGGCTGCTCACCGGGATGCTGCGCGAGGAATGGGGATTCGACGGGGTGGTGGTCTCGGACTACTGGTCGATCGCCTTCCTCAAGACCATGCACCGGATCGCCGGCAGCGTCGGGGAGGCGGGCGCGCTCGCCCTGTCCGCGGGCGTCGACGTCGAGCTGCCCGACACCTTGTGCTACGGCAAGGAACTGACCGAGCTGGTCCGCTCCGGCGAGGTCGAGGAGTCCCTTGTGGACCGTTCGGTGCGCAGGCTGCTGCGGCAGAAGGCCGAGCTGGGGTTGCTGGACGAGGGCTGGACGCCGGTGGTGGCGGCCGGGACCGATCTCGACTCGCCGGGCAACCGTGAGCTGGCGCGCGAAATGGCGGAGAAGTCGGTGGTGCTGCTGGAAAACGACGGCACCCTTCCGCTGCGGAGCCCGAACCGGATCGCGGTGGTCGGGCCGTGCGCCGACGACCCGCTCGCCTTCCTGGGGTGCTATTCGTTCGCCAACCACGTGCTGCCCAGGCATCCGGAGTTCGGTTCCGGCCTGGAGGTGACGTCACTGCTCGACGCCCTGCGTGCCGAGCTGCCCGCCGCCGAGATCACCGCGCACACCGGCTGCCCGATCCGCGAGGAGGACACCTCCGGCTTCGCCGAAGCGGTGGCCGCGGCCGGCGAGGCCGATCTGTGCGTCGCCGTCGTCGGCGACCGCGCGGGGCTGTTCGGGGAAGGGACCTCCGGCGAAGGCTGTGACGCGGCTGATCTGCGGCTTCCCGGTGTCCAGGACGAACTGCTCGCCGCACTGCTGGCCACCTCGACCCCGCTGGTGGTGATCGTGGTGTCGGGACGGCCCTACGCACTCGGGAGCGCCGCCGGCCGGGCCGCCGCGCTCGTCCAGGCGTTCATGCCGGGGGTCGAGGGCGGCGCCGCGCTGGCCGGGGTGCTTTCCGGCCGCGTGATGCCGACCGGGAAGCTGCCGGTGCAGGTGCCGCGGGTGCCGGGCGGGTCGCCGGGCACCTACCTGCACCCGCCGCTGGGCGGGAACAGCGAGGGCATCTCGAACCTCGACCCGTCGCCGCTGTTCCCGTTCGGCCACGGGATCTCCTACACCAGCTACGAGTACTCGGACCTGGAACTGAGCTCGGCCGAGGTGGCGACCGACGGGGAGGTCGCCGTTTCGGTCCAGGTGGCCAACACGGGGGACCGCGCCGGCGAGGAGATCGTCCAGCTGTACCTGCACGACAAGCAGGCCCAGGTCACCCGGCCGGTCCGGCAGCTGGCCGGGTTCGCCCGGGTCGCGCTCGAGCCGGGGCGGCGCGCACGCGTGACGTTCTCGGTGCACGCCGACCGGACCGGCTTCACTGGTCTGGACCTGCGCCGGATCGTCGAGCCAGGCACGATCGAGGTGTTCGTCGGCCCGTCCGCGGGGGATCTGCCGTGCACGGCGTCCTTCGAACTCACCGGTCCGGTCCGGGTACTCGGCCACGACCGCGTCCTGACCACTCCCGCCACGATCACGCCCGCGTCCTGACGCGGCACCGGGGCGGGCGGGCCCGGCCCGCCCGCCCCGGCGTCACGGGCGGAGACGTCCGACCTCTTCGGCGAGCAGCGCCAGCTCCGCGTCGTCGTTGTAGTAGTGCACCGAGGCGCGCACCGCCTCGGGCAGGTCGCGCGACGCGAAGTCGAACCGTGCCGAGGTCCGGTCGGTGACCGAGGTGTTGATCTTCGCGTGACCCAGGCGGGCATGAACCTCCCCCGGGGACAGCCCGGCGACACTGAACGTGACGATCCCGCACCGGCGTTCGCCCCGGTCGTGGACGCGCACTCCGTCGATCCCGGACAGCATCGCGCGCAGCCGCGCGCCCAGCTCGCAGATCCGGGCCTCGATCGCCGGTAACCCGATCGCCAGCGCGTAGTCCACAGCCGCCCCGAGCCCGAGCGTGGCGGCCACGTTCCGCTCCCACACCTCGAACCGGCGGGCCGAGTCGGCGACCTCGTAGCTGCCCGGCGCCGTCCAGACCGCGGAGTGCAGGTCGAGCATCGCCGGTTCCAGCCGCGCGCGCAGGCGGGGATGCACATAGAGGAATCCGGTGCCGCGGGGGCCGCGCAGGTACTTGCGTCCGGTCCCGGTAAGCGCGTCGCAGCGCAGGCGGGTCACGTCGAGCTCCAGCTGTCCCGCGGACTGGCAGGCGTCGAGCAGGAAGGGGATCCCGGCCCGTCGGGCGAGGGCGCCGACCGCCTCGGCGGGGTTGACCAGGCCGCCGTGGGTGGGCACGTGGCTGATCGAGATCAGCTTGACCCGGTCGTCGATCCGGCGCGCCAGGTCGGCGACGTCGAGCTGGCCGGTTTCGTCGTCCCCGACGACCTCGACCCGCGCGCCGGACTGGAGGTAGGCGATGGCGTTGCTGGCGTATTCCGCGCGGCCGGTGAGGATCTTGTCGCCCGGACCGAGACGGAGCGCGTAAAAAACCGCCTGCCAGGAGCGCGTGGCGTTGTCCGTCAGCGCGATGTCGTCGGCGGAGGCGTTCAGGAGGCGTGCCAACGAGGAGTACACGGCCCCGAGGCGTCCGGCCGCGTCGGCGGCGGCCTCGTACCCGCCCCGGACGGACTCGGCGCGAAGATGGCCGATCACGGTGTCGGTCACCGGGGCGGGCGGGAGCGCGGCTCCCGCGTTGTTGAAGTGGACAACTTCGGCACAAC
>DASSAD010000351.1:0-5174 GCA_035685725.1 Amycolatopsis sp. | reverse complement strand
CAGGCCCGGCCAGGTGTCGAAGAGGTTCACCCGGCGCTCGATGTCGAACATCGGGCTCACCAGCGACACCTGCGGGAACATCGCGATCATCAACGACATCCCGATCAGCAACTTCTTTCCCGGGAAGTCCAGCCGCGCGATCGCGTAGGCGGCCATCGTTCCGATGACCACGGCCAGCGTGGTCGCGATCAGCGCGATGCCGATCGAGTTGATGAGCGCGCGCGTGAACTCGGACGTGTCGAAGATCGACCGGTAGTTGTCGAGCGTCCAGTCGCGGGGGACGAAGTTCCCGTCGGTGACGCTCGCCGCCGGCTTGAACGAGAGACTGGCGATCCAGAGCACGGGAATGACGGCGTACAGGACCGCGAGCAGGTTCAGCGTCGACCAGCCCAGTTTCTTCGACAGCGGATCGGTTGATCCCGCGCGTGCCCGATGGGTTGCCGGCGCCGTGATCGTCGCCATCAGCGCCTCGTCCCGTCGTCCGCGCCCGGGGCGGCGGTGCCGAAGACCTTCACGAACAGGAAGGCGATGAGGGCGACGCAGGCGAAGATCAGCACGCTGATCGCAGAACCGATGCCGAGGTTGAAGGCCTTGAACAGGTTGTCGTAGCCGAGGATCGACACGGAGCCGGTTTCGTTGTTGCCGCGCGTCAGCACATAGATGTTGTCGAAGATCCGGAACGCGTCCAGCGTGCGGAACAACAGGGCGACGAGGATCGCCGGTTTCATCATCGGAAGGGTGATCCTCGTCAGCCGCTGCCACGCTCCGGCGCCGTCGACCTTCGCGGCGCGGAGGAGGTCGTCCGGGACGAGCGCCAGCCCGGCGAGCAGGAGCAGGGCCATGAACGGCGTCGTCTTCCATACCTCCGCCAGCACCACGATCGCCAACGAGGGGATTTGCTCGGTCAGCGGTGCCTTGTCGTCGGGGAGCAGATTCGCCAGGTATCCGGTGCCGGGTGTCCACGCGTAGTACCAGCTGAATGCGCCGGCGACCGTGACGATCCCGTACGGGATCAGCAGCACCGTCCGGACGGTGTTGCGCGCAACGATCGTGCGGTGCATGAGCAGGGCCAGGGCGAACCCGAGCACCAGCTCGATCACGACGGAGACGACGGTCAGGCCGGCGGTCACCGCGAGCGCCGTCCACCAGTAATGGTCCGTCAGAACCGCCGTGTAGTTGTCAAAGCCCACGAACTCACGGTCGTCGGGGAACCGGAGGTCGTAGCGCTGCAGCGAGAGCCAGATGGCGTAGCCGATGGGATAAGCGGTGACCGCGACCATCACCACGACCGCGGGTGCGCACAGGAGCAGGGCGAGCCGACGTTGCGACCTCTGCTCGGCCGGAACCGCGGGCACGCGGGCCGGCGGTGGCGGTGCCGGCGCGACGGTCGTCATGGCACCAGTCCCTTCGACTCCACGGCGTCCTCGACCTTGCCGGTCAGCTCGGCGACGTCCTTGGCGGGATCGATCGCCGCCGGCGGACTCAGGTCGGCCGACAGCACGGTCGAGATCGACTGGTAGGCCGGGGACGCCGGCCGGACCCCGGCGTTGTCCAACGAAGCCTTGATGGCCTGCCAGGCCGGGTACTCCTGCTGGAACTTCGCGTCGTCGTAGAGGTCGCCCAGGGTCGGCGGAACTCCCGCCTCCACGGCGTTGCGCAACTGGTTGTCGCGGTCGCGGAGGCATTCGATCGCGGCGAAAGCTTCGCCGGGGTGCTCACTCGTCGTCGGCACGGCGAGGTTGAACCCGCCGATCGTCACGGTCGCGGGCCGGTTCGGATCCACCTGCGGGTACGGGGCCCAGGCGAACTCGTCCTGCACCGTGCGTCCGGTGTCGCGGTCCGTCGGATTCCCGTTCTCGTCGAGGAAGGCTCTGCCGCCGTTGTCGGCGATGCCGGGCAGGACGAAGGGGTAGTTGACCTCGAAGGCGGCCTTGCCGGATTCCATCGCGAGCCGCGACGTGCCCTCATCGCGCTGGGACAGCGACGGGTCCGCGCCGCGGGCCGATCCGACCCTCGCCATGATGTCGAGAGCCTGGCGGGCCGCGTCGCCCTGATCGAGGGTCACCGTTTTGCCGTCGTCGCCGACGATCCGTCCGCCGGCGCTGGTGAGCAGCGTGTTGAACCAGACCGTGATGCCCTCGTACTGGTTCGCCTGCGTCTCGATCCAGCTGGGCCGGTGGTGGTCCGCGAGGCTCTGCGCGGTGTTGATCAGCTCGTCCCACGTTCGCGGCGGCTGCCCGCCGGGCATCAGGTCCTTCCGGTACCAGAGCAGTTGTGTGTTCGTGTTCAGCGGGGCCGCGTAGAGCTGGTCCTTCCACGTCGCGGTCTGCAGCGGGCCCGCGAGCGTCCCCTTCCGCACGCGGTCCGCGACGTCGCCGGGCAGCGGCTCGATCCAACCGGCTTCGGCGAACTCGGCCGTCCAGGTGACGTCGAGGCCGACGATGTCCAGTGCACTGTCGCGACCGACGATCCGTCGCGCCAGCTGGAGCCGCTGGTCGTCGGCCTGCCGGGGCAGCGTGTGGTGGCGGATTACGTAGCGCCCGTTCGCGGCCACCGTGCAGTCGGCAGCCGCCGCCGCATACTGATCCGCGCCGTCGGCCGCCGTGTAGAGGTTGAGCGTCACCTGGCTCGAGTCGTCGTTGCAGGCGGCCGGCAACCCGGACAGCAGCAGGAGGGCGCTCCATGCGGCTACCGCGCGCTGCCTCACTGGGACCTCCGGAGAGGTCCTTACCCCGGTGTTTCCGGGTCGACACGAGGGATCTTCACCAGAGTCCGCCGACGTCCCCGGCGATCCGCACGGCGAAAGCCGTGACCACCACGAGGAAGAAGACACGGACGAATCGGCTGCCCCGCGCGACCGCGGTCCGGGCCCCGAGGTACCCGCCGGCCAGGTTGCAGGCCCCCATGACCAGACCGACACGCCAGACGACCGCCCCCTGCGGCACGAACACGCAGAGCGCGGCCAGGTTCGTCGCCCAGTTCGCCAGGCGTGCCTTGGCCGACGCCTCGAGGAACGAATAGCCGAGCAGCCCGATCAGGGCGAAGACGAAGAAGCTCCCCGTCCCCGGGCCGAGGGCGCCGTCGTAGAAACCGATGACGAACCCGGTGGCCGTCGCGATGCCGACGTGCCGGTGCCCCGCGAAACGCAGGGCCGTCGTCTCGCCCAGGGCGGGCCGGAGCACCACATAGGCGCCGACGACAACGAGAACGACCAGGACGATCGGGTCGAAGGCGTCCCGCGAGAACCGTGACGCGACCCCGGCCCCGAGCGCGGAGCCCACGAACGCTAGCGCCATCAGCGGGAGGAACGTCCGTGGGTCGGGACGGACGCGACGGTAGTAGGTCGCGGAGCTGACGGTGGTGCCGCAGATCGAGGACAGCTTGTTGGTCGCGAGCACGTTCACGGGCGACGCGTCCGGCAGCCCGAGCAGCAACGCGGGAAGCTGAACCAGGCCGCCGCCCCCGACCACCGCGTCGACGAAACCCGCCGCGAGCGCGGCGAGGCCGAGCAGCGCGAGCACGGTCAGGGACGGGTTGTCCAGGGGGTCCTCCGCGGCGGAAAGCGCTGACGAGGTGGCTGGTGACCGCCCAGTGCTCCGCGTGATGACACGTCAGAAACTGCGGGGCGACCTACCGGCAGTGTGCCCCGGACATGCACTCGCCCCGGCTGCGATAGCGAGCCGGGGCGAGGACGTTCTGGCGGGTACTACTGGATCGGGCGAACGTTCTCCGCCTGCGGGCCCTTCTGGCCCTGCGTGATGTCGAGCTCGACGCGCTGGTTCTCCTCCAGGGAGCGGTACCCCTGGGTGGCGATCGCCGAGTAGTGCACAAAAACATCCGGGTGGCCTTCGACGGCGATGAAACCGAAGCCCTTCTCGCCGTTGAACCACTTCACGATGCCTTGAGTCATGTCAGTTTGTCCTGTCTGCACCGTGACGCTCGGTCGCGACGCCCCCTGTGGGCGCGCTGGGCCACGTCGAATGTAGGTGCACTCTGCCCTGCGGATATTCACAAATCCGCGGACGTCAGGAACGGGCGTGGATCGTAAAGATGCGACTACGAAGACGGTAGCACGCCCCGGACCGAGGTCTGGCTACCTCCGTGGAGCGGGTGACGAGAATCGAACTCGCACTGTCAGCTTGGGAAGCTGATGTTCTGCCATTGAACTACACCCGCGCTGGCCGCCCCCGTGGAGCGGTCAGGGCGCTGATTCTAGCGGTATCCCGCCCGCGCGCACCCCTGTCCGGCACCCACGATCCAGCGCTGGGCGTCAGCGCCCGTTGTAGATCGTCCCGGCGCGCAGGGGGTGGCCGTAGAGCTCGGACACCGTCACGAAGGTGTAGCCGCGCCGGTCCAGTTCCGCGAGGATGCGCGGCACGGCGCCGACGGTCGTGGGGTGGATGTCGTGCATCAGCACGATCGACCCCGGGTGGACGTGACTGAGGACGCGGGACGCGACGGTCGAGGAGTTGCGGTCACGCCAGTCCAGCGGGTCGACGTCCCACAGGATCACCGGGTGCCCTTCGTCCCGCAGCACGGCGTCCACCCGGGAGTTGATCCCGCCGTAGGGCGGGCGGACCAGCGCCGGGCGATAGCCGATCGTGCGCCGGATGATCGCGTCCGTGCGGTCGAACTGGCTGCGGATCTCGGCATTCGAGACGCTCGTCATCAGTTCGTGTGACCAGCTGTGGTTGCCGATCTCGTGCCCGGCGGCGGCGATCCGGCGGAGGTTTTCCGGGTGGGCCGCGACCATCTGGCCCAGGACGAACCAGGTGGCGCGGGCGTGCTGCTCCCGCAGCATGCGCAGCAGCAGCGCGGTCTGCGAGCCGGGACCGTCGTCGAAGGTGAGCGCGACGCATTTCAGTTTCGAGCAGTCGACCGCCCGCGGGCCCTTCGGGAACGGCCACATCACGCCCGCCGGGTGGGTGGCGTGGACCGAGACGGCGTTCGAGACGCATCGCTTGGTCGTGGCTGCCGGTGACGCCGGCGTGACGCTCGTGAGCGTCCGGGACAACCGACCGGACAGGTAGGTGCTGGAACCGAACCAGCCGTTCACCCGGACCACGTCATCGGTCGTGGTGCCGTCGGCCGCGACCGAGTGCCGGGAGAAGGTGTAGTCGATCCGGCCGTGCTTCCCGACGGTCCCGTTGCGCGTGTAGCCGAGGGTGTCGATT
>DASSAD010000350.1:0-29604 GCA_035685725.1 Amycolatopsis sp. | reverse complement strand
CGCGCCGAGGACGCCACCGTCCAAGGCGGCGAACGCGCGGTGCTGTTTGTCACCACCACGGTGGCCGAGATGGAGGCGGGGCTGCGCGACACGGTGCTGGACATCCCCGGCCTGCACGATGTCGCCGACCTACGACGCCTGGCGTGTGAGGCACGGGTGGTACCCGCGATCTTCGGCCAGCACGGCGAACCCCTCTACCTCGGCCGCGAAAGCCGCCTCGCGACTCGCGGCCAACGACGCGCGCTGGCGCTGCGGGATGGCGGCTGCAGCGCACCGGGCTGCACCCGGGCACCCAAGTGGACCTCGGTGCACCACGTGCGGTGGTGGAGCCGCGGCGGCACCACCGATATCGACAATCTCACCCTGGTGTGTGCGAGTCATCACCGGGCCATTCACCAGGCCGGCTGGCAGGTCACCATCCGCAACCAACAAGCCTGGTGGACCCTCCCGACGTGGCTGGACCCCGAGCAGACACCGCGCCGCAACACGGCTCACACCACCGGCCCACCCCACCACCACCTCCACCACACCGACACACCGCATCACCACAACAGACCCGACACCGCCGACCACGCCGACACCACCGACGTGCCCGAGGGGACCCAAACCCCAGACCATCACGACGCCACCGGCACTCCCCACCGCACTAACACCCCCGACCGGACCGAACCACCCGACTCCCACCACCTCGTCCCCGACCCCGCAACACCACCGACGACGTCACCACCGACAACCGCACTACCACCCCGCACCAGCGCCATCGACCACGCCGACCACCACAACACCACCTGACACAGCACAGCCGTACGGACACGTGAACCCGGGCCCGAACAAATAATCCGCCCGGCGACGCATCAGTGAAAGCGGTGGGCAACCTCGTGCCCGTCGCCAGTTCGGCACGCCCGAAACACCTCGGACACGTGGTTCACCTCGGACACCGGGACAGCGCCGTCACAGGTGTGGCAGCCGCATCACGGTTAGCCCGTTTTTCCAAGGCGTAGCCCCGTTGATCGTGGCGATATGGACGGTCGCCTCGCAGCGAACTGAACCGTCACGAGTAAGGGACCGGATTCGGTGTCAGACCAGCGCCGGTCGGCGTGGCGGGTGTTGAGCGTAGTAAGCAGTCTCGTACTCGGCAGCAGTGAGGTAGCGCCCAGCCGGGAGCGCAGACGGGCGTTGTTGTACCAGTCGACCCATCCCATCACCGCGTACTCGACCTCAGCCAAGGTCTTGAACGGACTGCTGCGGCGGACAACCTCGGTCGTGAACAACCCGATGATGGACACCGCCAGCGCGTTGTCGCAGGCGTCACCGACCGAGCCGATGGAAGCCGATAAACCCTTGCAGCGCAAGGGAATCAGTGATCTCCACCGACGCGTATCGTTTGCGACCCGGCATCGCCGTGGTGGATGAGCCCGGGCTCGACGGGATGCCCGTTGTGGTCGCGTTGCGAGATCGCCATGTTCAGTGCCTTGGCCGCCAGGGCGGTCATCTTTGAACTCGCGGCGGTCCAGCCCACGGTGGCAGGGAGTAGACGTCGAATGCGTACGCCGCGTAGGCCCATCCGGTCCAGGTCGAGACATAGGTGAAATCCGCCGCCCACGCCAGGTTCGGGGCGTCGGCGGTGAAGTCCCGATTGGGCTGGTCGCCGGCGCGCACACCGTCCTTGGCGCGGATGGTGATCTGCTGTTTGCTGCCCTGCGCGATGCCGTTGAGACCGAGCTGGCGCATCATTCGTCGGACGGTGCACAGCACCACCCTGTGGCCTTGGCGGCCCGGCCAGCGGGTTGTCCTGCACGTTGCGCAGGGCGTTGGCCAGGTGCGCATCGGTGATGTCACGCGGAGAGGCCGGCCTGCGGCGGGCTTTGCGGTAGGTTCCCGGCGCGATCTGGATCCCCTGCGTGGAAAGGACTTGGCAGATCGACTCGACGCCGTAGGCCTGGCGGTATTCGTCGGCGAAACCCGACGATCAATGGTATCGCGGGTCCGGATGTGTCGGCTTCACCTCGGTAGCCGGGGTCACCCCGCCTGGGTACGTCGGGCCGGGAGGTCTCGGGTCGAGCACAGACATGGTGCCGGCCTCGCATACCTCGGGTGTCCACAGTGGCCAGCCAGCTGGCGCCGTGCTGCGTTGAAATATTCCCGCCGTGATTGCGGTGATCACCACACCCTGTCCGCGGGGCGGGGGTGCGCACAAGTCCGTCAGCCCCGATCTGAACGTGGCGGCCATTTTGCCGCCAGCAGGGCCGGCTCCAGCGTCGACGCCTGAGACCTGGGCAACATCGATGCCCTCGGACAGGTGCTCGCGCGCCTCATGACCGCTCGGAGCGTTGCCTGCGCGCCGATCCGCGAGCGGGGATCGCCCGAAACCATTGCATTCTCGTACTTTCGGTCAATCGGACTGACCGAGACTGTCGCCGAGGCCGACACGGCCGGTCGACAGTCGGGCGGCCACAAGTTTCACCTTCCGCACCATTCTTGGTCATCGAAATCACTTCATCGCGGCCGGTGACCATGCTCACAACTAAAAGGACGGTCAGTCACGAACTTTTTTCATATGATTTCCCTGTTTCCCACCCTGCCGTGTTCTCTCCACCGACGCAGCGAACCGCCCGACGTTCCCCGGCCGGTGGACGCCGGGAACCCGCAGGTGATCTGGGTCAACCCCAAGCCGTCGAGCGGCACCCGCCCGCGACTCCTTCCCAGGTGTCGTGGGACACGCCGCGCCGACGGTCAAGGGTAAGTAATTCCTAAGGAGTTCGTGTGCGTTTTTCTTGGAAGAGATGGCGGCTGCCGCTCGTTGCCGTGCTGACCGTCGTCGCAACGTCCCTCACCTTCACGGGCGAGGCGTTCGCGGCGGAGCCGGGCGAATCCGGCAGCTGGAACGAGGAATATGTGGGCACCAATCCGCTCGAGGTGCAGGGCACCGTGTCCGAAGCCAGAAACGGGGGTGAGCTTCTCCAGGTTTGGCGCGGAGCGACCAACAACATGGTGTGGCTCTCCGTCGACAATGAGGCGCCCTTTTCGCTTTACAATCCCGACGGATCGGCGACGGCGACCTACGTCAGCCCCACCGTGGTCCCCTATGGAACGAACCAGTTCATGGTCCTCCATACCGGCACCGACAACAACATTTATTACACCATCGTCGACCCCACCGACAACACCTGGTCAGGGTCGTGGACTGCCGTTCCGTACCAGTCCACCAATATGACCGTGTCCGTCACACAGTTGGGCTCGGGTTCAACTCAGCTGTACATGGTTTATCACTCGTCGAATGACGACCGCGTGTGGGGAACGCTCTACGACGGATACGGATGGCAAGGCGCCCAGAACATAGACGGGGGAAATTCGCCTTCGGCTCCCAGCGTGACCTATCAACCGACCACGGGACTTACCGTCGCGGTCCGCGGTGAGGACAACCAGGTCTGGATGACCGGGGCGAGCAGCCCCTACAACCAGTGGAGCACCTGGGCGGCGCAAGGCGGCTACACCCAAACCGCGCCCTCGGTGACCGCGGACAGCCAGACCGGCACGGTGCTGGTGAGCTATGTGGACGAGAACTCCTACCGGCCCTTTTACCGGGCATACGGCGTGTACGGAAACCCGCTGGGCGGCTGGAGCCAGGACATCACCGGCTGGCAAACCGTCAACACGGTCTTCCTCTCGGTCGTCGGCGCTGCCATCTACGCGGTCCTTACCGGACTGAACGGTAACGTCTACTACAAGCAGGTCTACTACAACTAGCTCCTCGCAACGGGCGTCGCGCCTGCCCGGGGCTGCCAGGCATCCCGTTCGCCTTGGCGAGGAAAACAGCGTCGGCCGGTCCGGGGTGTTCCCGGACCGGCTGATGTCGGTCCGCGTGTGGTGTGCGGAGGCCCACGGGAGTTCGAGATCGTCGGCCGTGCCCCGGAACTACGGATCTACTATGGACTTCACTTGAGTGACGGTCGGCGACCGGATCCGGGTATCGCGGCCAGCAGGGTTCGCGTGTAGGGGTCCGTCGGCGACCGGAAGATCTCGGCCGCCGCGCCTTCCTCGATGATGCGGCCATGACGCAGCACCACCACGCGGTGGGCGATCCGACGGGCCACGGCGAGGTCGTGGGCGATGAACAGGCAGCTCAGGCCGAGTTCGTCCTGGAGTCCGGTGAGCAGCCCGAGCACCTGCGCCTGGGTTCTGACGTCCAAAGAGGACGCCGGCTCGTCGCAGACCAGGAGGTCCGGTCCGGGTGCGAGCGCGCGGGCGATCGCGACCCGTTGGCATTCGCCGCTGGACAGCTCGCCGGGGCGCCGGGCGAGCAGGGATCTCGGCAGCGCGACCAGGTCGGCGAGCGTGGCGACGCGTGCGTGCCGGGCCGGTTTTTCGCCGAGGCCGAACGCACGCAGCGGTTCCTCGATCAGGTCAGCAGCGCAAAAACGCGGGTCGAGGCAGGTGCGGGGATCCTGGAAAATCAACTGCACCCGGCGGCGGAACCGGCGCAGCTCGGCTTTGCGCACAGCGGCGATGTCCTGGCCGTCGAAGAGGATCCGGCCGCCGCCGTCGGGGACGAGCGAGCGCACCACCAGCCTGGCGACCGTCGACTTGCCGGCAGCCGATTCTCCCACCAGCGCAAGGGTTTCACCGCGGGCGATCGTGAACCCGACACCGTCGACGGCCACCACGGCCCGACGGTGGGGACCGGTGAACACCTTCGTCAGGTTTTCGGCCACCACCAGCGGTTCGCCTCGGTGGACCGGCCGCGGGCGCGCCGGCGCCGGACCCGCGGCACCGGCCAGCAGCGCCCGGGTGCGCGAATCGCGGGGGCGCGTCACCACGGCGGCGGCCGGGCCGTCCTCCACGGTCCGCCCCTCGTCCAGCACCACGATCCGCCCGGCCCGGTCGGCCGCGACGCCGAGATCGTGGGTGATCAGCACGACCGCGGTGCCCGACCGCCGCGACAGCGCCGACAGGTGGTCCAGGATCCGGGCCTGCACGGTGACGTCGAGCGCACTGGTCGGCTCGTCGGCGATGATCAGTTCGGGCCGGCCCGCCAGCGCGATGGCGATCAGCGCGCGCTGCCGCATCCCGCCGGAAAGCTGGTGTGGATGGCACCGGGCGATCACCTCCGGTTCCGGCAGACCCGCGGTCCGCAGCAGGTCGACCGCCGCGCGGCCGGCCGCGCGCCCACGCGCCAAGCCGTGCACCCGGAGCGTTTCGGCGACCTGGACGCCGATCGGCACGACCGGATTGAGCGAAGCCGCCGGGTCCGCCGGGATCACCGCGATCCCGCGCCCGCGGATCGCCCGCAGGTCCCGGTCGGGCAAACCGAGCAGGGACTGCCCGCCGAAGACGATCTCACCTTCGAGCACGCTCGCCGACGGGGGCAGCAACCCGACCACGGCCCGCGCCAGCGTGCTCTTGCCGGAACCGGAGGCACCCACGACGGCAACCGTTTCTCCGCGCCGCACCACCAGATTCGCGCCGTCGAGCGCGAGCACCGCACCGGTGCGCCCGGAGTAGCGTACGGACAGTCCGCGGACGGACAGCAGAGGTTCGGGCGCCGATGACGCGAATTCTCCTGATCGCGACGGCAGTCGCGTTGGTGGCGGTTCGGACGGCCCGTGGTGCGAAGGCGTTGACGACTCGGAAGACCCGGCCGGATTCCCGGTCACGATCGGCCCTTCCTCAGGGCCCGCGCGAATGTCGTGGCCGCGAGCACCGTGACGACCACCGCGAGGCTGGGAAACGTCGTCAGCCACCACGCCGAGCCGAGATAATCGCGACCGGCGGCGGCGAGGGTGCCCCAGTCGGTGGCCGGTGGTCGGGGTCCGAAGCCGAGGAAGCTCAACGAAGACGATGCGAGCATCGCGGCGCCCAAGCTCACCAGTGCGACCACGACCACCGGCTCCGCCGCGTTGGGCACGATGTGACGGAACAGGATCGCGGGCGGCGATACCCCGGACAAGGTCGCGGCGTGCACGTACGGGCGTCCCCGGAGGTGCAGCACCTGTGCGCGCACGAGTCGGGCGAACGGGGCCAGGTTGGCGAAGCCGACGGCGACCGCCACGTTCGTCGCGGAGCTGCCGAGGACGGCGACGACGCCGAGGGCGAGCAGCAGCGGCGGGAAGGTCAGCAGCACGTCGGCCGCCCGCATGAACAGCCCGTCGAGCCAGCCTCCGGCGAAACCGGAGGCGAGCCCCACCACCGCGCCGCCGGCCAGGGACAGCGCGATCGCGCCGACCGCGACCAGCAGTGCGGCCCTGGCGCTGTGCACCACGCGGCTGAACAGGTCGCGCCCGAGCTGGTCGGTGCCGAAGAGATGCCCGGCGCCCGGGGGCCGCAGTATCGCGGCCGGGTCGATCGCGTCGGGCGGGTGCGGCGCCACGACATCGGGCATGAGCACGCACACCGCCAAGGCGAGCACGGTCAGGACGGCGAGCAGGAGACCGGGTCTGCGCGGCAGGGTCATCGCTCTCCCCGGCGGGCCATGGTCACCCGGGGGTCGACCCACAGGTGCAGGAGATCGACGACCAGGTTGACCAGCACGTAGACGACACCGAGGAGCACGACGATCCCTTGCAGCACGGGAAAGTCGTGGTCGGTGATCGCGGTGACGGTCAGCCTGCCGAGGCCCTGCCGGGCGAACACCGTCTCGGCGACGACCGAGGCCGCGAGCAGGTTGCCGACCGTGGTGCCGAGCAGGGTGACGGTGGGCACCACGGCGTTGCGCAGCGCGTGCCGGACCAGCACGCGCCACGGACTCGCCCCCTTGGCCTGCGCGGTGAAAACGTAGGGTTCCAGCCGTGCCGCCTCCAGTGCGTTGGCGAGCACCTGCGCGATCACCCCGGCCGGGGGCAGCGCCACGGTGATCGCGGGCAGGACGAGTCCGGCGGCGCCGTTCCCGCCGGTGGCGGGGAACAGACCCAGGTCGAACGAGAACACCTGGATGAGCAGGATCGCCACCCAGTAACCGGGCATGGACATCGCGAACACGGGCAGCGCGTCGAAGACCGTGCGCGCCGGCCCGGGACGGAGCCGAGTGGTCAGCAACGCGGCGGCGAAGCCGAGGACCACGGCGATCCCGAAGCCGGCCCCGGCGAGCGCCGCGCTGGCCGGGATCGCCGCGCCGATCACCTGCGACACCGGCTCACCGGTGACGATCGACCGTCCGAAGTCGCCGCGCACCGCGTGCCAGAGGTAGCTCAGGTACTGCTGTGCCAGCGGTTGGTCCAGACCAAGCTGGTGCCGCAGCGCCTGCTCCTGTCCGGGCGAGGGCACCGAACCGCCGATGCTCAGCATCATCTGCACCGGGTCGCCGGGAACGAGGTGGATCACGGCGAACGCGACGGTCAGCGCGGCCAGCACGACCGGCAGGATGGCGAGTGTCCGCCGTGCCGCGTAATTCCAGGTCCGGGTACGGAAATTGGGGAAAGCGCTATCTCGCTTTCCCGGTGCCGTTACCGCGCTACCCATGCGTCGTAGAACTCGGGAAGTCCCTGCGGGTCGAAGGCGATGCCGCGCGCGGCGCCGGACACGCCGAGCAGATAGGTGGGGTCATAGATCGGGATCACGATGGCCGCGTCCACCGCCAGGCGTTGCGCCTGTGCGTAGTCGGAAGCACGCCGCGCCGGGTCGGTGGTACTCGTCGCGTCGGTCAGCTCCCGTGCGAGCTGGGGATCGGTGAAGGCCGGCTTTCCCCCTTGTGGTGCGTAAAACGCGCTTCGCAGCACGTCGCCGTCGGCGCGGACGAAACTCATATCCGACAGCTCGACGTTTCCGGACAGCTGCCGGCTGATCGTTTCACCGGCGGGCAGCGGGTTGAGCCGGACCTCGATCCCGACCGCCTTCAGCTGTTGTTGCACCAGCTGGGCGAGCACGTCGCGTTGCTCCCGGGCGGGCGAGCTGTAGGTCCACTCGACGCTCAGCCTGGTGCCGTTCTTGGACCTTGTGCCGTCCGCCCCGATCACCCAGCCGGCCTGATCCAGCGCCCGTTCCGCCGCGCCCGGATCGAACTGGCCGGCGTCGAGCACGTCGGCGTAGCCGGGCGTCGTCGGGGTCAGGATGCTTTTCGCGCGCGGGTACCTGTCCTCGTACAGGGTACTGACGATCTGCTCGGTGTTGATCGACTTGGCGATGGCCTGTCGCACCACGGGATCGGTGAGCACCCCGCGCCCGGTGTTGAGGAGCAGGCTGTAGGCCAGGCCCGGCTGTTGTTTGCTCAGCACCTGGAAATCTCCGGTCAGCGAGCCCGCATCGCGGGGCGGCACGTTCGCGACCGCGTCGAACTCCCCGCTGCGCAGGCTGCCCAGTCGCACCCCGTTCTCGGGAACGATCTTGATCGCGACCTTGTCCAGGTAGACCGCGCCCTGGTGCCCGGCGGTCGGAGGCGCCCACGCGTAACCGGCCCGCCGGTCCAGTTCGATGCTCTGCTGCGGTACCACGGCGCCGAGCACGAACGGCCCGCTGCCGATCACCTTCTGGCACAGGGCCTGCGGGCCCGGGGCGAACGACGCCGGGGACTCCATGCCGAGGAACGCGGTGCTCGCCGCCTGGAGGAACGGGGCGTTGGGGGCGGAGAACCGCACGATGACCGTCCGCACGTCCGGCACCGTGGTGCCCGCGTAACCGGTGAGCAGGCTCGCCGCCAGCAACGACTTCGTCGCCGGGTCGACGATGCGGTCCAGGTTCGCCTTCACCGCCGCGGCGTCGAACGGGGTGCCGTCGCTGAAGGTCACGCCGTCACGCAGGTGGAAGGTGAAGGTCGTGGCGTCCGGCGAAACCTCCCAGGACTGGGCCAGCCACGGCTTGATCTCCAGGGTCCGCGGATCCTGCGCCACCAGGGAGTCGACCACTCCCCGGCTGATCAGTTGTGACGCCGCGGTGGCCGATTGCTGCGGGTCGAGGCAGCCGGGGTCGGCGTCGGTGGCGAAGGTGAGCGTCCCGCCGGGTTTCGGCGGCGCGTCGGCGGGGACGGCACCGGCGCCACCGGCCGCGCTGCAGCCGGCCGCGAGCAGCGCGGAAACCACCAGCGCGAGGCCCGCCTTACCCTGTCTCAGCCTGTTCACGTCTTCCTCCCGGATCGGTTGATGACTCCTCCAGCAGCCGCAGCTCGCGCGCGGTGAGCGGCGGCGAGTCCGCCGGCCGGCCGTAGGAGGGCGACAGGACCGCGAACGCGGTTCGCGGGCGGAGCAGCTTCGACAGCGGAGCATCGAGGGTGTACGAGGCGAGCAGCTTCGCCGTCACCGCGGGGTCGACCGCGGCCGCGCGCCCCACTCGCTCCGCGTACCGGCTCCGCAGCCGGTCGGCGAGGTTCGGGCGCGGACCGATCGTGTGCTCGTACCGGATGTCCTGCCCCACGGCCAAGGCCCACGCGTCGGCGGCCGCGCGCGCCACGGCTCGCTGCACACCACGGGCGAGTCCCGGCCCGCTCCCGTGCCGACGCAGGTGATCGCGCAGCACCCGCGCGCCGAACGCCGCCACCGACATCCCATGGCCGTACAGCGGATTGAACGTGCACGCGGAGTCGCCCAGTACGACGAGGCCTTCGGGCCAGCTCGGCATCCGGTCGAAACGGCGCCACCGGTTGGGCCCGGCGCGAAATCCGTGCACCGGGCCGAGCGGCTCCGCGGTGGCGATCAACCGCCCGATGACGGGGTGGCGCAGTGCGCGGGCGAAGTCGAGGAAGTCGGGGGCCGAGGAGGGCGGCGGCGAACCGCGCATGCCCATCAGGCTGACGATCCACTTCTCGCCCTCGATGGGGAGCACGACCCCGGCGCGGCCGGAACCGAGCGGATCGGGTTGCACGAACACGGCGGGAAACTCCCGCGCCAGCGTGGCGGGCGGGCGGAATTCCCGGGTGGCATAGCCGACTCCGCCGTCGACGACTTCCTCCGGCACGGACAGGCCCAGTTCACCGAGCCACCGCGTGATCTTCGAGCTGGACCCGGTGGCGTCGAGCACGAGTTCCGCGGCGATCGACCGCTCTCGCCGGGTGTCGCGGTCCCGGATCCGCGCGCCGGTCACCCGCCCGCGGTCGCCGTCGAGGCCGACGACTTCGCCGCCCTCGACGGCGGTGATCCGCTCGTCGGCGAGCACGCGTTCGCGCAGCACCTCCTCCACCAGTCCCCGGGTGGCGCTGAGCAGGAACTGCACCTGCGGGAAACGCGGCATCCAGCCCTGCGGGGTGTAGGTGAGGATGCCCTCGGGCATGCCGATTCTGCGCCCACCGCGGGCCAGCACCGCCTGGACCGTTCCGGGCACCAGTTCGTCCACGGCGCGGGCACCGCTGCCGAGGAACAGATGCGCGTGCCGGGCCTGGGGAACGCCGGGCCGCCGGGCGGCGAAGCGATCCCGCTCGACGAGGGTCACCGCGCCGAAGCGGTCGGCCACGACCGAGGCGGCGAGCAGGCCGGCGACGCCGCCTCCCAGCACGAGACCCGTCATGTCCCGCCCCTTCAGATCTTTCGCCAGGGCCGCAGCCCCTCGGCGAGGAAGGTTCGCCGCAGCGCCACGAAATAGACGGCGTCGAAGACCAGTTCCGCCGCGACGAACTGGTAAAGCAGCCACCGGTCGGGATACCGCGAAATCAGGGCGATGCCGCCGGCCAGATCGACGATCGTCTTCAGCACGGCGAAGTACATGGTCTGGCCCGCTGTCGAACGGCGTTGCCGGAGCATGACGACGAACATCGCCTCCATGAACAGGGCGACGAAGACCTGGCTGTAGGTGGCGTCGGTGTCGCCGAACTCGCGGGTGACCAGCAGCATGAACGCCAGGCTGAACGCCAGCCAGCCCAGGACCATCCAAGCGAAGGCCGGCCGGGACAGCCCGGCGAAGTCCCGCCGCCCGTAACGCACGGCCTGGTAGGCCAGGACAAGGTTGAGCGGCAGCCACAGCAGCACCACCGCCCGCAGCGGCCCCGCCAGCGGATGCACCACGGAGAACACGAATTCCCATGACACGTTAGTGAGTACCACGAGCACCGGAATCGTGGTGCGCTTTTCACGAAATCCCCGGCGAATACCCAGCAGGTAGTAAACCAGGGTGGCGAGCCCGACCAGCCCGAAAGCGGCGGCGCTCAGCACGCCCGGGACGGCCCGGGGCTCGGCCATGACCGGCGGCAGCAGCGCGTTCATACGGCCGGATTGAAGTCGGCGGGGTTCGACCCCGGCAGCCCGAGCGCGCGGTCCCGCGCGTCCTGCCATTGCGCCAGCGCGAAAAGCACCGTGTAGCCGAGGAAAAGGGCGGCGCAGGCGAGCACCGAGGACGGCGGGAGGCCATCCGCCGGGGCCCACCACACGACGGCCACCAGCATGCCCAGGGTCGCGGCGAAACAGGTGGACGCGGCGTGCACGGTCGCCAGCAGCGCGATCCTGGCCGCGCCGAGGAGATCCGCGGCCGACGGGGGCGTGCGCAGCACCTTCCGGCTCACCGGATAGGCCAGGAAAGCGGTGAGCAGCACCGCGATTCCGGCCGGCGCCGGCAGCACGCCCAGGACGGTCATCGCCAGCACGCCGGTGTAGGCGATGATCTGCGCCGCGGTGAACAGCAGCGCCGCCCGGCGCGGGCCGAGCAGGTTGGGCAGGGTGCGCTTGCCCACGGCGAGGTCGGAGTCGCGGTCGCAGAAGTTCATCACGATCATCCGCGCGCCCATCACCAGGAACAGCGGCACCCCGAGCGCGAACAGCAGGGCCGGGACGGTGCCCGCCTGTCCCAGCACGGCCAGCGCCGGACAGCACAGGGTCAGTACGCCGGAGGTGGTGACCTCACCGAAGGCGTGATAGTTCAGCCGGACCGGTGGCGCGGTGTAGAACCACGCCAGCGCGAGGACCACGAGCGCGGCGTACCGCTCGATGGCCGAAGGCATCGCCATGACCAGCGCCAGGATCCCGAAGAGCAGGACGAACGCCGCGGAAAGGCTGACCCGCGGCCGAAGCCTGCCCTCGACCAGGACCCGGCTGCCCCCGGTCCAGGTGTTGGCCCCGGTGTGCGCCCGGTCGGCTTCGAGATCGAAGTATTCGTTGCAGTAGTGCGTCATGAGGTGGGTCGCCGTGACGAACAGCTGGACCGTCAGCCACGGGCCGAACCGCCACGGGTGTCCTGAATAGACGGACACGGTGCACCCCATGATGACCGTGATCAGGCTTTCCAGCAGGAACTTCGGCCTGCTCAACCGCACGAACGCGGCGAGCACCGCGCGCCGGGCCGTCACCGGTTCCGCCAGGGTCGCCTCGGCGTGAACACGCGCGCCCCGGTGCGCGACTCGTACGGCCTGCCGTGCGGGAGATGGATCAGCTCCAGCTGCATTCCCCACGGGGTGGTGAAGTACACCCAGCGGTCGCCCGCGATCGGACCGTCCACAATGGTCTCCGGCTCGCCCAGGACGGTCACCCCGGGAAATGCGCGCAGGTACTCGACGGCGGTGTCCACATCGTCGACGTAGATCGCGAGATGGTGCCCGCCCCAGTCGCTGTTGCGGGGCAGGACACGGTGCTGGCCCGGCGCGCGGTACTCGAACAGTTCCAGATTGGTCACCGGGCCGAGTCGCAGCATCGCGATCCGGGCGAACGCGTCGGCGGGCACGCCCAGCTTGCGCGCCATCCAGCCGGGATCGTCAGCGGGAGCCGACACCGAATCGAGCCGGTAAACCTCCTCCCCGCCGATGACGCGCACGAAGAAGTCCACCGCCTCGTCGAGATCGGGCACGGTGCAGGCGACATGGTGCACCGCGCGAGCGCCGGGAATGCCGGTCATCGCAGCCCTCCGCCGTCTTCCTGGTTGGGTATGGCCCCCATCAGCATCAGTCCGCCGTCGATCAGCAGCGCCGTGCCGGTGACGTAGGCGGCGTCGGGTTCGAGCAGGTGCGCGATCAGCGCGGCCACCTCGCGCGCCCGCCCTGGTCGTCCGAGCGGGATCGACGGGCGCCGCAGCGACGCGACGTCGGTGCCCGGCGCGACGTTGTTCATCGGCGTCGCGGTCTCGCCGGGGCTCACCGCGTTGACCGTGATGCCGTAGCGGGCCAGTTCGAGGGCCATCACCTGGGTCAGCATGGTGAGGCCGCCCTTGGCCGCGCAGTAGGCGGATCCGCCGCGGATCGGGGTGCGGTCGTGCACGGAGCTGACATTGACGATCCGGCCGCCATGGCCCTGCCCGACCATGATCCGGGCGGCGGCCTGGGCGCAGGCGAACGGCCCGGTCAGGTCCACGGTGAGCACGCGCTGCCAGTCTTCGACGGTTTCGGCGAGGAAGTCCGCGCGGCGGTTGACGCCGGCATTGTTGACGAAGGCGTCCAGACCGCCGAGTTCGCCGGCCACCGCCTCGACCGCCGCGGCGGCGGCTTCCGGAGCGGAGTGGTCCAGCCGGAACACCACGGCCCGGCGGCCCGCGGACTCCACCATTGCCGCGACCCGCGCGGCGCCGGCGGCATCCGAGCGGTAGCCGAGTCCGAGGTCGAACCCGCGCTCGGCGAGGACGAGCGCCGTCGCTTCGCCGATCCCCGAACTGGCCCCGGTCACGACGGCCGTGCGCACGTACCGGCCTCCTTCCGGTCGAGTTCGTAACCGGCCGCCTCGAGACTGCCCGCACCGAGGTAGCCGTAGATCGCCCTGGTCACGGTGCCGGGATCGGTGCGATACCCGTGCCATTCCCCGGCCGGAACGAACACCAGATCACCGGCGCGCAGGCGGATCGGCCCCCGGGGCGCGCAGTGCTCGCCGGAGCCGTACACGAGGAGAAAGAACTCCGCCGCGTGCGGATGGCGATGTGGTTCGTGCCGACCGCCGGGCTGGAACACCGACGTCGCGACGACCACGCCCGCGCTCCCCACGGTCGCGGAGGTGACGAGCCAGCGCACGCCCATACCGGAGAACCCGCCGACCCCGGCAAGCACACCGCCGTCGGCCTGCCGGGCCGCCGCATACTTCCAGCCGACCACCTCGCCGGAACCCGCTTTCTCGCCGTGGACGACCAGAATCCGGGTTTCCGCGCTCGCGGCACGCAGGCCGCAGTCACCGCCGGAGGGCAGGTAGACGCCGTCGCCGGGCGCGAGCGTTTCGTCGCACCGAACGGCCGATCCGGTGACCACGACCAGCGCGCATTCCCGGCCCGGCGGCTGGGGAAGCGCCGCACCGGCGCGCAGCGGGTGGATCCCGACCCGGCCACCGGCGAGCCCGCGGTACCCGCGTGCCCGATCGACCGACGGCACGAGGACGGTCGCGCCGCTGTCCACCCGGGGCCGCGTCACAGTCCGCCGCCGAGGTCGAGAACGATCTTGGGCCGGCCCGTCCGGCCGTGTTCGAGAACCTTGAACGCGCGTGCGACATCGGTCGCCGGCAGGACATCGGCGACCAGCTCGCCGCCGTCCAGCACGCCTTCGGCGAAGAGCCGGACCACCGGGTCATAGTGGTCCAGGCCATGCTGGATGCCGTGGACGGAGATCCCCCGCAGCACCAGCGTGGCCGGCACGATCCCGTCGACCGGTTCGTTGATCACGCCGACCACCGCGATCCGCCCACCGGTCTGGACCATTTCGAAGGCGGACCGGAAGGCCGCTCCCGCCCCGGAAGCCTCGACGACGAGCGAATACTCCCCGGCCGGTGCGGTGTCCGGGGAGTGCGTCGCCTCGGCACCGGCCCGTGCCGCGAGTGCCCGCCCCGCTGCCTCGATGCCGATCGCGTCGACCCGGGCACCGCGGTGACCGGCCAGCCGCACGGTGAGCAGGCCGATGGTTCCCGTGCCCAGCACGGCGACCCGGTCGAGCGGGCCGCACCGCGTCCGCTCCAGCGCCTCCATCGCCGTGACAGCCGGTTCGACGAGCACCGCGCCCGGGACAGCCAGCCGCGGCGGCAACCGGGTCAGCGCGTGCGCGGGCATCCGGAGGTACTCCGCGGCCGCGCCCTGCTGCCCGTACAGGCCGACTTCGGCCAGGCGCAGGCAGATCTGCCGCCTCCCGCGACGGCAGTTCGCACACAGCCCGCAGGGCAGCATGGTGTGGCCGACCACCGCCTCGCCCGCGGCGAACCCCGCGCTGTCCGTGACCACCTCGCCCCACCACTCGTGACCGAACACCTGCGGATAGCTCGCCCGGCCGTCGCGGAAATAGGGCACCGCGCCGCGCAGCAGTTCCAGGTCGGTGCCGCACAGCCCGACATACCGTGGCCGGATCAGCACGTGGTCCGGGCGGGGTGGCGGGATCGGCAGCACCGTCCGGCCCAGGCGCCCGGGGCCGGCCACGGTCAGCGCCACCATGCTGCCGCTCGGCCAGGTCATGACACCGCCGGCCTGCGCGACGGCAGCGCGCGGGACACGGCCTCGGGATACACCGCGAGCCACAACAGTTCCAGGCCCACCCGGCCGGCTTCGAGCCGGATCTCCGCCGATGCCGGCGCGAGCACCAGGTCACCCGCGCGAACGGGAACGGCCTCCCCGCCCGCGCGCGAAGTCGTGCCTTCCCCGTCGAGCACGAACCAGGCGGACTCGACGCCTTCCCGGCCACGCGGCCCGAGCACCGCGTGGGGCCCGAGGCGAACGTGATCGATCGACTCGCATTCGCTGTACAACATCCCGCGCCGTGCCAGACACCGCCAGCCCGCCGCGATCCCGGAGCCGGCCAGTGACCGAGACGGGTGCTCGGTGGTCGACACGATCATCCGGCGCCGTCCTCTCGCACCGCGAGTTCGGCATAGAAGTACTCCAGGCCTTCGCTTCCGGCTTCCAGTTTCAGGACGGTCTTCAGCGGAGCGGTCACCGAAACCCCTTGGCGCAGCGTGACTTCAGCGTCCCCGGACCTCCCCACACCGGAGCCGGAAAGCACGAACAACGTGAACTCGCTCCCGTCGGCGGACACGACGACGCGTTCGCCGGGGGAAAGCCGCACCCGCCGGAGGCTGGTCAGCGGCCCGCTGAGCACCGTCCTGGGATCGATCTCTCCCGGCTCGCGCAAGCTGAGCACAACGGCGTTTCTCACCCGGACACCTCGTTACGCAACACCGCCGCCGTGTCCGGAGAGGACACCTCGATCACGAGCCAGCACAGTTCCTCGTCGCCGGTGTTGACCAGACCATGGGTGGCGCCCACGCCGGTCAGGACCAGATCACCCGCGAACACCGGGGAAGCGCTTCCATCGAGCAGGATCTCCCCGCGACCGGAGATGATGAAATAGATTTCCTCGGTGCGGGTGTGGCGATGTTCGCCGCTGATGCCGCCCGGTGGGAGCCGCGCCCATTCGACGGCTTCCCAGTCGCCGGCCAGTCCGGTCCGGCGGGTGAAGCATTTCCAACCGGAAGCACCCCGGGTGCCGTGTACGCCGTGCACCACGGAAGCCGACCCGGTGTCCCCCACGAGGAGTTCACCCGGCATTTTCGCTCCCCAGTTCCTTCGCGGCGAGGGCGAGTTCGTCGTCGGAAACGTCGGAGAACATCCGGGCGGCACCGATTTTCACCGGAATCGGCAACCGTTGCCGCCCACCACGATGCCGGGTGGTCTCGGCCAGGGCCCGGCTCAGCACGGAGATCTCCAGCAGCGGATGGCTGACCGGTAGTCCCAGTCCGCGCAGGACGGCCAGGATCCGGTCCCGGTCGGCGGCGGCGAGGAGTCCTCGCCGCGCGGACAGCACGGCGAAAAGCGCCATGTCGATGGCCACGGCTTCGCCGTGCAGCAGTTCGGGAAGAGCCAGCATTTCGATCAGCGGGCTCACCGAATGCCCGTAGTCGACTATCCGCTCGAGCTGGTGCTCCCACAGGTTCCCGGCGAGTTCGGTGAGCATTCCGGAAATGGCCCTGGCGAGCACCTCGCCGGCGGCACCGTCGCTGGTCGGCGTATTCCCCTGGAAACGCTCCTCGACGAGTGCCGGACCGTGCTCTTCGAGCAGGCGGAAAAGCCGTTCGTCGGCGACGATCGCCATTTTCAGGATTTCCGCGACGCCATTGGTTATGTGCCGCCGGTCCAGGGTCCGCAGAAAGGTCCGGTCGAGCAGGACTTCCCGCGGCGGGTGGTAGGCGCCGAGCCGGCTCTTGCCGTCGCCGTGGTTGACCCCGGTCTTGGCACCGATTCCGGCGTCTACCAGACCGACGAGGGTGGTCGGCACCCGGACATGGGCGGTGCCGCGCCGATACAGGCTCGCCGCGAGCCCCACGACGTCGAGCAGGACGCCGCCACCGAAGGCGACCACGGTTTCCCCGCGCGCCACCCGGAACTCGTCGAAGGCATCGACGACCGCGGTAACACGTTCTATCGTCTTACCCGGCTCGGAAACCGGGAGCGCGAACATCTCGCAGGGCATATCGTGGTGTGCGAAATAGGAACGGATCTCCGCACCGTAGCGGGCCTCCACCGTGCTGTCCGCGACGATCAGCGCCCGGTTCACCGGGTCACCCGGGGGCACCGCGGCCGTCATCAGCGCGCTGTTATCGTGATCCAGCAGCCGTTCCAGGAGAGTCACCCGGTAGGAAACCTTGCGTTCCGTCGCCACCGTCCAGTCGCCGTGTGCCCACGAGGGATTTCTGGGCTCTGGCAACCCAGCCACGAGACCTCCTTCGGCCACGGCAAAGGGTTCCTGATGAAGGCGGGCCCCACCGAGGTAGATCTTGTTTCACTCGGGCTGCCCCAGAATAGGGGGAACCGCAGACGACGAGACACGGCCGAACGAGTGACGTCGGCGGCTGGCGGCCGCGCCGCGGACAGACCATCGACACGCCATGATCGAGCACCCGACAAGCACCCGACAAGCACCGAACAGCGCACTACCCGGACACCGAATCGCCACCGATCACGCACCGGACAGCGCCCCGCCCAAGCCCCGGATCACCGCCGATCACCCACCGGACAGCACCCTGCCCAGGCCCCGAATCGCCGCTGATCACGCACTGGACAGGCCGTGGAAAGGCACTGTTATTCCACTGTCAGCGCGGTGAAAGCACTTTCCCGCATCCTTGACCCAGGGCCCATACCGGTCGTCACTGGGGGTCGACCGGTATGGCCCCGCTCCACCACCCGACCCGCCCACCCCGTGTCCCCCTTCCGGCCGCCGTGTCCCCTCCTCCGGCCGCCGTGTCCCCCTTTCCGGCCGCCGTGTCTCCCTTTCCGGTCGCCGTGTCCCCTCCTCCGGCCGCCGAGTTCTCCCTTCGGCGCGCGACGCCTCCCGCGGATCCCGACCGACGGGTGTGCCCGGGATTCCCGACGAACCCCGGCCACACCATTCGCCGCGGCCAGACGCGGCGTGAGTTGCTCGCGTTGCCGGTGTCAGCGCGCGGTGATCCGCTCGATGATCGCGGCCGGGCTGGGCTGAGTCGCCATCTCGGCCGCGACCTCCCGCGCCGCCACGGAGAACTTGGCATCGGTCAGCAGCGTGTCGAGCAGGTCCCGCGCGGTGGCGACGTCGATCGTCGCCGGGTCGTGGGACAACCCCACACCGCGGTCGGCCACGCGCTGCGCGGACATCGGATTGTCCGCGAACGAGGGCAGGACCAACTGCGGGACGCCATAGTGCAGCGGCGCGGCCGTCGTGCCGGAACCACCGTGATGGACGAGCAAGGAGCAGGTCGGCAGGAACCCCGACAGCGGCAGGTAACCCACCGACCGCACGTTGTCCGGCAGCTCGCCGAGCGCCGAAAGGTCCGCCGTGCCCGCGGCGAGCACGACCTCCACGTCCAGCGTGGAAAGCGCCTCGATCACGACGGTCAGACTGGTGGTCCCGGCAATGACCGGCACCACCGTGCCCAGTGTGACGCCGACCCGCGGGCGGTCGGGGCGCTGCCGAGTCCACTCGGGCAGCACCGCGCCGCCGTTGTACGGCACGTACCGCATCGACCACCAGGGCACCCCGTCGCCGGGATCGGGCTCGTCGGCGGTGAGGCCGCCCATGCTCGGTGGGCGCGGGTCGATCCGGGCGATGACGTCCGGCCGGCCCTCCGGGATGCCCAGCCGCGACCGCAGCGCGCTCACGCTCTCGTCGTCGAGGAAGCGCGAATGGCGCTCGCGGAAGGACACGTCGCGCATCGACCACGAGACCCGGTTGCCCACCTCCAACGCCGGCGCACCGAGCGCGACCGCGGTGAGCTGCCCCGCGTCATGGTCAGAGGTATAGACCACCAGGTCCGGCGCCCAGTCCCGGGCGGCGGCGATGGTGCCTTCCGTCATGGTCAGCGTGAAGAGGCCGAACGGTTGGCGGGCCGCGATGGCGCGCCGGTACTCCGGCGGCACGTCCGCGGAGTCGGGCTTGCCGAAGTTACTCAGCAGCTCGCCCCACACATCCCGGTCGGGGAACACGTCCACCACGGGCAACCCGGCTCGGGCACCCACCTCGGCCATCTCGGAGGCGGTGGCCAGCAACACCTCGTGCCCGGCGGCCCGGGCCGCCCAGACCAGCGGCACCAGCGGAAGCATCAGCCCGTGACCAGGGGCTGCGGCGAACAGTATCTTCACGGCTCCAGCCTGGCAGAAAGCGAGCCTCGGACGCATCCGCATTTGCGGAACGGGGCCGCGCGGACACGGAAGTCCCCATCGCAACGACCGGATCCGGTGGATCAGGACGATCCCGTTGCAGGGAACACGAATCCGCGCGATGAACGGACCCGTCGCCGCCGGAAACCCGTGTCTTTCCTGGCTCCGGCACGACCCCTCCGCCCATCGACCGTCGTGTCGGCGAGATTTCCGGATATGTTTTCACCGTAACCGGAAACCGCATTCAACGCGGCTCCACACGTTGCGAATCCGGAGCCCAGCCGCGATCACGCCCCGGCAACACCTGAGCACGCCGGCCCACCGAATAAACGATCTCGACCGAACCGCCCGGGAGCGATCGCGCACGCTCGAACGTCAATTCGGCAGCCGAGCTGAGCGAGGAAGTCAGCCTCATCCCGGACCCGAACAAGACGGGCAGCACGACCAACTCCAGCTTGTCGAGCGCGCCCAGGGCACGGAAGGTCTCGATCGTGCGCGGCCCGCCGACCAGGTGCACATCGCCGCCGCGGTTGGCCGCCCGCACCTTCCGCAGCAAACGCGCGGGATCACTGTCGGTGACCACGGAATCGGGCGTGCCGGGCGGGCGCCCGGAACCGAGGACGAAGACGTCCAGCTCCGGCCACGGCCACCGGTCGTTGGCCAGGGCGGGCTCGAACGTCGTGCGGCCCATCAGCGCCGCCTCGCAGGTGGCGAGGAATTCCCGGATGCCATGGCTCCGACCGGAGACGAAGGCCGGATCGGCGGTCACCGCCGGCCACCCGCCCGGGGTCGTCACATAACCGTCGGCACTCATGCTCATACGTGCGCGAATCCGCATCGCTCGCCCTCTTCCCCGTCGGTGGTTCGCCGTCAGCCCCTGGTCGGAGCCGCCCTCATGGCTTCGACAAGGACTGTCGGTGATCCGCATCACCGGCTTCAGGCACGCAACGTGAACGGAGTGTCGCGGATTCGCTGAGCACGGCGCAGCGTTCACTCGCCGCAAGAGCGATCTCACCGACCGCACGAGAGAACTCGGCGACCGGAAGGGAGAACTCGGCGACGGGAAGAGGGGACACGCCCGGCGGGTGACCGCTACCGCCGGCGCAACCCTGGTGCCCTCGGCAGGACTCGAACCTGCGACCTAGAGATTAGAAGGCTCTTGCTCTATCCAGCTGAGCTACGAGGGCCAAGCGTCGAGGGCCGCTGCAGGCCACGAACACGCCCGCAGTTTAGTCAACGCCCATCCTCGTATCGTCCAATGTCAGCCGATCGTTTCAGCCTCGCCCGATAAAGGGCATCTTCGTGGCCGTGATGGTCATGAACTGCACGTTCGTGTCCAGCGGCAGCCCAGCCATGTACCGTACCGCGCTCGCGACGTGGGCCGCGTCGAAGGTGGGTTCGGCCAGTTGACGGCCGTCGGCCTGCCGGGCGCCGCGGCTGATGCCCGCGGTCATCTCGGTGGCCGCGTTGCCGATGTCGATCTGGCCACAGGCGATGTCGTAGGGCCGCCCGTCGAGGGAGATCGTCTTGGTCAGCCCGGTGATGGCGTGCTTGGTCGCCGTGTAGGCCGCGCTGCCGGGGCGCGGGGTGTGGGCCGAGATCGAGCCGTTGTTGATGATCCGCCCGCCCTGCGGCCGCTGCTCCTTCATCAGGCGCACGGCCTGCTGGGCGCACAGGAAGGATCCGGTCAGGTTGGTGTCCACGGTCCGCCGCCAGTCTTCGACCGAGATCTCGCCGACGTCACCGACGGGGCCGAACATGCCCGCGTTGTTCACCAGCAGGTCGAGCCGTCCCCACCGCTCCCTGACGGCGTCGAACAGGGCCTCGACCTGGGCGGGATCGCCCACGTCGGTGGGCACGAGCAGCGTGTCGGAGTAGCCCTGGGCCGCCTCGTGCAGCGTCTCGGCCCGCCGGCCCGCGAGCGCGACCCGGTACCCGTCCTCGAGCAGCGATCGGGCGATCACCCTGCCCAGGCCCGAGCCGGCGCCGGTCACCACGGCCACCCCTGTCATGGAAGCTCCTCCTGCTCGGCCATCGGGGCGTGGGGAAGGCCTCCCCCACGCCCCGCGGATCACGGCGCGCGGACCATCCCGGTCCGCCCGGCCTCAGAAGTTGATCATATGCCCGGCCAGGCCGTGGATGGCCTCCTTGACCGCTTCGCCGAGGGTCGGGTGAGCGTGCACGTTGCGCGCGACCTCGTGCACGGTCAGGTCCCACTGTTGCGCCAGGGTCAGCTCGGGCAGCAGCTCGGTCACGTCGGGACCGATCAGGTGCGCGCCCAGCAGCTCGCCGTGCTCGGCGTCGGAGAGGATCTTCACGAACCCGCCCGGCTCGCCCAGCCCGTGCGCCTTGCCGTTGGCGGTGAACGGGAACTTCGCCACCTGGACGTCGTAGCCCTGCTCGCGCGCCTGCTCCTCGGTCCACCCGAAACTCGCGACCTGCGGCTGGCAGTAGGTGGCGCGCGGGATCATCCGGTAGTCGAGTTCCATCGTTTCGGCGCCGGCGATCGTCTCGGCGGCGACGATGCCCATCGACTCCGCCGCGTGGGCGAGCATGAGCTTCGCGGTCACGTCACCGATCGCGAAGATGTGCGGCACGGTGGTGCGGCACCGGCCGTCGACCGCAATCGCGCCGCGTTCGGTGAGCCCGACACCGGTGTTCTCCAGACCGTAGCCCTCGACCCGGGGCTGGAAGCCGATGGCCTGCAGGACCTTGTCCGCCTCCAGCGTCCGCCGGTCGCCGTCGGAGACGACGGTGACCTTGACCCGATCACCGCTGTCGTCGATTTCCTCGACCTTGGTCGAGGTCAGCACCTCGATGCCGAGCCGCTTGTAGCGACGGGCCAGCTCCTTGGAGACCTCGGCGTCCTCGAGCGGGACCATCCGGTCGAGGAACTCGACGATGGTGACCTGCACGCCGTAGTTGTGCAGCACGTAGGCGAACTCGACGCCGATCGCGCCCGCGCCGGCGATGATGATGCTGCCGGGCAGGTTCCGGTCCAGGATCTGTTCCTCATAGGTCACCACGCGCTCACTGAGCGCGGTGCCGGGAAGCAGTTTCGTCGTCGCACCCGCCGCGATGATGCAGTGACCGAAGGTGATCGTCTCGGTCCCGCCGTCACCGGTCACCTGGATCGTGTGCGCGTCGGTGAAGGTGCCGCGGCCGGTGAACTCGGTGATGTCGTTCTTCTTCATCAGGAAGTGCACGCCCTTGACCCGGCCGTCGGCGACCGACCGGCTGCGGTCGAAGGCCGCGCCGTAGTCGAAGCGGATCTCGCCGTCGGCGGAGATGCCGAAGGTCTTGGCCTCCTTGGTGACCAGATGCGCGAGTTCGGCGTTGCGCAGCAGCGCCTTCGACGGGATGCAGCCGACGTTCAGGCACACCCCGCCCCAGTAACGCTCCTCGATCACCGCCGCCGTCAACCCGAGTTGTGCCGCCCGGATCGCCGCGACATACCCGCCGGGCCCGGCGCCCAGCACCACAACGTCGAAATGTGCGCTCATGCGTGCAGCCTATGCCTGGACGCCGGGACGGGGGTCAGACCCGTTCGAGGATCACGACGGGAATCTTGCGGTCGGTCTTGGTCTGGTACTCGTCGTAGTCCGGCCACGCCTTGGCCATGATCGGCCACAGCACCGCGCGCTCCTCATCGGTGGCGGTGCGCGCGTTCGCGGTGAACTTGTCCGCCTTGACCTGGACCTTGACCTGCGGGTTCGCCTCCAGGTTCAGGTACCAGCCGGGGTGCTGCGGCGCGCCGCCCTTGGAGGCGACGATCACACAGTCACCCTCGTGCTCCTGGTAGATCAGCGCGAACTTGCGTTCCTGACCGGTCTTGCGCCCGGTGGTGGTCAGGATCAGGATCGGGGCGCCCTTCTCCCAGTCGTGGCCTTCCTCACCGTCGGTCTCCTCGTAGCGGCGGACGTGCTCATCGCCGAACAGCATGAAGTGTTCCTTCCGGGGATCGTGTCGTTTGCCCGTCGTTTTCAACGTCGGGCACCGACACCGTAAACCCGGCTACCGTGCGTCATTCGCAACCCCGATGGTGTGGAGTTGACCAGGCAAAACACGCTCACGCGCCTAGAATTTCAGAAACGCAGGGAGGTCGGAATGAACGGCAGGGCCCATGTGACGCTGGAGGACGTGGCCCAGATGGCCAGCGTCTCGCTGGCCACGGCTTCACGGGTGCTGAACGGCACCACGCACGTCCGTGAGGACCTTCGTGAGCGCGTCCTCTCGGCGGCCGCGGACCTCGCCTACACGCCCAACGCGCACGCGCAGGCGCTGGCCGGCGCGTCCCACCGGACGGTCGGGGTGGTGTGCCATGACGTCGCCGACCCGTACTTCGCCGCGATCGCGCACGGTGTACTGCGCGTGGCCGATGACAACGGGTTGCTGGTGATGCTGGGCAGCACGTTCCGCGACCCGGACAAGGAGATCGCGTACGTCTCGATGCTGCGGGCGCAGCGGGCGTCGGCGATCCTGCTCATCGGCTCCGCGTTCGAGGACCGCGCGTGGGAGCGGGGGCTGGCCGCCGAACTCGAGCCCTACCGAAGAGGCGGCGGTCAGGTCGCGGCCGTCAGCAGACACCGCAATCTCAAGGTCGACACCGTGCAGCCGGACAACCGGGCGGGGGCTTCCGCGCTCGCCGAGGCGCTGCTGCGACTCGGCCACCGGCGGTACGCGATCCTCACCGGGCCTCGGTCGATGACGACGGTGGTCGAGCGCATCGGCGGGTTCACCGACAGGCTGGCCGGGGCCGGGATCACGCTGTCGGAACCGGACATCTTCGAGGCGCCCCTGACCCGCGACGGCGGGTACGCCGCGGCGAACGATCTTCTCGCCGCACGCCACCGCGCAACGTGCGTGTTCGCCGTCGCCGACTTGATGGCCATCGGCGCGCTCTCGGCGTTACGCGAAGCGGGCCGCCGGGTGCCCGAAGACGTATCGCTCGCCGGTTTCGACGACATCCCGCTGGTGCGCGACCTGTCCCCGGCGCTGACGACCGTGGCGCTGCCGCTGGAGCGGCTGGGCGAGCAGGCGATGGAGCTGGCGCTCACCGGGACGCCGGCCGCCCCCGGTGGGCGCGGTACCCGCAGCCGGGTCCGGCGGCTTCCGGCCGAAGTGGTCCTTCGCGCCTCCACCGCGCGGCGGCGTCGCCGCTGACATCCGGCCGCCGAAGCTCCGGGGTGCACGCAGCGTGCCGAATGCGGCAAATGGCTGAATTGGCGCCCGTGCGGCGCCGGCTTCCCGGCGGCGATCGCGAAGCGTTGTTCACCGGGTCCATCAGCCTGCTGAACAATTCGGCCGTTCGGGGGACATCCACCGACACCGGCAGCGGTCGATGTGCGACAATTCATCCCCGTTCCTTTTCGAAAGCGAGGATCGTGCGAATCAGCACGGCCGCCGCGCCCGCGCTCGGCGGGCGCACGCCGAGAAGTCGCCGGCCGACAACAGGGCGCTCAGCAGCGAAAACACGAATGCGGAGGCGCATCGGCGGGTGTTTGCGTATCACGCGCACCGGCCGGCGGCGCCAATGGCGCATGCGTCCAAACGACTGACATTTGACCGACCTGACACGAAATCGATACCTGCCGGCGCGAGCCGTGCCACGATGACGGCCATGACCGTATCCGAGCCCCGCTGGCGAAGACTGGAACCCGACGCGCGCAGAGAGCAGATATTCACCCGCGCCGCACGTCTGTTCAGTGAGCGCCCTTATGCCGAAGTGTCCACTTCGGAAATCGCCGCCGAGGCAGGTGTCGCCCGCGGGCTGATTAATCATTATTTCGGCACCAAGCGTGAACTGTATCTGGCCGTCATCAGAAATGCCGTGACCCTGCCCAATCCGAACCCCGACGTCTTTCCCGAGGGCCCGCTCGAGGAGCGCGCGGCGACCGCGGTGTCCTGGTTTCTGGACATGGTGGTCAACCAGGGAAAGATGTGGATCACGGCGACCGCGGAGGGGATCGGCCGCGACGTCGAGGTGGAACAGATCCTCTACGACGCGGAGCGGAAATCGGCCGACCGGGTGCTCGACGCGGTCGGGGTGCCCTCGGACAACTCCCAGCGGTCCCAGCTCAACGCGTTGCTCCGGGCCTACGCGGGAATGATCAAGGCAGCCGGGCGGGAATGGTTGCTCCGTGCCGCGCTCGATCGCGACCAGGTGCACACGCTCCTGCACCGGTCCCTGGTGGTCCTGCTCGCCGAGGTGTTCCCGGCCGTGCTGAAGGAACCGATCGATTTGACCGGGCAACGCACCGCCGTCTGACGACGAAGGAAATCCGGGGCGGTGGTTTCCCCACCAGCGCCGGAAAGGACCCGGCCGTAGTAGCCGAGGCCGAGACGCGACAGCCGATCCGGCGAGCTCTTCCGCCGGATCGGCTTCGCCGTCGGCACCTTCGTCTCGCGCGATCGCGCGCGAAGGCCGCACCGAACGGAAACGCCGGCGCTCAGCCGCGCGGGATCGGGGGCAGTTCGGTGACCGCGATCGAGTTTCCCCGCACACTCCCGAAACAGACCGTTCCGCCACGTTCCCGGACACCGGTGAGCATGCGGAAACCGCCGATCACGCCACTGAGCTCGTGCACCACCTTGCCATCGGTGCCGACCCCGAGGACACCGACCTGCCGGCCCGGCCCGGGCTGTGCCCACCGCGGCAGCGCACGCACCATCGCGCGCGCGATGGCGGGCAGCCGATGGATCAGCGCGAGCGCGCGCACCCGCGGGCTGGCCTGGGAGACCCAGATCAGCCCGTCGGAGCCGGTGGAGATGTTGTCCGGGAAACCGGGCAGCCCGCCGATGAGCAGATCGCCGGTGTGCTCGGTGAGCCCGATCCGGCGCACCTGGTAGGCACCGCTCTCCGCGACGGCCACGAAGGATTCGTCCGGCGCGAGTGCCACGCCGTTGGCGAAGGCGAGCCCGTCGGCGAGCAGATCGAACGAGCCGTCGGACGCCCGGCGCAGCAGCCGTCCGGTGCGGGTCTGCTCGATCAGGTCGTCGCGCCAGCGGGAAAGCGGGAACCGGCTGGACGAGTCGGTGAAGTAGATCGTGCCGTCCGCGCCGACCGCCGCGTTGTTGCACAACAACATCCGGCGCCCCAGCACCTCGTCGGCCAGCACCCGCACCCGGCCCTTGGCCGGTTCCACGACGAGCAGCCCGCGGTACGCGTCGCAGACCAGCAACCCCTCGTCGCCGAAGAATTCCAGCCCCAGCGGACGCCCCTCGGTGTCGGCGATGGTGTCGATCCGCGCCCCGTCCTGGCTGATCCGCAGGATCCGGCCGTCGGCGACCCCGGTGTAGATGCGACCCTCGCCGTCGACGAGCACGTCCTCGGGCCCACGCCCGTTGACCGGGATGACCCGCACCTCGCCGAATCCCATGGCGCTCCTAGCGATAGGTCACAAGCCGGCTTGCCCGACCCTCCAGATGCGCGTGTTCGTTGAACGAAAGCAGTGTGACACCGCTTCGACCCGAGGCCAACTTGGTGATGCCACAGTTGACGGTGACCCGGTTCAGCCTGAGCAGTCCCACCTCCGGGGTACCGAGCAGGGCCCCGGCCACCGTGGCGATCACGCCGCCCGAGGTGAAGACCACGGCGTTTTCCCCCTTGCCCAGGCCGGCGACCAGTTCGTCGAGCGCGCCGCACACCCGGGCGAGAAAGGCCGGCCAGGTCTCGGCGCAGGGTCCGGTGGCACCGGCGGCGACCCACGCCGCGAGTGCGCCGTCGAGCGCCGCCTGGTACGCGCGTGGGTCCTCGGCCCGCTGGGGCACCCCGCCGCCGTGCCTGGCCACGATGTCGATGTGGTCGTACTCGTTCCATCGCGGGTCCTCCTTGACCAGCGCGATACCGCCGAGCCAGTCGAGTACGATCTCCGCGGTCCTGATCTGGCGGTTCAACGATCCGGTGCGGGCGGCGGTGAACCCGATCTTGCGGCGGAGCAGTTCGGCGCCGACGATGGCGCCCTGTTCGACGCCGTTGACGGAAAGTCGGTCGTAGTCGGCGGCTCCGAAGGAAGCCTGCCCGTGCCGGACCAGGTAGATCGCACCCATCGCGCTATCCGATCCGGGAATCCGGAGTACCGGGCGTGCGCGTTCGAGCCCCTGCCGGGCCCAAGCCCGGTCTCACCACCACCAGTCTTCGCGCCTTTCCCATGACCCACATCACCTCATCCACATTCCCCTTGGTCATGCAACCGTGAATCAGCCCGATAATCAATGATTCACAGTTACCATTACTACTCCGTTTGAGCGGTACGGTAGGGTCACTTGTAGTGAAGACCACGGTCGGGACGGTAGCCGGTGTCGACTTCAGAACACGCGCCTGACAGTGCGTTCTCGCTCGCGCTGCGAGCCGCCATCACAGCCAGCGGACTCAGCCTGGATCGCATCCGGGCGCGGCTGCGGGACCAGGGAATTCCGGTGAGCGTGACCGCGCTGAGTTACTGGCAGTCCGGCAAACGGCGGCCCGAACGGCGAAGTTCGATGTCGGCCGTTCGCGGGTTGGAAGAAGTACTCGGCCTCACCCCGGGAGAACTGTTCATCCTGCTCCCGCGACCGCGGCCGCGCGGCACCGGTTCGCGGCGCCGGACCACCGCCGGCACCGTCAACTTCCCCCTGCCGGCGCTACGGGCGCTGCTCGAACGCGTCGGCGCACCCCACGCCCTCGAACAGCAGCACCGCCTCGACCTGGTCAGCCTGCACGACCGCGGTGAGATCGCGGCGGACGGCGGGCAGCGGTCGATGACCACCCGCGCGGTGTTCCAGGCGACCGCGGACGACCAGGACCGCTGGCTGCTGGTCTACGACCACGGCGGCACCGACGCCGGTCCACCGGCGCTGCACGCGCTGCGGAACTGCCAGGCCGGCCGCGTCGAGGTCGACGTCGAACACGGCCTGACGGCGGCGGAACTGCTCTTCGACCGCCCGATCCACCGCGGCGAAACGCAGCTGATCGAATACACGCTGACCAACCCCGGCCCGCCCTATCCCGACTGCCGGAACACCTATTACCGCGAGTTCCGCCGTGCCGTGCGGGAGTACCTGCTGGAGATTTCCTTCGACATCCCGCCGGCCCGCTGCTGGCAGTACGCCCGCGCCGGAGACGGCCCGGAGGAACGGCACGACCGGCAACTGGACACCACCGGCGGCGTGCATTCCGTCGCACTCGGCTTCGGCCCCGGTGTCTTCGGCATCTCGTGGTGCTAGAACGTGTTCCCCGCGTCAGGTCAGGCCAGGCGGGACCGCAGGACCTTGCCGGTGGCGTTGCGGGGCAACGCATCGATGAACTCGACGTCGCGGGGAACCTTGTAGCGGGCCAAGGACGCCTTGACGTGTGATCGGATCTCCTCGGCGGAAAGCGCGGCACCCTCCGCCGGGACCACGAACGCCTTGAGGCGCTGGCCGAACTCGTCGTCGGGCACGCCGATCACCGCGGCCTCCAGCACGTCGGGACGTGCCACGAGCAGGTTCTCCACCTCGATCGGGAACACGTTCTCACCGCCGGAGGAGATCATCTCGTCGTCGCGGCCGTCGATGAAGAGCAGTCCGTCGCCGTCGAAATGCCCGACGTCGCCGGTGGCGAGGAGCCCGTCGATCATCTCCTTGCGTCCACCGTCGGTGTACCCGCCGAAACTGAGCCCGCTGCCGACGAACACCCGCCCCGTCACGCCGGGCTCGACGATCCGGCCGCCCTGCTCGTCGTAGAGCGCGACCCGGCAGCCGACCGGTGGCCTGCCGACCGTGCCGGGCGCCCTGCGCCAGTCCTCCGGCGTGGCCACGGTGGCCACCGCGACCTCCGTGGACCCGTACAGGTTGTGGATCACCTCGCCGAACGCCTCGGTCGCGCGGTTGCCGAGATCGGGCGAAAGCGCCGAACCGGCCACGAAGACGATCCGCAGTGACGAGGTGTCGTACCGGCCGAGCACCTCCGGCCCGAGGTCGATGATCCGTTGCAGCATCGTGGGTACCAGCACCAGCGCGGTGCACCGGTGGTGTGCCACGCCGGCCAGCGTGGCCAGCGGATCGAACCGCCGGCGCACCACGACTTTGCAGGCGAGCGCGTAGGAGAGCATGAACTGCGAGAGCCCGGTGCCGTGGAAGATCGGCGCCGCGAGGTAGGTGCATTCGCCCGCGCGCAACGGGATGCGGTCCAGGAACTGCGCGGTGAGCAGCGGCGAGGTGTGCTCG
>DASSAD010000349.1:0-4974 GCA_035685725.1 Amycolatopsis sp. | reverse complement strand
AGCGAGCAGGACGCGATCAACGTCGGCCGCACGGTCGCCGAGGACAACCTGGTGAAGACCGCCCTGTTCGGCTCGGACCCCAACTGGGGCCGCATCGCCATGGCGTTGGGCCGGGCACGGGCGGAGATCGATCCGGCCGCGTTGTCCATCGAGATCAACGGCGTCACGCTGTTCGCGAACGGCAGCACCGCCGAGGACAGGTCGAAGGCCGACCTGTCGGGCCGGGCCGTCCGGATCGTGATCGACCTGGGGGTCGGTCCGAGCGAAACGACGATCTACACCACCGATCTCTCCCACGCCTACGTCGAAGAGAACAGCGCGTACTCGTCATGAACCAGCCAGAAGCCCTGATCCCGGCCGACGAGCGCCTGGCCAGCGCCACCGAGAAGGCGGGCGTGCTCATCGAAGCGCTGCCGTGGCTGCAGCGTTTCCACGGCGCCACCGTGGTCGTCAAGTACGGCGGCAACGCCATGATCGACGAGGGCCTCAAGCGAGCCTTCGCGCAGGACATGGTGTTCCTGCGGCTGGCCGGGCTGCACCCGGTCGTCGTGCACGGCGGTGGCCCGCAGATCACCGCGATGCTCGGCCGCCTCGGCATCGAGGGACAGTTCAAGGGCGGCCTGCGGGTCACCACGCCGGAGACCATGGACATCGTGCGGATGGTCCTGGTCGGCCAGGTCAGCCGCGAGCTGGTCGGGCTGATCAACGCGCACGGCCCGTACGCGGTCGGCATCTCCGGCGAGGACGCCCGGCTTTTCGTCGCCGAGCGCAAGCGGGCGACGGTGAACGGCGAGGCGGTGGACATCGGCCTGGTCGGCGAGGTCGCCTCGGTCAACCCGGAGGCGGTGCTGGACATCGTGAACGCCGGGCGGATCCCGGTGGTCTCGACGGTGGCGCCCGACGCCGGCGGCGTGGTGCACAACGTCAACGCCGACACCGCGGCCGGCGCGCTCGCCGCGGCGCTGGGCGCGGAGAAGCTGGTCGTGCTGACCGATGTGGAGGGTCTCTACGCCGACTGGCCGGACCGGTCCTCCCTCATCGACCGCATCGGGGTGGACCGGCTCGAACAGCTGCTCCCCACCCTGGCCAGCGGCATGATCCCGAAGATGGAGGCCTGCCTGCGGGCGGTGCGCGGCGGGGTGAGCCGGGCGCACGTGATCGACGGCAGGATCGCGCACTCGGTGCTGCTGGAGGTCTTCACGTCGCAGGGCATCGGCACGATGGTCCTGCCGGAGACGGACGGAGCCCCGGCGTGATGCGGTTCCCGAACCAGGCCGCCGCGGTCGTGGCCCGCCGGAGCACCCGCGGCACCACCCCAGGTCACCACGCCGGCGCGGCTGCCCGGCCCACTACGACGAAGGAGCTTCGATGAACCAGGTAGCGTCCAATGTGGACGGTCAGGCGCACTGGCAGTCCAGCCTGATGGACAACTACGGCACGCCGCAGCTGACCCTGGTCCGCGGCGAAGGCGCCCGCGTGTGGGACGCCGACGGCCGGGAGTACCTCGATCTGGTCGGCGGGATCGCGGTGAACGCGCTGGGCCACGCCCATCCCGCGGTGGTGCGGGCGGTCACCGAGCAGATCACCAGGCTCGGTCACGTCTCGAACCTCTACATCAACCCGGTCGCGGTCGAGCTGGCCGAGGCACTGCTGGATGTCGCCGGGTTCTCCGGTCAGGGCCGGGTGCTGTTCGTCAACTCCGGGGCCGAGGCGAACGAAGCGGCGTTGAAGATCACCCGGCTGACCGGGCGCCGCAAGGTGATCGCCTGCGAAGGGGCCTTCCACGGCCGCACCATGGGTTCGCTCGCGCTGACCGGGCAACCGTCCAAACGGGAACCCTTCGAGCCGTTGGTGCCGGGCGTCGTGCACGTGCCCTTCGGCGACGCCGACGCGCTGCGGGCGGTGGTGGACGACGAGACCGCCGCCGTGGTGCTGGAGCCGATGCTCGGCGAGGGTGGGGTGGTGCCCGCTCCCGACGGCTACCTGCAGGCGGCCAGGGAGATCACCAAGGCGGCCGGGGCGTTGCTGGTGCTGGACGAGGTGCAGACCGGCATCGGCCGCACCGGCGACTGGTTCGCCTTCCAGCGGGCGGGCATCACCCCGGACGTGATCACCCTCGCGAAGGGGCTCGGCGGTGGGCTGCCGCTCGGCGCGGTCATCGGCGTCGGCGAGGCCGGCGAGCTGCTCCGGCCCGGGCAGCACGGCACCACCTTCGGCGGAAACCCGGTGTGCTGCGCGGCCGGGCTGGCCGTCCTGCGTACCATCGCGCGCGACAATCTGAACGACCACAGCGCGACGCTGGGCAAGGACATCGCGGCGGCCGTCGAGGAACTGCGGCATCCGCTGGTCACCGGAGTCCGCGGCGCCGGGCTGCTGATCGGGATCGGGCTGCGGCAGCCGGTCGCGCCGGCCGTGGCCAAGGCGGCGCAGGAGGCCGGTTACCTGGTCAACCCGGTGGCGCCGGACACCATCCGGCTGGCGCCGCCGCTGGTCCTGAGCCACGCCGAGGCCGACGGCTTCCTCGCGGCGCTGCCCGCCGCGCTCGACTCGGCGCAGGAAGGAAACTGAAGATGGTGCGGCACTTCCTCCGCGACGACGACCTGACTCCCGAGGAGCAGCTGGCGGTCCTCGACCTCGCCGACGAGCTCAAGCGGGATCCGCTGGGCAACCGGGTGCTGGCCGGGCCGAAGTCCGTCGCCGTGCTGTTCGAGAAGAACTCCACCCGGACCCGGCTTTCCTTCGAGGTCGGCATCGCGCAGCTCGGCGGAAACCCGGTCATCGTGGACGGCCGGTCGATGCAGCTGGGCCGGGAAGAGACCATCGAGGACACCGCCCGGGTGCTGTCGCGGTACGTCGACGCGGTCGTCTGGCGGACCTTCGCCCAGCAGCGGCTCAACGCGATGGCCTCGGCGGCGAGCGTGCCGGTGGTCAACGCGCTGACCGACGAGTTCCATCCCTGCCAGATCCTCGCCGACCTGCAGACCATCCGGGAACGCAAGGGCCGGCTCGCCGGTCTCACCCTGACCTTCCTCGGCGACGGCGCGAACAACATGGCGCATTCGCTGATGCTCGGGGGCACCACGGCGGGCCTGCACGTCCGGCTGGTCACGCCCGAGGGCTTCCAGCCGCTGGCCGAGGTGATGCTGGCGGCGAAGGAACGCGCGGCCGAGACGGGCGGCAGCGTGACCGTCTTCACCGACCCGAAGGCGGCGGTCGACGGCGCGGACGTGCTGGTCACCGACACCTGGACGTCGATGGGACAGGAAAACGACGGCATGGACCGGGTCACCCCGTTCCGCAAGCTGCAGATCAACGCCGAGCTGCTCGCGCTGGCCGCGCCGGAGGCGATCGTGCTGCACTGCCTGCCGGCACACCGCGGCTGGGAGATCACCGACGAGGTACTCGACGGGTCCGCCAGCGCGGTCTGGGACGAGGCGGAGAACCGATTGCACGCGCAGAAGGCACTTCTGGTGTGGTTGTTGAGCGAACGACGATGAGCCGGGCCGCCCGGCAGGCCAGGATCACCGAACTGGTGTCCACGATGGCGATCCGCAGCCAGACGGAGCTGGCGAAGATCCTGGCCGCCGAGGGCGTCGAGGTCACGCAGGCCACCCTGTCCCGTGACCTCGACGAGCTCGGTGCGGTCAAGCTGCGCGGCGCGCATTCGGGGGCTCCGGTCTATGTCATCCCGGAGGACGGCAGCCCGGTGCGCGGTGTGCAGGGCGGCACGTCGCGGCTGTCCCGCCTGCTGGCCGAACTGATGGTCTCGGTGGACGCCTCGGGGAATCTGACGGTGGTGCGGACCCCGCCGGGAGCCGCGCAGTTCCTGGCCAGCGCGATCGACCGGGCCGCGCTGGAAGAGGTCGTCGGCTCGATCGCCGGTGACGACACGGTCGCCGTCATCGCCCGCGAGCCGCTGACCGGGCACGACCTGGCCGACCGATTCGCCGCGCTGGCCCAGCGGTCGTCTACTTTGGACGAGGAGGGGTGACCGCGCGACGATGCCGGTGACCGACACCGACCGGCGGGCGAGGAGGAGAAGTGATGACTGAGCGCGTGGTGCTCGCGTACTCGGGCGGGCTGGACACCTCGGTGGGCATCGGCTGGATCGCCGAGGAGACTGGGGCGGAGGTCGTGGCGGTGGCCGTCGACCTCGGCCAGGGTGGCGAGGACATGGCGGCCATTCGCCGGCGTGCGCTGGACTGTGGCGCGGTCGAGGCCGTGGTCGCCGACGCGCGCGACGAGTTCGCCGAGCAGTACTGCCTGCCCGCGCTTCGGGCGAACGCGCTCTACATGGACCGCTACCCGCTCGTCTCGGCGCTTTCCCGCCCGGTCATCGTGAAGCACCTCGCGGACGCGGCGAAGAAGTACGGCGCCACGACCGTCGCGCACGGCTGCACCGGCAAGGGCAACGACCAGGTCCGCTTCGAGGTGGGACTGGGTGCGTTGGTGCCCGGCCTCAAGGTGATCGCGCCGGTCCGCGATTACGCGTGGACGCGGGAGAAGGCCATTGCCTACGCGGAGGGGCGCAACCTGCCGATCGACGTGACGCAGAAGTCGCCGTTCTCGATCGACCAGAACGTCTGGGGACGTGCGGTGGAGACCGGGTTCCTGGAGGACCTGTGGAACGCCCCGACCGAGGACGTCTACTCCTACACCCGGGATCCGGCGGTGCACCGGCAGGAACCGGACGAGCTGGTCATCGCCTTCGAACAGGGTGTTCCGGTCGCGATCGACGGCAGGCCGGTCACCATGCTGGAGGCGATCCAGGAGCTGAACCGCCGGGCCGGGGCGCACGGCGTCGGCCGGCTGGACATGGTCGAGGACCGGTTGGTGGGCATCAAGAGCCGCGAGGTCTACGAGGCACCGGGCGCGATCGCGCTGATCACCGCGCACCAGGAGCTGGAGAACGTGACCGTCGAGCGTGATCTCGCCCGGTTCAAGCGGCAGGTCGAGCAGCGCTGGGGCGAGCTG
>DASSAD010000348.1:0-9072 GCA_035685725.1 Amycolatopsis sp. | reverse complement strand
ACATCCGGGTGGCGCTGCTGGCCGCGGGGCGGACGACGATGGTGCACCTGCTGCCGGACCCGCACCGCGCGGAACTCCTGGCGCGACTGTTCATCCGGGGACCACGGCCGATCGCGCCCGCCGACACCGCACTGGCGCGGGCGATCGCCCTCCGGCGCAGCAACCGGCGGCCCTTCACCGAGCGTGCGTTGCCGGTGAAGGTGCGGCGCGCGCTGGTCGACGCCGCCTGCCTGGAGGGCGGCGAGCTGACCCTGCTGGACCACCCGGGAGATCTCGACGCGCTGGCCGCGCTGCTCCGGCACGCCGAGCACCTGCAGAGCGAGGATCCCGCCTTCCGCGCGGAACTCGCGCGCTGGACCGTGGTGAACGGCACGCGGGACGACGGCGTGCCGGCCGTCGCCGGGGGACCGCGCCCCGAACCCGGAAGCCTGCTGACCCTGCGGCACTACGAGGTCGGTCCGGCCGGATCGCCGGAGCGGCCCTACGAACGGCAGCCGTTGGTCGCGGTGCTCAGTTCCTACACCGACACCCCGCTCGCCCAGGTGCGGGCCGGCCAGGCCATGCAGCGGGTGCTGCTCACCGCCACCAACGCGGGTGTCAGCGCGTCGTTCCTGTCCCAGCCGGTCGAGATCCCGGCCACCCGTGCGGCGTTGCGCCGGATGCTGGGCGGCCAGCCGTATCCCCAGGTCGTGCTGCGCTTCGGGTACGGCTTCACCGCGCCGGCGACCCGCCGTCGCGCGGTGGAAACCGTGACCCGGCAGCGCACCGAGGAGGTCACGCCATGACCTGGTCCGGCAGCGAGGTCGGTGTCCTCGCGCGGGCGGTGAGCCATGCCCCGTCCGTGCACGACACCCAGCCCTGGACACTGGAGGCCCTCGCGGATTCGGCCGAGCTGTACGAGCGCTCCGAGGTCACGCTGCCGCATCACGATCCCGGTGGCCGGGACCGGATGATCTCCTGCGGCGCGGCGCTGACGAACCTCGAACTGGCCGTGCGCGCGTTGGGCTGGGACACCGAAACCGTCGAGTTCCCCGATGCCGCGCGGCCCGATCTGGTTGCCCGTGTCCGGGCGGGCGGGCGCAGAGAGACCACCGAGACCGAGGTCGAGCGGTACGCCGCGATCTTCCGGCGGCACAGTCATCGCGCGCCGTTCAGCCTGCATCCGGTTTCCCGGAAGACGCTGCGCGCGCTCGCGGACGTGCCGGCCGAACCGGGCGTGCAGGCGCGCGTGATCGAACCGCGGACCGAATGCGCGACCCTGGCCGAGTTGTTCGATTACGCGGCTCTCGTGGTGCGCGACGATCGCGCCTATCAGCGTGAGCTGTCCTCGTGGTGCGTGGGTCCCCGCGACACCACGTTGCCCTGGGGCGGCTTGGTGCGCGCGGACACGCACGTACCAGATCCGGTCACGCTCACCGAACGCCTGATGCAGGAAGGCATCCTGATGCTGCTGACCCCCGACGACGGCCGCCGCGAGCACCTCCGGGCGGGCGCCGTCATGGAGCAGATCTGGCTCGCCGCCATCAACCGCGGCCTGGTCGCCTCCGTGCTGACGCAGCCGCTGCACCTGCACGAGGTCCGGGCCGGGCTGATCGAGCGGCTGCACCTGGCCGGGTATCCCCAGTTGTTCCTGCGACTCGGCCATCCGGTGTCCACCTCGGGGCACGAAGTCACCGGGGAACAGGCCCATCGCCTCCTGACCGGGACGCCCTCGCCTTCGTAGTTTTTGGCTGCGCTTGAAGCTTTTCCCAGGAGAAACCGACAGGAGGACCGCATGCCCACGACGAACTCGATCGTCGCCGGCGTCGACGGGTCGGACAACGCGCTCACCGCGGTGCGGTGGGCGGCCGCGCAGGCGCGGCGTCGTGGGCTGGGCCTGCGCATCGTGCACGCCTGGGGCGTCACCGGTGCCTACTACGGCGGTGGGCTTCCGTTGCCCGCCGCGCTGTTCGACATCCTCGAAGAGGATTCGAAGCGGGTGCTGGCGCAGGCGGTGGACCTGGCCCGAACCGAGGCGCCCGGCTTGACCGTGGTGGGCGAGATGCCCCATGAGGCACCGATCCCGGTCCTGGTCGACGAGTCCCGTTCGGCGCGGATGGTGGTGCTTTCCTCGACCGGGCGCGGTGGTTTCGCCGGGATGCTCGCCGGATCCACCGCCGTCGCGGTCAGCGTGCACGCGCGGTGCCCGGTCGCGGTGATCCGAGGGGCAGAGCGCGCCGGGCCGGTCGTGGTGGGGGCGGACGGCAGTCCCGAGGGGGAGCCGGCGCTCGCGCTCGGCTTCGAGGAAGCCTCCAGCCGGGCGGCGCCGCTGGTCGCGGTCCACGCCTGGAGCGACTTCGAGTACGACAGTTTCTACGGCAGCAGCCGTTATTTCGCCGACTCCGGGACCTTCGCCGACGAGGAGGAACTGCTGCTCGCCGAGTCGCTGGCGGGGTGGCAGGAGAAGTACCCCGATGTGCCGGTGGAGCGCGTGCTCGTGAAGGACCGGCCGCGGCAGGTGCTGCTGGAGTGGTCGCGGCGGGCACGACTGCTCGTGGTGGGCAGCCGAGGCCGTGGCGGCTTCCGCGGCCTCCTGCTCGGCTCGACCAGCCAGGCACTCATCCACCACGCCCACTGCCCCGTGCTCATCACGCGAGGCGCCCGATGACCGGTGTCAGGCCGCTCGGCGAGATCCGGGCGACGGATGCGCTCCGGGCCGGGGGCAACGGCGCGAACCTCGGTGAACTGACCCGTGCCGGGTTTCCGGTGCCGGCCGGATTCGTCGTCCTGCGCGGCGGATTCCGGACCACCACGGAATCCGCGGGAATCGCCGAGGAACTGGCCGCGCTGCACGCCGAAGCGCTCGACTCGGTCGACGACGCCGAGAAGCTGAGCCAGCTGTGCAAGCGAATGCGCGCCCTGACCCGGGAAGCCGCGTTGTCGCCGGGATTGCGCGACGAAATCGTGCGCGCCTATCGCGGGCTCGGCGCGGGCTCGGCCGTGGCGGTGCGCGCGTCGGCCGTCGGCGAGGACGGTGGCCCCGCCGGGATGACCACCGGCTCCCGGGAGGTCACGGGCGAAGACGCCTTGCTGGAGGGAGTTTCCGGCTGCTGGGCTTCGCTGTTTTCGCGTCGGCTGGTCGCTTACCGGGCCAGTCGTGGGCTGAGCGGCATGCCCGAGACGGCCGTCGTGGTGCAGCGCATGGTGCAGGCGGTGCGCGCCGGAGTGATCTTCACCGCCGACCCCCGCACCGGGGAGCCCACCGTCGTCGTCGAGGCGACCTCGCCCGGGGGAAACGCTGGAGAACCGGACACCTACCTGGTGGACAAGGACGAGCTGACCGTGCTGGGCGCCCGGGTCGCCGACCGGCAGCTCCTCGACGAGCCGGTCCTGCTTCGGCTGGTCTGCCTGGCAAGCCGGGTCGAGGACCGGTTCGGGTGCGCGCAGGACATCGAGTGGGCCATCGACCGCGACGGCGCGATCTGGGTGCTGCGGACCCGAGCCATCACGACCTTGGGCGCGCCGGCCGGCGGCAGCGGCGAGAAGCTGCTGGTCACCGGGCTCGGCGCGGCACCGGGAACGGCCGCCGGCGTCGTGCGCACCCTGCTCGCGCCCGGGGATGGCGCGCGGCTGCTGCCCGGTGAGGTCCTGGTCGCCCCCGCGACCGATCCGGACTGGGCGCCGGCCATCCGCCACGCCGCCGCGCTGGTCACCGACGACGGCGGCCGGAACGGTCACACCGCCGCCGCGGCCCGCGAGCTGGGCGTGCCGTGCGTGGTCGGCACCGAGGACGCCACCCGGTTGCTGACCGACGGCCGGGTCGTCGCCGTGGACGGGAACCGGGGCGAGGTCCACGCGACCCGGCGCGCGCCGATCCGGGTACACGAGCCGGAACCCCCTGCCGGCAAAGTCGACGGGCCGATCGCCACCGGCCTGTATCTCGATCTGGCCGAGCCGGGCGATGCCCGCCGCGCGGCGGCGCTGCCGGTGGACGGCGTCGGGTTGTTGCGGGGCGAGTCGCTGGTCACCCAGGCGTTGGGCGGCTCGGCCGTGACCGAGTCGCTCAGCGGACATCCGGGCGCGGCGCCCGGCCCCGCCGCTCGGGAGTCCTTTGTGGACTCGATGGTCGCGTCGCTGCGGACCGTGGCCGCCGCGTTCGCCCCGCGCCCCGTGGTGTACCGCGCGAGCGACCTGCCGGGTGGCTTCCGCGGGCCGCGCCGGTCCGGCCTGTTCCCCCTCGAACTCGAAGCACTGGCCGCGGCCCGGGAATCCGCCCCCGGACTGCACCTGATGATCCCGTTCGCGCGATCCCGCCGGGAACTGGAGGAATGCCTGCGGCTGGTGGACGCCAGCAGGCTCGGCCGCGGAGCGCGCCGGTGGATCATGGCCGAGGTGCCCTCGGCGCTGTACTGGCTGCCCTCCTACGTCGGCCTGGGCATCGACGGGGTGTCGATCGGCATCGACGAGCTGACCCGTCTCACGCTGGGCGTGCCTCCGGACTCCGGGTTGTTCGACGAGTCGGACCCGGCGGTGCTCGACACGATCGAGCGGATCGTGCGCAAGGCCACGGCGCTGGGGATCACCGCGTCGGCCTGTGGGAGCGCCCTGTGGACGAACCCCGCGCTCACCGGGTATCTCGTGCGCTCCGGCATCACCTCCGTTTCCGTCGATCCCGGCGCCGTCCCCGCCACCCGCGCGGCGATCGCGTCGGCCGAACGTCGTCCGCTGTTAGGGAGAACACCGTGAGAGCCAATCAGCCGATCGTGGTCGGCATCGACGGCACGGCCGGCGCGCTGCGCGCGGTGCGGTGGGGTGCCGAGGAAGCGGCGAAACGGCACGCGCCCCTGCGGCTGGTCCACGCTTTCGGCATACCCGACGCGTTCCCGGGCGAGGCTCCTCCGCCCGAGGAATGGCTGGCGGACAAGGAAGAACAGTCCCACGCCTGGCTGGCCGAGGCACGGGGGGCCGCCACCGTGGCGCATCCCGGCATCGACGTCAGCACCGAGTCCGTCATGGACGCTCCGGTGCCGTTGCTGATCGCGGAGTCCGCGGGCGCGCGGATGATCGTGCTCGGTTCGACGCCGCGCAGCGTGCTCGGCGACCTCGTGATGGGCTCCACGCCGGTCGCGCTCGCCGCGCACGCCGGCTGCCCGGTTGCCGTCATCCGCGGCCGCGACCGTGGCGCCGAGGCGGCGAAAGACCCGGTGGTGGTGGGCATCGACGGCAGTCCGCTGTCCGACGCGGCGATCGGCCTCGCCTTCGAGGAGGCCTCGCTGCGGGCGGTCTCGTTGATCACCATCCGCGCCTACACCGGCCGGGAGCGCATCGCCGACGCCAATCAGGGCGCCGTGTCCATCTGGCGGGAGAAGTACCCCGACGTGCGGGTCCAGCAGATCGTCGCGCGGGACGACCCGCGCCGGCAGCTGTTGGAGTCGAGTGAACGCGCCCAGCTCGTGGTCGTCGGCAGCCGCGGCCGCGGCGGGTTTTCCGGTCTGTTGCTGGGATCGACCAGCCACGCGATGATCTATCACGCCGACTGCCCGGTGTTCATCGCGCGTTCGGAGCCCGGGAAGTGATGGCCGGTGCCGGGCAAGCCGGCTGGTCCTGCCCTACGGGAGGGACAGGACCGACCGTGAAGCCTCCCGGCGCCGGCCTGGCAGGCGGTCTGTCCCGTGTGGACACCCGCCCGGGCGGAGAGCACCGGCCGCCGGCGCACGCACGCGACCTCCGGGTGCGCGTGCCGCCGGTGGCCGGAGCCAACCACGCCGTGTCCCCTCTTCCCGTCGCCGAGTTCTCCCGTCCGGTAGCCGAGTTCTCCCGTCCGGTCGCCCACCGGCGGTGACCGACGTCATAACGCCTCGATGCCAGGCCACCGGGCGCGGGGCCGGCAGCCGCCACGCGAGAGGTGGGCGGGTATAAGTGGACTCCGGCAGCTGCCGTACCGAACCGAAACTGCGGGGACCGGAGGAATGATGACCGTCATCGTGGTGATGGGTGTGGCCGGCTCGGGCAAGACCACCATCGGCACGGCACTGGCCGCCGAGCTCGGGGTCGACTACGCCGAAGCGGACTCCTTCCACCCCGCGGCCAACATCGCCAAGATGTCCGCCGGTGTCCCGCTGACCGACGAGGACCGCGGGCCCTGGCTGGAGTCCATCGCGCGGTGGATCGGCGAGCATCAGGAAACCGGCGGAGTGGTCTCGTCTTCGGCGCTGAAACGGCGTTACCGTGACATCCTGCGTACGGGCGGTGATCTGTGGTTGCTGCATCTGGACGGGCCCAAGCAGGTCATCGCCGACCGGATGCGACACCGGACCGGCCATTTCATGCCGGTCTCGCTGTTGGACTCCCAGCTCGCCGACCTCGAGCCGCGGGAGCCCGACGAACAGGGCTGGACCGCGGACCTCACCGACGAACCCGCCGACATCATCCGCCGGGCGCTCAAGGAGTACGCCGAGGCCCACCCCTCCGGCCGCGGCTGAGCTGCCGAGGATCCTCATCGCCGGCGGCGGTATCGCCGGAACTGCCACCGCCCTCGTGATGCGCGAGGCGGGCATCGAGTCCAGCGTGTACGAGGCGCATCCCGACAGTGGGCACGATCACGGTGTCCCTGCGCCGTAGGGAACCGTCGCGGCGGTGCAGGCCGAGGTGCGTGACCGCGGGATCGCGCTGCGACACGGCGACCGCGTCCGGCGCATGGTCCGCAACTCCGTGGCCAAACGGCGGTACGCGTGCTGGGAACAGGCGAGCGGGGCGGGCGAACTCGCCGCTCAGCTCGACCCCGACACGCCGATCGGCTGATGCCCGGTCCGCGCTGTTTCGCTGCGGAAGGTGTGCCCGAGTTCGGGTCCGAGACCGAAGTAGTGCCGGAAGTTGTAGATCAACGGACTCCACGCGCGCGGGTCGACGTGCTGGGTGCCGGGCACCACGATGGCGGAGTCGGCGTGCACCCGAACGACGGCGGTCTCCACGATGACGAACCCCTCGCCCGCCGCGTCCGGTTGCTGCCGCACCACGGTGGCCTCCAGCTGGAGCGGACATTCCGCGACGCGCGGCGGGCGCACGGCTTCCGACGGTTCCGGTCGCAGCCCGGCGGCCTCGAACTTCGCCGGCTCGTACCGGAAGGTCGCCTGTTTGGCGGCCGGCACCGGATCGCGCCCGGTCAACGGCGCCAGTCGCTCGACCGCCCGCCACTGGTGCGGCGCCGGCAGATTGATCACCAGGCCGGGCCGGGCGGCCAGGTTGGCGGCGGTCTGGCCGCCCCGGCCGAGCCCCAGCACGATGGTCCGGCCGAGCGCCCAGGCCGAGGACATCGGGGCGAGGTTGGCCGAGCCGTCGGCGTTCTCGGTCGACAGCAGCACCACCGGTGTGCCGAAGTACAGCATGCTCGGGGTGATCGTGAGGTGCTTGGACATGATCGCGAAGCTAGCCGGACGACTTGTCGGTGTCGGCCGAAATGTCTTGTTCCAAATCTGACAGGTCTGGACTGGATTATCATGGCCCTATGAGCCTCAAGCATGCGGCGCTCGGGTTGCTGTCGTTCGGCCCGGCCAGCGGCTACGACCTGTTGCAGAGTTTCAAGGGTTCGCTGGCCAACGTCTGGCCCGCGACCCAGAGCCAGCTCTACGCCGAACTGGGGAAACTGGCCGACGCCGGTCTGGTCGCCGTGGTGTCGGAGGGCGCACGCGGCCGGAAGGAGTACGCGCTCACCGAAGCGGGCGAAGCCGAGCTGAAACACTGGCTGACCGAGGTCGAACCGACCGTTGTCCGCCGCAGCGACGTCCTGCTGCGAGTGTTCTTCCTCGGCGTCGTGGAGCGCTCACAGGCGAAGGACTTCTTGCAGGCCAGGGCGGCGGAGTCCGAAGCCCACGAGAAGGAGCTGAAGGCCATCGCCGACGAGATCCGCGACGACACCGCCGAACTCGCCGTCTACGGCCGCATAGCCCTCGAATGGGGCCTGCGCTACGCCGCCATGCGACGCGAATGGGCGGAGTGGGCCGTGCGGCAACTGGACGGCTGATCCCGGCTGCGCGGACGGTCTCGGGCCCGGTGTCCGGATAGGACGTTGACTGGTGCCGGGCCCGGTTGTGGTCGGCGGTCTCGGGTGGTGGCGGTGTTGGTTCGTGCCGGGTCCGGTCTGGTCGGTGGTGGCGGCCGTGGTGGCCGTGGTGGCGGTGTTCGCTGGTCGTGTGCCCGGTTGTGGTGGGTGGTCTCGGGTGGTGGCTGTGTTGGTTCGTGCCGGGTCCGGTCCGGCCGGTGGTGTCGGTGGCGGCTGTGTTCGCTGGTGCTGAGCCCGGTTGTCGGGGTGGGCTCAGACGGTGGCGGTGCTCGCTGGGGTGCCTGGGGTCGAGGTAAGTCCCCGGCGGTACGGCCCACCAGTCGCTGACTTCGTGCGTCCTCGTGCACGGTGGCCGGTCGGGTGTGCTGGTACCCGGGCGTTTCGCTCATGCTGGCCGGCGGAGTCGGCGCCGGATCGGTGGTGCGCGCGACGTTCGGCCGGCCCCGGCCGAACCTCACGGTGGCGTGCGGCAACATGTCGCCGATTTGTCGCTGTGGTGGGCTGCCTTAAATCCCTTACCCTGTCTGGCCGAGCTGCATCCCTTACCCCCCAAAGTGTGATTGACTCACGTGTTCGATTCGACTGACAATAGATGCATGACCACCACCCTTGCCCCTGAGTATCTGTCCCGCCCGACTGGCACCGAGCTGCTGGATGGGTTGCGGGACTTGGTGATCCGGTTCCGCCGGAGCTATGCCCACTGGCTGCGGCTCATCGCGGAATTCGATGCCCGGACACGTGCGGCCCAGCGTGGGTTTCTACTCTGCCTGGACCCTCCCGCCCGGCTGTCGAGACCACCGGGGCCCGTCGCGGCGCAACTGTCTCCACGTCACCCGCTGCTGAAACCCCGCCCCCGCAACGCAAAACCCCCGCAGCGCCGGCACGCGCGTGGCGCGCGTTCGGGTGCTGGACCGCCACCGCTGATCGCTGTTCAGCCGGCAGCGCTCGCTACTCCTTTGTCACGCTGACCTGCTGGGGCTGTGAGGCTCGGGAACCCGGTGGGGCTGGGAAACGCTCTGGGCTTCGGGAACGCT
>DASSAD010000347.1:0-44624 GCA_035685725.1 Amycolatopsis sp. | reverse complement strand
GTACTGGGCGAGTGCACGCGGAACATCGAGCATGGCTCGATACGTGATCACGTGGAGTCCTTGGTGGCGTGAAGATATTCTTTGGCGAGAGTTCTTCTACCAAGGACTCCACGCCCATCTCGAAGCAGGATCGCACACCACCGCCAAGACCAGCCGCTTCGTGCTCAGCAACCCGATCTTGGTGAGATCACTTCATTGCTGGAAATCTTCGCTCGTTAGCCATGAATCGCCGCGCAAATATAGACCCCGAACTGTCGCGAGAGGAACTTCTCGCCCATGCCGCAGCAATGAAGTTGGAGGACTTGGAAAATCCGGTCCCGGATGGGACTTCGCTTGAAGAAGATCCACAAGGTTGGGTGCATCTCCTGTTCAAGTCGTGCTCGAATATGGCGACCAGCTTCTACGGGGCATGGCCGAGGTTACCTCGCCAGCGGTGCGAGTCATCCTGGCGGCTACTTGGGTGGAGCATTGGATAAACGAACTAATCGTGAGTGAATGTTCAGTCGGAGATGGGCTCTATTTTGAAGAGCTTGCCCTCGGGAAATGGAGCACTATCGAAAAGCTGACAAAAGGAATAGGCGTATTCGGCAATAGGACAATCGGTCCGGCGGTAATATCCGCGTGGTGGGGCCGCTCGGCCTGCCGCTCCGCTCCGGCCGGCGGCCCTGGCGTGCTGGACCGCTGGCATCAAGGGCGCCTCCGGCGTCGCTACGCGATGAGCTGCGCTCACCCTTGAGACCAGCACCGCAGCGCTAGGAGCGGCAAGGACGAGGGGGATCGCCCAGGTGTGGGTCTCGACTATGCGGGCTGGACAGAGCTGCGAAGCCTGGCGATGCGGCGCAGGACAGCGTCCCGGTTCTTCGTCGCCTTGATCCACCTCGGTAGCTTCGCGGTCATCGTCATCCGACGGTGCCAGCCAGTATCGGGATCAGGCTGCGACCGGAGCCGGAGGGTAGCGGATACGTACTCTTCCAAGTAATCGAGATGCCGTTGGTTGTAGGCCCAGAGCACATGCCCACAGCAGTCGGTCTGTAGCCATAAGGGGAGCCGGAAAAAGGGATCACGAACCGTCCCGCGCCGCTCGGGACGGTATAGCACGCTGGGTAGCGCCTTGGGGCCTGGCAGGTGCTCGTCTGCGACATAGCCGCAGGCGGTACAGACGAGTCGTCGCGGGCCCGAGTCCTGACCACGTAGTGGTAGATGCACTACTTTGGCGCAGACATCGCAACGGGGGCAGCGGACCAGGACCTCATCGGCCGTTGAGACGAAGTCCCAGCTTGTCCACTGCTGGTCTCGGAACCTATACAAGCCCCGGTTGGAAGCAGACGCCACGTCAAGATCCTCGCTGCCCTGAGACCGGCCATCAACCCATTTCCCGTGGCCGCCGTCACGAGCGATGCCGCGGGTCCCTACTGGGTCAGGAGCTCCAGCCCCTCGTACTCGACGAAGTCTTCGTAGTCCTTGACGTTCAAAGTCGCAAGCGGGACTTCGAACGCGAGACAGCAGGCCGCGATCCACGGCGAAGCAGTGTCACCGTCTCGTCGTCGAGGGGATGACCCACTTGCCTGCTGCGGACTTCGGATGTGATGTGGCCCCGGTGCGCTGTCCGTTCTCCGGTGGTCATGTCACCGAGGTTGGCGGACTGGGCGTCGCGCTCCTCGGTCATCGAATGGTCCCAGAGGGAGTAGGCGGTTTTTGCAGGTCGCTACGCTTCTCCGGGACCCCTGTGGTTTCCGCCCAAGATCGACAGTTGCTGTGTGCAGTGACAGGTGACCGATCTCTTGACCGGGCAGCGCGGAAATTCGTGCTTCGTGATCAAGGGGCGGCGTCTGCCCAGGCCAGGGTTGACCGGGCTCCTGGGCATCCACGTCCGGCAGGGGGCAGCGGTAACCGCGCTACGACGGTTGCGGGTCGATCGCAGGATTCATCAGGTGACGTCGGTGCGCTCCGTCGGCGCTTCCGCGTGGTGGGCGGCCCAGCTCGCCAGGAAGTGCAGGGACTCGGCGGCAGGGCTGTCGGGTTCGGCGGTGTAGGTGATGATCGTGAGTCCGTCGGCTGCCAGTTCCATGGCTTCGCCGGTGAGCTGGATGTCGCCGACGAGGGCGTTGTGGATGCGTTTGGGAGCGGTGCGGTGATGCTTGACGTTGTGCCGTGCCCAGCGGATGCGGAATTCCTCGCTCTTGGTGGCGAGTTCGCCGACCAGATCGGTGAGGTTCTTGTCATGGGGGTTGTGCCCGGCCTGGATGCGCAGCGTGGCGACTGAGTCCTCGGCCACGGTGTTCCAGTCAAGGAAGAAAGCGGGGGCGCGGTTGTCGAGGAACAGGAACCGGGGCAGGTTGAGCGGCAGCCGGTCGCGCTCGATGATCCCGTCGTAGAGGGCGTAGGCGGTGTCGTTGGCGGCGAGGATGTCCCCGCGGGCGTTGCGGACGTAGGCCGGGCCGGACAGTGACTCCAGGATTCGCAGCACTCCGGGACGGACCTTGGAAACGGCGGCACGGCGGGAACCGGGGACTCGGCCGGTGCAGGCGCGGGCGAGGTCGTAGAGGTGTGATCGTTCGGCGTCGTCCAGCCACAGCGCTCGGGCGAGGGCGTCGAGGACCTGCTCGGAGACGCCGGCGAGGTTCCCGCGTTCCAGGCGGATGTAGTAGTCGGCGCTGACACCGGCGAGCAGTGCGACCTCTTCCCGGCGCAGCCCGGGGACGCGGCGCTTGTCCCCGAAGGCGGGCAGCCCGGCCTGCTGCGGGGTCACCTTCGCGCGGCGGGTGGTGAGGAACTCGCGCACGTCGTCCTTGATGCTCACCCGCACCACGGTACGTGCGGCACTCTGCCGGTTGGGAGGGCCTGCTGGTCCCTGTCACACGGGAAACTCCCACCCGGGCGCCAGGAGCGGGTTCGCTGGTCTTCATGAGCAAGGCTCCCCCCACCACGACGAGCACCACGGTCGGCACCACCACCCGGTTCGATGCGCCTCAGGTCGCCACCCTGGGCGGGGCGATGCTGGGCTTCTTCGTCGTCGCGCTCGACGCCCAGATCGTCAACGTCGCCCTCCCTGAAATCGGTGCCTCGTTCGGGGGCGGGCTGTCCGGTCTGCAGTGGGTGGTCACCGGCTACACCCTGACCTTTTCCGCGCTCATCCTGTTCGCGGGCGCTCTCTCGGACCGGATCGGTGCCCGCCGGGCCTACACCGCCGGGATGGTGGTGTTCGCGGCTGCCTCGATCGCCTGCGGGCTGGCCCCCAACTTCGGGGTGTTGATCGCGGCACGGCTGGCCCAGGGCGCCGGTGCGGCGCTGGTGACCCCGACCTCGCTCGCCATCATCCGTGAAGGCTTCCCCGAACAGGCGCAGCGCACCCGGGCGATCGGCCTGTGGGCGGTCGGTGGTTCCGTTGCCGCCGCGGCCGGGCCCATCGTCGGCGGCGCGCTCACCGTGGTCGACTGGCGGCTGATCTTCTGGGTGAACATCCCGGCTGCCGCCCTGGCCCTGCTCTGTGCCAGCCGGGTCGTTGTCTCGCCCCGCCGGCACGCGCCGTTCGACGTCCTCGGCCAGGCCACGGCGATCGTCGCGCTGGGCGCGTTCAGCTACGCCGTGATCGAGGGCGGCACACTCGGGTGGACGAGTCCAGCGATCCTCGGTCTGCTCTTGCTCGCGGTGCTGGCCGGCGGCAGGTTCCTGGTCGCGCAGGCCCGCGGCCGGCACCCGATGGTCCCGCTGTCCCTGTTCCGGTCCCGGCAGCTGAGCGTCGCGCTGGCGATCGCGTTCAGCTCGATGGCCGCCTTCTACGGCGTGGTGTTCGTGCAGAGCCTCTACTTTCAGGACCAGCGCCACCAGACCCCGCTGGAGACCGGCCTGCTGTTTCTGCCCATGACCGCCCTGGTCACCGTCGTCAGCTCCGGTGCCGCATCGCTCGTCGCACGGTTCGGCCGCCGGTCCCTGATCACCACCGGCCTCCTGCTGCAGTCCGCCGGCCTGGCCGCGATCGCCGCGCTGCCCGCGGACGTCCCGGTGGGAGCCGTCGCAGGTGCGATGGTCCTGGTCGGGGTCGGCGGCGCGCTGACCGTCCCGCCGATCGCCTCGCTGGTCCTCGAAAGCGCTCCCGCCGAGGCCGCCGGCACCGCGGCAGGCGTGCTCAACACCTTCCGCCAGCTCGGCGGCTCCCTCGGCGTCGCCGGCATCGGCGCTGTCCTCGCCGCCCATGCGCAGTTCATGCCCGGCCTGCGGACGGGGCTGATCGCAACCATCATCGCCCTCGCGATCACCGCGATCCTCAGCCGCACCCTCCGCCCCGCGGACCAGACCACCCGCTAACCGAGTCACCGAAGGGAAACACCACTCATGCAGACAGTCGCCCTCAACAACGGCGTCGAGATGCCCATCATCGGGTTCGGCGTCTTCCAGATCCCCGATCACGAGACCCAGGCCGCCGTCGAAGCGGCCCTCGAAGCCGGCTACCGCCACCTCGACACCGCCGCGTCCTACCTGAACGAACAAGCCGTCGGCGCCGCCATCACAGCCAGCGGCATCCCTCGCAAGGACCTCTGGATCACCACCAAGCTGTGGATCCAGCACAACCCGACCGGCAGCGTCGAGGACGACACCAAACGCGCCTTCGATCAGTCCCTGACCCGCCTCGGCCTGGACTACCTCGACCTGTACCTGATCCACCAGCCGCTCGGCGACTACTACAGCGAGTGGCGAGCCATGCAGCAGCTCCACCAGGACAACCGGATCCGGGCGATCGGCGTCTCGAACTTCCACCCCGACCGGCTCGTCGACCTCATCGACCACAACGAGATCACCCCCGCGGTCAACCAGATCGAAACCCACCCCTTCCACCAGCGCACCGTCGACCAGGACCTCATGCGCGAACGGGGCGTCCAGATCGAATCCTGGGGACCCTTCGCCGAAGGCAGGAACAACCTGTTCGCCAACCCGCTGCTCACCTCGATCGCGGAGGCGCACGGCAAGTCGGTCGCCCAAGTCGTGCTCCGCTGGCTGACCCAGCGTCAGGTCGTGGTCATCCCCAAATCCGTCAAGGCCGAGCGGATGTCCCAGAACCTCGACATCTTCGACTTCGCCCTGACCGATGAGCAGATGACCCAGATCGCCACCCTCGACACCGGAACCAGCCTGTTCTTCGACCACCGCGACCCCGACAAGGTCAGCTGGCTCGGCAACCGCCGGATCGACTGACCGCATGAACTCCGCACCGTCCGTCGCGGCGGCGCGACTGATCACGCGGCGGCGCCTGCTCCGGCTCGGACCGGCAGGCGCCGTTGGGGAGATCTGGCGGCCACCAGCGGGCAGAACTACCGGCCGCCTACGGACAACAAGCTGGCCGTTGACAAGAAGTTGCAACCTAACCCGGTAAGCCTTCACCCCACCCGGCCAGAAGCTCAGGGGAACAGTCCAGACCAAACGACGACCAATTGGAGGAAGGCCGTGGGAGCCTACAAGTTCACGGGCGGAAGGTCGTAGCTCAGCAGACCGCGAAGTTGCCCGCGGGTCGAGATTGAGTGTGGAGTTCCGTGACCTTGTCCGCACTTGAGTTTCGTTATGTGGTGGGCCTCGGCGAGGCGAGCGAACCATTCGGCGGCGGTGGCGAAGGCGACCCGGTGTCCGGCTTGGCAGGCGCGGATCGCGAGGCCGTTCGCAAGGTGGGCTTGCCGGTGCCGGGTGGGCCGAGGAACACCGCGTTCTCTTTGGCGGCCACGAAGTCCAGCGTGCCGGGGTGGGCGATGGTGTCGCGGTTGAGACCGCGGGCGTGGTCGAAGTCGAACTCCTCCAACGACTTTCTGCTGGGGAAGGGGCAGCGCGGATGCGGTCCTCCGCGCCGTGGGACCCGCGGGCAGAGACTTTGCGGTGTAGGCAGGTGACCAGGAATTCCTCGTGGGTCCAGGATTCGGCGCGGGCCCGCTGGGCCAGACGGGCGGCCGATTCAGGCAGTGTGGGTTCCTTGAGCACCCGGGTCAGGTAGGCGATCTCGTTGGTGAGGTCTCGTGCTGTCGTCGCCGGACGCGGGGGTTGCGCGGTCGAGGGTTCCTGGCGATAGAGTCCGTGATCGTTACATTCGCCCACGCACCGAGCCGACGAGAATTGGGGCCGCAACCCGGATGGACAGCACGGAATACGACCGGCATCGTGCAATTCTGAACAATAGTCTGAACAAGCCGCATGTCGCTCGGGTCTATGATTACTACCTGCGCGGCGAGAGTGACAACAACTGGACGATCGACCGTGACTTCGCCCAGGAGATGCTGCGGCTGCTGCCGGAGGCGCGGATCGCCGCGCGTGAGAACCGGGGGTTCCTGCGCCGCGCGGTCCGGCTGCTGCGGCAGCAGGGTATCCGCCAGTTCGTCGACATCGGTTCCGGGCTGCCTTCCGCCGGCAGCGTCCACGAGATCGCCGACGAGTTCGGCAACGACGCGAACGTCGTCTATATCGACAACGACCCGGTGGCGCTGGCACACGCTTCCATCCTGCTCACCGACACCGCCGACCCGAGCCGGCATCACGCGCTCGGTGCGAGCTTCTTCGACATGGACGGGTTGTGGGACAAGGTCGTCGATTCCGGGTTCATCAACCCTGACGAACCCGTCGGCCTGTTGACACTGGCGCTGCTGCACTTCATGCCGCCGGACTCCAAGCCTTCGCCCACCGAAGCCATCGCCTACTACCGCGAGGTGCTGCCGCCGGGCAGTGCCCTCATCCTGAGCCACTGCACCAACGAAGGCACCACTGAGCGTATCAACGCATTCGCTGAGCGCTACGAGCGTGCCACCAGCCCCCTGTTCCTGCGCTCGAAGCAGGAGATCACCGAGCTGTTCGGTGACTTCAAGCTGGTGGACCCGGGAGTGACGTGGATTCCGGAATGGCGGCGGGAGTTCGCGGCGGAGGGGGAAATCACCTACGCGAGCGCCCCTGAGGACAGCCTCATCCTCGGTGGCGTCGGGGTGAAGGGCAAGTAAGCGCTTTCACGATGGCGGCCTCGCCGCGGGTGCGAGGCCGCCATCGGCGTGTCGTTGTTCGAGGTCATGCCAGGAGCCGGGGGTCAACTCCGCTTGCGTGCGACGCCCGCGATGATCCGTGACTTCGATGGGGTGTCGGCGAACGCGATGCCCTTCTCGGGATGCCACGCCGGCGCGTACACCAGACCCGGTTCCACGAGGTCCCAGTCGCCGAAGAAGCGGCTGAACTCCTTGGATGTCCGCGGTTGTCCGGGGTTGGTGGTGCTCTCGTAGTACTCCACCAGGTCGTCCAGGGCTTGCCGTTCCTCCTCGTCGACCGGGTTTTCGGCGGTCAGCTGGGAGAGCACCAGCATCGACCCGGGGGCGAGCCGTTCGCGGAAGAACGTCAGCGCGGCGTCGGGACCTTGCTCGTCCTTGATGAAGTGCAGGACCGCGTTGATGATCAGCGCGACCGGGCGGCCGCGGTCGATGATCCTGGTCTGGAGGATGCGGTGCCACAGGTCGTGGGGCCGCAGCAGGTCGGCGGCGAGCGCCTTGTGCCGGTGTTCCTCAGCGGTGTCGGCGAGCAGGATCTGGGAATGCATGAGCGTGACCGGCTCGTTGTCGACGTAGACCACTCTGGTGTCCCGCTGCGGGCGCGCCTGGTCGGCGATCTCGTGCACGTTGCCCTGGGTGGGCAGGCCGGACCCGATGTCGATGAACTGCGTGATCCCGGCCTGGGCGCAATGGCGGACCGCACGGCCCAGGAACTCCCGGCAGGTCACCGCGGTTTGCCGAATCAGGGGCAGGCGTGCCTCGATTTTTTTCGCGAATGCCTCATCGATCGCATAGTGGTGCTTTCCGTCGAGGAAGTAATCGTATACCCGTGCCGCGGAAGGTTTGTCAATGTTTCCCCCGATATCGCGCAGCATACCCTCGTCCGCCGCCATGCCGGAAAGTATGCCATAGCGCTCCGGACACCCGGGGTGGTGTCCGGACCACTCCGTGGCGGCCCACGGAGACGGTACCCGCCGGACGGCGATCGACGAGTATTCGGAATGACTGGTCAGCTCAATTGGACAGTACCGGTCGCGGTGTCTAGCCTGGAAATGTTGCCGAATTAGTTGATCGAGGAGGGTGGATGCATCCCTTCCGTAGGGCCGTCGAGGCTCGTGACGAGGCCGCGATCGAGGCGTTGCTGGCGCCGGATGTGGTGTTCACCAGTCCGGTGGGATTCCGGCCGTATCCGGGAAAGGAAATCACCGCGGCGATCCTTCGTGGGGTGTTGCGGGTTTTCGAGGATTTCCGTTATGTGCGCGAGATAGCCGCCGCCGACGGCCGCGATCACGCCTTCGTGTTCCGGGCCAAGGTCGGCGAAAAGGAGGTCAACGGCTGCGACTTCCTGCATTTCAACGACGACGGCCTGATCGACGACTTCATGGTGATGGTCCGGCCGCTCTCCGGTGCGAAGGCGCTGGCGGAGGCGATGGGCGCGCAGTTCGAACGGATCCAGCGCGAGGTGGCCGGGTCGTGAGCGGGCGTCCGGATCTCCCGCCACGGCGGACGGGCCAGGCTCGTCTACTGTGGACGATTCTGGCCGGACGGGCGAGAACGAGCGGCTCCCGGACGGGAATCCTTGACCTGGCCGTTGCCCGTGCCCGCCCGCTGCCGGGTCGATGATTTGGTTCGCTGGGCGGGGACCATCGGCCGGGCATCCAGTGCCGCCAAGGCTTCCGGGATGGCGTGCGCCAAGGTGGCGATATCGGGAATGATCGCCGGATCGCTGTGCAGGCCTACCCCGATGCCTTCCTGGTGGGTCGAGACCGCGATGCCCAGGCCGTGGCCGTTGGCCAGCGGAACCAACGGGTAGATTTCCGCCAGCGGCGCTCCACTCAAGCTCAGGGGCATCTTCGGCATGGGTACGTTGGTCACCACGATGTCGAAGAGCAGCCTGGCCTGGTGCGCGAGCAGCGGGCCGGTGAGCCGGTGCGCCTGCGCGGGCATCATCCTGGCCAGCAGGGGAAGCGCCCCCGGCCCTCCGTAAGGGCCGCCGGCCTTGTTGCGGTTCATGACCGCTTGAACCGCGCGCAGCCGCCGCACCGGGTCGGCCTCGGTCACGGGGAGTGCGCACAGGTACCCCGAAATCTCGTTGGTTCCCGACGACGATCCATTTCTTCCCGGCAGGGTGACCGGGATCAGGACCTGCGGTGCCAGCTTGCCCACCCGCTCGCCGCGCGCGAGCGACCACTCCCGGAGGGCGCCGGCGAACACCGCCAGTAGCACGTCGTTGACCGTCGCGCCGTACTGTTCGCGGACTCTCTTCAACTGTTTGACATCCAGTTGGACGGTGGTGAGCTGACGGCGTGGCGCCGCCGAGGACCGCTCACCCACCAGTGGTGAGGACGCGTGGAACCAGCGCGCGGCGCGGAGTACCGAGGCGGTGATGCCCAGTCCTTGCGCCGTCCGCCGGGCGGCTCGGCTGCCTCGGGTGAGGGCGCCGCCGGTGAGTCCGGCCGCATGCTCGACCCACCGCGCGGGTTGGGCAGCGCTGCGCACCGCTGCCAGGAGTTGATCCCGCGCGGTGGATTTCGCCTCCTTCACCGGTGCGGGCGGGTCCGCCGGCGCCAGGCCGTCGAACATCGCCGATGTCAGCAGGAACATGCCGACCCCGTCGGCGAAGGCGTGATGCACCTTGAGCAGGCAGGCGAAGGCGCCATCGGCGAGGCCGGTGAACACCCGCAGCTCCCACAGTGGGCGGTCCCGGTCCAGCGGGGCAGCCACCGCGCGGGCGACCTGGTCCGACAGCTGTGCGCGCGTGCCGGGGCGCGTGAGGCCGGTGAGCCGGATGTGCGCGTCGGGGTCGAATGCCCGGTCCTCCACCCATTCCACCGCGCCCGGCGGGAGCCAGGTGGACCGTGCGCGCCGCCGCAGCCCCGGTATCCGCGCCGCTCGGCTCACCAACAGCCGCCGCAGCTGGCTCCCGTCGACCATCTCCGGCGGGCGGAACACGGCGAGGACGCCGATGTTCATCGGGGCGGACGGCGTGTCGATGCTCAGGAAAGCGACGTCCAGTCCGTTCAGCCGTTCACCGGCCATACCATTCGTCTCCCTGTCCGGTTTTCCGGTTATCGGGTGGCCGTCGGCTCGGTGCCGAGTTGCTTCAGCACCTCACGCAGCGCCATCGGATCGAACGCGATGGACACGTGCTCGCAGATGTTCGCCGGGTACAGATCCTGCAGGAGGATGTTGCGCACGTCGGGTCCGTCCAGGAAGCACGACTGGTACGGGGTCACCACTTCGTCGTATTTCGTGGCGATGACGGTGTAGTGCACGCCGGGAACGGTGTCGCCACCCTCGTTGAGTTTGGTGATGAACGCGCACCCCGTCTCCTGCTGACTGCAGCCGGGCGGGAAGTTGTTCCGCATCAGCTCCGCCGCGTTCGGGAACTGACTGGCCAGCAGGAACAACCCGTTCATCGTCGTGCCGTGGTTGCTCGGCGCGAGCGCGATCAGCTGGTTCACCTTGCTCGCCCCGCCCAGGAACTTCAGGTAGTACCGGGGCATCATGCCGCCCTGGGAGTGACCCACGATGTCGACCTTGTCGGCGCCGGTGGAGTTCAGCACCTTGTCGACGAATTCGGCGAGCTCCTCGGCGCCTCGCTCGATCGGGCCGATGCCGTGCAGGACCGGCACATCCGGCATGGCGCCGTAGTCCAAACGGAACACGCAGTAGCCCGCCGTGACGAGCATGGGCGCGGTGGTGATCCAGTAGTCCTGGGCGTTACCGAAGGTTCCGTGCACCAGTACCACCGGGCGCGGATGTTCGGGGCTGGGCCGACAGGTCCAGTCGTCGATGCCGGGGGCCCGCGACATCGCGGTGACGGCCTGTGCCGCGGCGGCCTGCGCGACCCCGGAAATGCTGCCGAGGACCGATTGGGACGACAGCGGATTTCCGGGAATTGACTTGCCCGGGCGTCCTGTTCCTGGGATGGACATCGACGGCACCTCGTATTTTTCCGCGGGCCGCTCCGAATTCCGCGGCTACCGGCTCGAACATCTCGTCGCCGATCCGGTCCGACCGAGATGGTGAATTCGCTTTTTCAGTGTGCCGCCTCGGCCGGGGATGCGCATGCCGGTTCCTGTCAACCGTTAGGGGGAAGCATCACGACCGACCGCGGCCGGACGGAACGGCAACGCGGCCGACGGGTGGTGTCACCCTTTCGTCACTCCCCTCGGGGTGAAAACAGGGTTCGGGCGAACTTCTGGACTTGAAAACACCAGGGGTTCCTGTCGAGCCTGGTCAGGTATTCGCTGGCAGCAGGGAAGGGTTTGTTCATGTCGGTTGTGTCGAACGGGTCACGCAACGATCCGCGTTCCGTGAATCCTCGTCGCCTGTGCGACACACCGGTGGCGGTCATCGGCCTGGGCAGCCTGTTCCCGAAGTCCGGGAGCACGCGGGTTTTCTGGGACAACATCGTCAACGGGCGGGATTGCATCACCGATATCCCCGAGACGCACTGGTCCGTGGACGATTACTACGACCCGGACCCGGCGGTGCCCGACAAGACCTACTGCAAACGCGGCGGATTCCTCCCGCCGACCTCCTTCGATCCGCTGGAGTTCGGCATCCCGCCGACGAGTCTGGAAGCCACGGATGTCATCCAGCTGCTCAGCCTCGTCGTGGCCAGGGAAACCTTGACGGACGCGGGGTGTTTCGACGCGCCGTGGTACGACCCGGCCCGGACGGGTGTCACCCTGGGCGTCGCCGGGACCGGGTCGCTCGTCGTCCCGCTCACGTCGAGGCTGCAGACGCCGGTGATCAAGGAGGTGGTCCGCAGCTGCGGGCTCACCGAGCGCGACGCGGAAGAGATCGCCGCCAAGTTCGCCAAGGCCTTCGTGCCGTGGCAGGAGAACTCCTTTCCCGGCACCCTGGCCAATGTCGTGTCCGGCCGGATAGCCAACCGGTTCGACTTCGGCGGGGCCAACTTCACGGTGGACGCGGCGTGTGCCGGTGCGCTGGCCGCGATCCGCACGGCGGTGCACGAACTTGTTTCCGGGCAGGCCGACCTGATGCTCACCGGCGGCTGCGACGCGGACAACACCGTGATGTCGTATATGTGTTTTTCCAAGACGCCGGCGCTGTCCAAAAGCGGCTCGGTGCGCCCGTTCGATGAAAGCGGCGACGGCACCCTCGTCGGCGAAGGCATCGGGATGCTGGCGCTCAAGCGGCTCGCCGACGCCGAACGCGATGGTGACCGCATCTACGCGGTGCTGCGCGGAATCGGCGCCGCCAGCGACGGCAGGTTCAAAAGCATCTACGCGCCCCGGCAGGAAGGGCAGACGCTGGCGCTGCACCGGGCGTATGAGGACGCGGGGTTCGGCCCGGATCAGGTCGCGCTCCTGGAGTGCCACGGCACCGGGACGCCGGTGGGCGACCGGACGGAACTCTCGGCGCTCAAGGAGGTCTACACCGAAGCCGGCGTGGCCACCCAGTCCGTGGCCATCGGCAGCGTGAAATCGCAGATCGGGCACACCAAGGGCGCGGCCGGCGCCGCCGGGATGATCAAGCTCGCGCTGGCCCTGCACCAGCGGGTGCTCCCGCCCACGATCAACGTCCGCCGGCCGAAGAAGGAACTGGAGCTGGAGCGGTCGCCGTTCTACGTCAACACACTGACTCGGCCGTGGATCGCCGATCCCGGGCGACCGGTCCGGCGCGCCGGGGTTTCGTCGTTCGGGTTCGGTGGCACCAATTTCCACTGTGTACTCGAGGAAGACCCGCGCGGCGGTCCGGAAAGGACGCTCCACGCCGGGACCCGCGTGTACCAATGGCACGCGGCCGGGCCGCGGGAGCTGCTGAGCGCCTTGTCCGGGGAACCGCCCGCCGACGGCGGGACTGCGCCCGCGGGCCACGCACGGGTGGCGGTGGTCGCCGCGGACGACGAGGAACGCGACCGGCTGCGGGACGAGATCGCCGCCCGGATCGCCGCGGATCCCGAAGCCGTGGCGATCGATCTCCCCCGCGGCGCCTATTACCGCCGGCGTGCCGATGCACCGGGAAAGGTCGCGGCGCTGTTCGCCGGACAGGGCAGCCAGTACGTCGGAATGGGACGGCAGGTGAGCCTCGCCGTGCCGCCGGTGCGCGCGGCTTTCGACGAAGCCGCGGCGCACTGCACCACCGGCACACCCTTGGGGTTGGTGGTGTTCCCGCCCCCGGCGTTCGACGACGAGACCGCCGCGAGGCAGGAGGACGCTCTGCGCGCCACGGAGCACGCTCAGCCCGCCATCGCCGCGCTGTCCGCCGGTCAGTACCGGTACCTGCGCGACTCGGGATTCGCGGCGGAGGCCGCGCTGGGACACAGCTTCGGTGAGTTGACCGCGCTGTGGGCGGCGGGAAGCCTCACCGACACCGGATTCTTCCGGCTGGCACGGGCTCGGGGCGCGGCCATGGCGCAGCGCCCGGACGGCCTGGCCGATCCCGGCACCATGGCCGCGGTGCGCGGTGAACCGCGCTCTGTCGCGGATCTGCTGACCGGTCACCCGGACGTGGTGGTGTGCAACCACAACGCACCCGACCAGGTCGTCGTCGGTGGCGGTACGGCGGCGGTGGAGAACTTTGTCGGCGCCTGCGCGGCGGCGGGGATGACCGCCCAGCGCTTGCCGGTCGCGGCCGCCTTCCACACCAGGTATGTGGCGCACGCGGCCGACACCTTCGCCGGAGCGGTCCGGCAACTGGAAGTGAAGCCACCGCGCATTCCGGTCTACGCGAACACGGCGGGGGTGCGCTACGGCGGGGATCCGGCGGCCAACGCGGGTGTGCTCGTCGGGCAGCTCGCCAACCCAGTGGATTTCGCGCCACAGTTGGAAAAGCTCTACCACGACGGCTTCCGGTTGTTCGTGGAGTTCGGGCCCGGCACGACGCTCGCCGGTCTGGCGCGGCGCACGCTGGCGGGTCGCGGCGACGTCACCGTCCTGTCCGCCGACGCGGGGCCGGGCGGCGACTCCGACGGTGCCCTGAAGAAGCTCGCGGCCCGGCTCTGGGTGCTGGGGCTGCCGTTGACCGGGCTCAACCGGTTCGTGGCCGAGCCCGAACCACGGCGGGCGAGCCGCGGAATGTCGATCATGCTCAGCGGAATCAACTACGTGTCACAGGAGCGACGCATGGCCTATCGCGAGGCGCTGGACAACGGCTACCGGATCGACCGGCCGGAACAGCCACCCGACCCGCAGCGGGGCACCGCCCCTGAGCCGGACCACCAGGCAGCGCCGCACCCTCCCGCGCCGCCGGTTCCGGTGCCGGAGCACCGGTACCCGCCGACACCAAGCGGGCCGGCACCAAGCGGGCCGGCACCAAGCGGGCCGGCACCGGGGCACGCCCAGGGGAACGGGCTGGGGAACGGCCAGCTGAGCGGCCTCGCGGCGGAACACCTGCGCATGCACGGCGAATACCTGGCCAGCCAGCTCCGGGTCGCGGACCGCGTGAGCGAGCTGCTCAAACGCGAGTCCGAAGGTGGACCGCGCGAGAGCGTGCTCGCCGGAATCGAGGCGATCACCCGGCACTGTCTGGCCATCGGGCACAGCCACGCCATGGCGGGCGAGGTGTTGCAGGGCTTCGCGCGCCTGGCCGCGGGCGAGGCACCCGCGCCCGTCTCGTACCCGGTGAACGGGGGCGGCTGGGTCCCGTCCCTGCCGGAGGTCGCCGAGCCGCCGATCCCCGTCCAGGAACCGGCGCCCGCGCCCGCTCCGGTCTCGGCCCTGGTTCCGCCGCCGATCGCGGTCGATCCGCCGGCTCCGGTGCCGGTCGTGGTCCAAGAGCCCGCCACAAGACCCGCCGCGGCACCCGCTCCCGCCCCGGCAGCCACACCGGTCCCGGTGGTGCCGGAGCAGCAGGCCATCAAGGTCGAAGCCCCGGCCCCGCGGGAAGCGGCCGCACGTCCGGTGGCGCCCGCGGCACCGGTGGACTCGCCGCCCCAGGCGGTACCGACCGACGCCGAAACCGCCGCGGCCCGGGACACCTTGTGGGAAATCGTGTCGTCGCGGACCGGTTATCCGCCGGACATCCTCGAACCGGACATGGACATGGAAGCCGATCTGGGCATCGACTCCATCAAGCGGGTGGAGATCATGGGTGCGCTGCGCGAGCGTTTTCCGTCCGTGACCGAGCTGTCTCCCGAACGGTTGGCACAGCTGAGGACCCTGGGGCACGTCGTGCAACTCGTCGCGGACGGGTCCGCCACCGGCGAGGAGGTGCATGCCGGCCCAAAAGCTGAAACCTGGGGGAAGATCGGGCGGGCGTTCGTGGGGCAGCGAGAACTCCCGCCGGTGGACCGGCTGGCGGCGCCGTTCGCGGCCGCGCCGGTCGGCCTGCTCGCCGGTGACGACGAGCCGATGCGCACGGTGCTGGCCGCCGAACTCGCCGAGGCCGGTTGGACCGTGCACACCGCCGACGACCCGCCGCCTGGTGTGGACCGCCTGGATCTGGTGGTCTACCTGGGCGGCAGGCCGGCCGATCAGGCCGTGGCCACGGCCGGCTTGCGCGCGGCGCTGAGGCTCGCCGGGCGCACCCAACCGCTGCTGCAGCGATCAGCCGACGCGGGCACGCGGGCGTCCTTCGTCACGGTGACACGGATGGACGGGGTACTCGGGCTTGACGGGGCGGGAGGCCCGTCGGCCGTCCTCGGTGGGCTGAGCGGCCTGGTGAAGACCCTCGCCCTGGAGGCGCCGGGGGTGTTCTGCCGGACCGTCGATCTCGCGCCGGAGCTGCCCGCCGGCGGCTGCGTCCAACTGCTGCTCGACGAACTCCACGACGCCGACGGATCGCTTCGCGAGGTCGGCTACGCGGCCGATCGCAGTCGCCGCACGGTCGAGCTGCGCGAGCGGCCACCCACCCGGTCCACCGCGGCCACCGGGGTCGCGGTGTCATCGCCGACCTCCGGTGACCTGTTCGTCGTGACCGGTGGTGCCCGTGGCGTGACGGCCGCCTGCGCGATCGCGCTGACTCGCGAGTACCGCTGCGGTGTCCTGCTGCTGGGGCGCACGGTTCTCGACGAAGAGCCCGAGTGGGCCCGAGGTGTCTCGGAGGACCGGTTGCGCGAGGTCATCGTCGCCCGACTGCGCGCGGAGAACGTGAAGCCGGAGCCGCGTCGCGTCGAGTCGGCATTCCGGGTGCTGGTCGCCGGTCGTGAGATTTCGTCGACCCTGGCGGCGGTCCGGGAAACGGGCGGGAGTGCCGAGTACCTCGCCGCGGATGTCACCTCCGAGGCGGCCGTCGAGGCCGCACTGGCGCCCTACCGTGGCCGGATCACCGGGATCGTGCACGGCGCCGGTGTGCTCTCCGACGAGGTGATCACCGCCAAGCGGGAGTCCGATGTGGACCGGGTGCTCGCGCCGAAGATCGCCGGGCTGGCGTCCGTGCTCGACGCGGTCGACCTCGACCAGGTGCGGCATGTGCTGCTGTTCTCCTCCGTCGCCGGATTCTTCGGCAACCGGGGCCAGGCCGACTACGCCATGGCCAACGAGGCGCTCAACCGGCTTGCCTGTGCCATCAAGCGAGATCGCCCGGGGACACGGGTGACCGCGGTGAACTGGGGCGCGTGGGACGGCGGCATGGTCACCGAACAACTGCGCCGAATGTTCACCGAGCGTGGCGTCACCCTTATCCCGCGAGCGGAAGGGGCGCGGATGTTCGCCGAACAGCTGCGCCCGGAACGGGCCGGGGACGTGCTGTGCGTCATCGGCCCGGATACCCCGTTGTCTTCACGGCCGCGGATGTCACCGCAGCCGGGCCGGCAACGGGTGATCCGGGGTATTTCGCCGCTGCGCACCGATCCTGTGATCGCCGACCACACCGTCGCGGGGACTCCGATCCTGCCCGCCTCGGCCGCGATGGGCGCCATCCTCAACGTGACCCGCCAGCTGGCGCCGGGCGCCGTTCCGGTCGGTCTGCGCGACTTCGCCGTGTTCAAGGGCGTCGCGTTCAAGGACCCGCCGCGTCACCTGGAGCTCGAGGTGGATCACCCTGGTCACCCGGACACCCGCCCGCTGGTGATGCGGGCCCAAATCCGCGACGACCGCGGCAGGCCGCGATATGGAGCCACGGTGGAGCTGACGGACGAGCCGCGCGCGCCGGTGCCGCCGGTTTCCGTGCCGGAGCTGGGGATCGGTCAGGAGTTGCGACCGTATGGCGAGGACCGGCTCATCCACGGTCCGCTGCTGCGCGGCATCCGGCGGTTGCTCGCCGACGACGGCGACCGGGTCGCTCTGGAATGCGAACTCGCGGACACCGTTTTCAGCGGTGGGTCCTACGCGGTCGAGGGCTACAGCCCGGTGTTGACGGATCTGCTGTTGCAGGCGGCCACCCTGCTGGTGGCCATACGCCACGGCGCTTCCACGCTGCCGTCCGCGGTGGGGGCGGTGGACTTCCACGCGCCGCTGCCCGACGCCCGGCCCTTCGTGATCGTCGTGCGGGAGAACGGCCGGCCCGGGGGCATGTTCGGGGCCGACGTGACCGCGTGCCGCCCCGGTACCGGGGAGGTGCTGATGGCCATGCGTGATGTCCTGGTGGTGGCCAGGCCGGACGTGCCGGTGGTCGAGCATGCCCTGTCCCGGGTGATCCTTCGATGACCGGGCGCCTGGCCATCGTCGGGTTGTCCGCGCCGCTTGTCCCGGGCCCAGAACACCCGGACGGCACTGTCGTCGGTTCCGCGCTTCGCGACGCTGGTCTCGGATCGGCGGAGGGGCCCGGACCGGCGGTCGTGGAACGTGTCCTGGACGGGCCCGTGGCGGGCACGGCCATGGCACGGGCGGTGGAAATGATCGTGCGGACGCTGGAGGACGAGCGGGTCACCGCGGTGGTCCTGACCGAAAAGCCCGCGGCCGAAGCGGTTGCCATCGTGTTCGCGCGAGCGGGGCGATATGGCGACTGGCCGCGGGTGTACGCCGAAATCCTCGCGACATGCGAGGCTTCGGGCGTGGGACCGGCCGCCGAGGCCGCGTTGTGTCAGGCGCGGTTGAGTCCGGCCGGCGTCGACTATCTCGACCTGGGACCGGCGAGCACGGCCGAACTCGCCGAACTGGCCGCGGTCTATCGGTTCGCCGCCCCCACCGAGGAACGCCTTGCTTGCCTGCTCGGCAGCATCGGCCGGCACGGCGGCGCGCTCGGCAGGCTGGCCGGACTCGCCCGCTGCCTGCACGCGGGGCAGGTGCCGGCGCCACCACCCGGGCTCGATCGCATGGCCGCCTCGTGTCCCGAGGCCGCGGAATCCGTGTTCGCCGTCGCGGCCGGAGACCAACCGTGGCTGCCCCGGACCGGGGGTGGGCGCCGGATCGCCGCGCTGAATACCGTCTCCTCCTCCGGCGACGCCGCACACCTGGTCCTGGCCAGCGCGCCCGTGCGGTACGCCGAGGTTGCGGCCCGGACGGCCGATCTGCCGATGCTGCTGCCGATTCCGGCCCGCGATCCCGGCGAGCTCGCCGAGTCCGCGGCGCGGCTGCGGCGGGAACTCGATGGCGGAGCCGACCTTCGCGCGCTGGTCCGTGACGCCACGGTGGCCGCCGAGGGCCGGTGCAGCCGGCCGTACCGGGCCGTTCTGGTCGCGGTGAGCCGTGACGAACTGCTGCGGGAACTCTCGCTCGCCGCGCGGGACTGCCCAGGAGCGCTGGAACGCACGGGGGAGTGGGCCACGCCGGCAGGCAGTTATTGCACCGCCAACCCCATGCCACCGGATGCCGGAGTGGTCTTCGTCTACCCCGGCACCTACGCCACCTATCCGCGCGCCGGGAGCGACCTGTTCCCGACGTTCCCCGAACTGCGGCGGCGTTTCGAGACGACGATCGCGCGTCCGGCCGACATGCTGTGCGTTCGGTCGGTGTTCCCGCGGGGACTTACGATGTGGGACAAGCGAACGCTGGCTCAGCACGAGCGCGCGCTGGTCGAAGACGTCACGTCGATGATGACCGCCGGGGTCAGCCTCGGGGTGCTGCATGCCTGGCTGTTGCGTGACCTGCTCGGGATACGTCCCGACGCCGCGCTCGGGTACAGCCTTGGCGAGATCAGCATGCTGTTCGCCCACGACGTGTGGCGCCCCGAACCGGCCGACGACTCGTCGATCCTGGCCACGCCCCTGTTCCGGCACCAGCTCCACCGCCGCCGCACGGCCGCCCGCGACGCCTGGCGGCTGCCCGCCGATATGCCCGACGAACGGGTCTGGGCCACCCGGGTGTTGTTCGTCGACGCCCGGGAGGCCGCGGCCCGCGCGGCCGAATCGGACCGGGTTTTCATCACCCATGTGAACACCCCGCACGAGGTGGTGATCGGTGGCCTGCCCGAGGAGTGCGAGGAGCTGACCCGCCGCCTCGGCTGCCTGCACGTCGAGCTGCCGGCGGCACCCGTGCTGCACTGCCCCCTGGTACGGCCGTTCTTCGGCGAACTCGCCGACGTCAGCGCGAACCGTCCGCCCGGTCGGCCGGATCCGGCGGTCAAGCTGTTCACCGCCGACGGCTTCGGCACGTACCACACCGATGACCAGGCGGCCGTCGTCCGCACCGTGACGACCGTGCTCCGGGACGAGGTCGACTTTCCCGGTCTGGTCCGCGCCGCGCACGAAGCCGGCCACCGCTATTTCGTCGAAATGGGGCCGGGTGCCCTGTGCAGCAGGTGGATCCGGGAGACCCTCACCGGCGTGCCGCATGTCGCGGTGTCCGTGGACCGCAGAGACAGCCCGAAGGGCCTGGTGGTGGCGCAGGCGCTGGCAAGGCTGGTCGGCTCCGGTCTCGACGCCGAGCTGAGCGGGCTGTGGCCGCCAGTCGGGCGGATCCCGCCGACGTGGGCGAACAATCGTGCCGGGACCGAAGGTCCGGCTCAGGAAGGACCGATCATGTTCGAGCCGGATTCCGCCGCGACACCGGGTACCGAGGAGCTGATCACCCTTGACGCCGAGGTCTTCGAGGGGCCGCGCGTGCGAGTTCCGCCGGCGGCGGGTGTGACCAGGCTCGAGCCGGTCCGAACGCCGTCGGCGCGGCCGGACCCGGTGCGCGTACCGGCACGCATACCGACGCGCATGGCCGATCCGCGTGCGGCGCTCGGCGCGATGGTGCTGAGTGCGCACCGCAGTGCCCTGCGCGCCCAGGCCGCCGTGATGGACCATTCCCTGCGCGCCCTCGAAGTCCATAGTGGACAGATCGAGGACGCCGCCGGCACCGTGGCACCGCCGGCGCCCCCGGCCCCCCACCGCCACGGGCCGTGGCGTCTGCCGTGGGATCACACGGATCTGGTGGAGTTCGCGGACGGCAGCGCGGCCGCCGTGCTGGGCGACCGCTTCGCCGACGCCGACACCTTCGTCCGGCGGGTCCGCCTGCCCAGTCCGCCCTATCTCTTCCTGTCCCGGGTGATCTCCCTCGACAGCCGGTTCGGTGCGTACGAGCCCTGCACGATCATCTCCGAGTACGACCTCCCGGACGGGATCTGGGCGCTGGACGGCCAACTGCGGCCCGGCGTCTGGGCCGAGGTCATGCAGGGCTGCCTGCCCCTGCTCGCCTCGCTCGGCATCGATCTCCGCAACCGCGGGCGGCGGAGTTTCCGCGCGCTCGGCGGTACGTCGGTCTTCTCCGGCCTGATGCCGGTGTCCGGGCAGACCATCCGGATCGAATCGAACATCACCCGTTTCCTGTGGGAGGGCGAGCAGTTGCTCTTCTTCCTGGACAGCCGGTGCATGCTCGGTGACGAGGTGGTGCAGGAGACCCTCGGTGCGCAGTTCGGCCTGTTCAGCCGGGCGGAACTGGACAGTTCGAGCGGGATCGTGGACACCGAGTTCGACCGAAGGCGCCGGGCCGCGCTGCCCCGCCGTCCGTGGTTCAAACCCCTCGCGCGCACGGACCGGACAAGCCTGTCCTGGCATGATCTGGAACTGCTCTCGCGCGGCAGGGCCGCCGAGGTGTTCGGTCCACAGTGGAACCAGAGTGCCGACGGCGCCAACCCGTCCATCCGCCTGCCGGCGCGGGAGATCATGTTCTTCGACGAGGTGACCGCCATCGACCCGCGCGGCGGTCCCGCCGGCCTCGGCGAAATCGTCGCGACGAAACACGTCACCGAAGACGACTGGTACTTCCGGTGTCACTTCCCCGACGATCCGGTACTGCCCGCCTCGTTCTGTCTGGAAGGCGTGAACCAGCTTCTGCAGGTCTACGCGATGTATCTGGGTCTGCACCTGGTGCTGCCGGACGCGCGGTTCCAACCGGTGCCGGGCCTGCGTTCCGACTACAAGACGCGCGGCCAGATCACGCCGGGCCGGCGGCTCGTGCGCTGCGTCGTGGAGGTGACCTCGGTGACGCTGGTCGACCGGCCGACCGTCATCGCCGACGCCATGCTCTACGACGGCGACAAGCCGATCATGCGGGTCTACGATCTCGGTCTCCAACTCAGGGAAAAGCCCGGTACGCCGTACCGGCCGGAACGCGGCGGCCGGCCGAGCAGCTTCCTCGGCCGGCGCAACGCCGAAGGGCAGCCCGCCCTGGTGAACGAGTTCCACATGCATCATCTGGCGGAGGGCGACTACGGCATCGGTGGTGGGTCGGAGTTCGAGGTGTTCCGGGGCCGGAAGGCCTTCCGGCTACCCAACCGGGACTTCCTGTTCCTGGACCGCATCATGGACTTCACCGGGGAACGCCACGAATTCCTGGAGCGGGTCCGCAACCCTCGTGGAGACCAGCAGGAAGCCCTCACGTTCGTCACCGAGTACGACTGCGCGCCCGACGCCTGGTACCACGAGGACAACTCGCTGGCCCCGGTGCCCAACTTCGTGCTGATGGAGACCGCCCTGCAGGCGGCGGCCGGCTGCGGGTGTTACCTGGGCGCCCCGCTCCTCCAGCCGGACGAGGAACTGGTGGTGCGGAACCTGGAAGGCCGAGCCACCCTGCAGCAGGCGGTGGACCTGCGCGGCCGGACCATTCACCAGATTTCCGAGGTGTGCTCGACCGAGCACATCCAGGGCATGGTGCTGCAGCGGCTGCGCTACGAGCTGTCGGTCGAGGACACCGTCTTCTACCGCGGTGAATCCGTCACCGGACTGTTCAGCCCGGCCGCGCTGGCCAGGCAGACCGGGCTCGACGGGGGCGAATTCGTGCCGCCCTGGCTGGACGGGCAAACCGGACGGGCGCCGGAGCGGATTCGCGTGGCCGAGGACGAAGGCCTGTTCCAGGTCGACCCGGGACCCGCACTGGCGGGTGGGCGCCTGCGGCTGATCGACGAAGCCGATCTGGTGCGCGACGGCGGTCGCTACGGCATGGGCTACCTGCTCGGCCGTCGGCGGGTAAGCCCGCAGGACTGGTTTTTCCCGTTCCATTTCCGCGACGACCCCGTGATGCCGGGCTCGCTCGGCGTGGAGGCGGTGCTGCAAGGTCTGCAGCTCTTCGTGCTGCGCAGCGGGCTCGCGGAGGGCCCGGGGATTTTCGCGATCCCCACCGAAACGCCCTACAGCTGGAAATATCGCGGCCAGATTCGGCCCACCGACCAGGAACTGTTCTTCGACGTGCACGTGAAATCCGTGCGGCGGGACGCGGAGCGGATCGTGGTCGTCGCGGACGGCAACCTCTGGAAGCCCGGGATGCGCATCTACGAGCTGTCCGACCTCGCGGTGGAGGTCCGGCCGGCGCGGGAAGGGAACCGGGCATGACCTCGGCCGTCCAGCCACCTTCCGCCGGGACGACCGCCGGCGTCGACGACGTGGTCACCGCCCTTCGCCGGTTGGAAGAGCCGTGCTACGTCGTCGTCCGCGACGGCGTGACGGCCGTGCTCAACGACGAGCCAGGGCCGGGCGCCCGGTTGGTCACCGCGGTCGGGCCGCTGCCCCCGCAACGCCTGGGCACCGGCCGTTTCACCACCGCGCACCGGACCCGCTACGCCTATTTCGCGGGTGCGATGGCGGGGGGTATCGCGTCGGTGGATCTGGTCGCGCGGCTGGCCGAGGCCGGTTGTATGGGCTCGTTCGGGGCCGGGGGACTGCCACCCCACCGTGTCGAGGAAGGGATCCGCCAACTCGCGGCGCGGCTGCCGAACGCGCCTTACGCGGTGAACCTGCTGCATTCGCCGGCTGAGCCGCGGCTGGAGCGCGGTGTTGTCGAGTTGTGCCTGGCACATCGGGTTTCCTGCGTCGAAGCCTCGGCTTTCCTGGACCTCACGGCCAACATCGTTCGTTATCGTGCGGCCGGTCTCCGCCGGAACACCCAGGGCGGTATCGAGGTCACGCATCGCGTCGTCGCCAAGGTGTCCCGCCCCGAGGTAGCGCAGAAATTCCTGCTCCCCGCCCCCGAGGAGATGCTGCGTGAACTCGTCTCCGTGGGTTCCTTGACGGCAGAACAGGCGGAACTGGCCCGGCACGTGCCGATGGCCGACGACATCACCGTCGAGGGTGATTCCGGCGGGCACACCGACCGGCGGCCCCTGACCGCGCTGTTTCCCGTGCTGGCCCGGCTGCGGGACCACCTGTGCCGCAGGTATCCGGCCGCGCACCGGGTGCGACTGGGCGCGGCCGGCGGAATCGGGACACCCCAGGCGGTGGCGGCCGCCTTCACCATGGGCGCCGACTACGTCGTCACCGGATCGGTGAACCAGTCCTGTGTGGAGGCCGCGACCTCCGAGGAGGCCAGGCAGATGCTCGCCGCCGTCGGCATCGCGGACGTGGACATGGCCCCGTCGGCGGACATGTTCGAACTCGGCGCGCAGGTCCAGGTCCTCAAACGGGGATCGATGTTCCCGGCCAGGGCCAGGCGGCTTCATCAGCTCTACCAGACCTACGACCGGCTGGAGGCGCTGCCGGCCAAGGACCTCGCCTGGGCCGAAGGCCAGGTCTTCCGTCGTCCTGTGGAGCAGGTCTGGACCGAGGTCGTCGACTATTTCGGGCACCATGACCCGGGCCAACTGGATCGGGCGGAGCGGGACCCCCGGCACCGCATGGCCCTGGTCTTCCGGTGGTACCTCGGGCAGTCCTCGCGGTGGGCGACCACCGGCGATGCCGAACGTCGCACGGATTACCAGATCTGGTGCGGCCCGGCTCTGGGCAGCTTCAACGACTGGGTCAAGGGCACCTACCTCGCCGCTCCGGCCAACCGCACGGTCGCCGATGTCGCACAGCACCTGTTGCGCGGCTCGGCGCTGGCGACGCGCGTCCAGCAGTTGGCCGCCGCCGGGGTGCGGTTCGCCGCCGCCTGCACCGAATACGAACCGGCGCCGCTGCCCGCCGGCTGAGTTTCCCTTTACCCGGCCGGGGTCTCTTTGTCATCGGCCGATTACCGGTTTCCCGCACAAACATTCCCACCATCTCCAGCGGATCCACGTTATTTGTCGCCCGTCGCCGGCGAATATGCCTGCGCGAGTGAGAATCGCCTAACCTGGAAATATGACCGCGATGGAGCGGGAGACGGTGGCGGCGCGAGGCGTTCGCGACCTGACCGGGATAAGAGTTGCCTACCGGAGCTTCGCGGGCTACCGGACCAGGGTCCTGGAGGCCGGACCGAGAGGACGGCAGGCCACCAGGTTGGTTCTGTTGCACGGTTACTGCGACAGCGCCGACAGCTGGCGCCCGGTCCTGGCCGGGCTCGCCGCGGTGAACGTCTCCGTACTCGCGGTCGATCTGCCGGGCTTCGGCGAAGCCGATCCGCTGCGATCCGGCGCGTTGCTGCCCCAGTTCGACACGTTCGTCAATGCGCTGCTGAAGGCACAATGGCCCTATCGCGGGATGGTGCTCGCCGGTCATTCACTGGGCGCGACAATGAGCTTGCGCATCGCCCGGTCTCCCAGCCGGCCGATCTCCGGCGTGGTGGCCGTTGCCCCGCCCGGGTTCGTCGATTCGTGGCTGGTGCGCACGATCGGCCGCTATCCGTTGCCACTGCGGCTGGCCACCTCGCTGCCGTTGCCGGTACCCGGGTTCGTCGTGCGCGGCGTCGCCGCCCAGGTGATCCCGCGGCTGCTCTACGCCGATCCGGTGGGAGCCGAGGCCGAGCAGATACGGCGGCTTGCCAGCCTTTTCCCCGACTACCGGTCGGCCACCGGCCGTCTCCGGCAGTCGCGCCAGCTGTGGCAGGAAATCGACGACGCCTACCAGAACCTGGAGCGGGTGAACGCGCCGTCGCTCCTGGTCGCCGGCGGCAAGGATCGCATCGTTCCCCTGGGGGCAAGCCGGCGGCTGCACGCGCTCATGCCGCACAGCCGGCTACTGATCCGCTCCGAATGGGGACACTGCCCGCAACTGGATGACCCCACCGGGCTCACGGAAACGCTCATCTCGTTCACCGCGGAGCAGACCGGTCGGCAGGGAAGCGGCCACGACCGCACGGGTTGAAACCGCCCCCGGTGGTGGGCCGATTCAGGCCGCCATGCCGGGACCCGCGCGACGTTCGAGTGCGCGTGAGCGCTGTCTGCCGGTCTCTGGAGCTTCCCGATATCGTGGCGGTCGGTGCATGGCGCAGGATGTGACTTCTTAGGCCGGAGGAGTCGAAGAATTGTGGGCGATCGAGTGCGCGGTGGAGGGCGACTCCGGTGCCGCTGCGACGATTGGTTGAAACCTTCAAGGAGGTGCTCCCCCGGTTGGACGGCTGATGGCTACTATTCCGAAGCTGCCGGAAGAAGGGGAGCAGCGATGGGGACCGCGGAGCGCCCGAACCCGAGCCAGGACCCGGTCTGGCCGCTGGCCGAGGCGCTCCGGAACCTGTCCTGTCTGGCGGAGCTGAGCGACCGCATCGTCATCGTGCACATGCTCGGCCAGAAGCTCGGTAGCCTTGGGATCGCCGAGCACGCGAACAAGTTCCTTCATGTTTACTCGATCATCGAGGCGTGCCAGCAGCGGCCCGACGGGTTGACCACCCTGGTCCGGATACTCGAGAGGATCGAGCAGGACACCAAGCCGATGGCCGCGGTGTGGAGCATCGTCGCGAACATGAACGCGCTGGAGCTCTGGCCGCGCGAGGAACGGAATCGGCTGCTCGATCTCCTGCACGGCGTGATCGTTCCCGAAATCGGCGACATATACCGCAGGGTGACCGGTCACGACAAGCGCGCGCTGGCGGGGCAGACCACGTTCGCGGAGCTCCTTTTCGAACTCGAAGCGCTGAACGCGGAGCCCGACGGGTTGCCCAAACCGCTGGTCTTCATCGAGTACCTGGCCACGCGGGTGCGGGCCGAGCTCGCCTCGGCACTACGTGGCTGGGCCGACCGGCAGGCGGGCAGGCTCGGTGTGGTCACCCAGTTGCAGAGCGTCCGGCGGCGGTTGGAGCACGAACCGCTGCCCGTCCCCTCACCCCAATCGCGGGCCTACCTCGTCCTGCTGTTGCGGCCGGAGGGGCCCTCCGGCGAGCGCTACCGGCTCAGTCACTGGCTCCAGCTCGACGTTTCGGACGGCTGGCATCCCGATCGTGGCACCGACGACTTCGTCGGAACCCTGGCCCAGGTGCGGCTGAGGGTCGCCGAGCTGGCCGAGCAGACCGCGGAGGCCTGGGCCAAGTACGAGCCGCGGATCCACGTCGAGTTCGTCCTGTCCGTCGAACTGCTGAACCTGGAAGTGGACCAGTGGCAGTGGGAGACCGACTCCTCCGTCCCCGAGCCGGTCGGCTGCCGGTTTTCGGTGGTGGTGCGCAGTCTCGACCGGATGAAGGCCGGGAAATGGCACGGGTCATGGCGCAGCCGCTGGCGGGAACTCCAGCGGCAGCTCGAAGAGGACGGGATGATCGCGCCCGGCGCGTGGCACCAGCCCGAAAGCGGTGATTTCTTGAAGCTGACCTCGGTGTTCGAGCAGGATGCGGGACTGGTCTCGCTGATCCTGGCGGACCCGCCGGAAGAGGGTGGATCCGGTGCGAGGCAGGTTCTCGTCGGGCTTCGCGCCGGGATTCCGGTTATCGTGTGGCATCGTCGCGACTGCGGCTCACGTCAGTTTCTCGACACCGTCGATAAACTGTTTCGCGGGGACAGTCACGGTAACCTGCTCCAACGGGCACGGTTCGTGCGCGCGAGCGCGCTGGCGGAGGGCGCCGATCACGTGGGAAACCATTTGACCATCCTGTGGGACGACCCGGAACGCATCGTCGTTCCGCAGGACCCCGGGCCGCCGGAGCCGGTGATGCGCGGATGACCCGGCACACCGACACACCGCCGGAATGGCGGATCTACCACGGAACGGGCTGGCCGGCCGATCCGCTACCGCAGCTGCCGAAGGCACCGCCGTGGCGACGGTTCGACGGGGACGGTGTGGTCCCACCACCCGCCGATGACGACGCTGAATTCCACCGGCGTCTGGGTACGACGCGGGGGAGCCGCGTGCCGCACCGCAACGAGCTGGCGATGGTCAACGCGGCGCTCTACCTGCGGCGGCCCTTGCTCGTGACCGGCCGGCCGGGGACCGGCAAGTCGAGTCTGGCCTACCTCATCGCGCGCGAGCTCGGTCTCGGACCGGTGCTGCGCTGGCCGATCACGTCGCGAAGCACCGTCAAGGACGGGCAGTACCTCTACGACGCGATCGGCCGAGTCCAGGATGCGGGGAGCGGGCGAGAGGACTCGGGCGATATCGGCGATTATGTGCACCTCGGTCCGCTCGGGACCGCATTGCTGCCTTACGAGCGTCCGCGGGTGTTGCTCATCGACGAACTCGACAAGAGCGACATCGATTTGCCGAACGACCTGCTCAACATCTTCGAAGACGGCGAGTACGAGATCCCGGAGCTGGTGCGGCTGGCGAAACGGCAGGCGGCGGTCACCGTCCTGACCGCGGACCGGAGCGGTTCCGCGGTGGTGCACGACGGCGTCGTGCGCTGCCGTGCTTTTCCGGTCGTCATCATCACGAGCAACGGCGAGCGGGATTTTCCGCCCGCGTTTCTGCGCCGGTGTCTGAACCTCCACGTCGAACCGCCGACGGAGCAGCAGCTCGGCGCGATGGTGGCGGCGCAGTTCGGTGCCGCGGAAAAAGTGGACGTCGCGCGCCTGATCAGTGAATTCCTGGCCCGCAGCGACGAGCTGGGCGGCCTCGCCTCCGACCAGTTGCTCAACGCGGTCCATCTGGCCATCGAGCTGGCCACCTCGGGGGCCTACCAATCGGATGGCGAATGGCAGGAACTGCTCCGGGCCATCTGGCATCCGCTCTCCTCGACGGGCGTGCCGTGAGCCCGCGACAGTGGCCGGCAGCCGTGGCGGCCGATGGCGTGGTGGCCCAGTATGTGGACGACGGCGGGGCGCCGGCGGTCCCGGCCTTGTCGACCGATGACCTCGAATTTCGTGAACTCCGGGACGCGTTGTGGCTGGCCAGGAGTTTGGCGCCCGAGTCGTCCGGTCGGCAGGTCGGACAGCCTGAGCAGGATCGGTTGCCGGCGCGCGATGACCGGCCGGCGCCCGGTGAACGGTCTGAACACGTCGAAGATCCCCAACCGGACGAGCCGGCCGGGGAACCCGGCCAGGAGTCCCCGCTCGAAACCGGGCAGCCGAACCGCGAAGACCGGAGCGAGGCGGAGAACTGGCCGGTCGGCAGGACGCAGATCGCGGCGCCCACCCGCGTCGAGTCCGACCTGGCGGGCGAGACCGCGCCGCTGGCCTGGTCGACGGTACCGGCGTTGCCGGAGGCCCGCCTCATCGCGCGGGCCATGCGGCCGTTCAACAGGTCCTCGCCCTCGCCCTGGCACCGGGAACTGGACGAGGAAGCGACGGCGGATCGGGCCGCGCGGGACCGGATGTGGATTCCACAATGGCGTCCGGCGGACTGGCACCGTTTCGAACTCGTGCTCGTCATCGACACCAACTCATCGATGGAGATCTGGTTCCACACGGTTTCCCAGTTCCGTTCGGTGGTGACCCAGCAAGGCGCGTTCCGTGCCGTGCGAACCTGTTTCCTCGATTGCGGACATCCCGATGAGGACAAACTCACGCTGCGCAACGAGGGCCCGGCCGGAACTCCGTGCGGCTGGCGGGATCTCGTCGACACCACGGGCCGGCGGGTCGTCCTCATGCTCACCGACGCCATCGGCGACGCGTGGCGCAGCGGTGCGGCGAACCGGTTGGTGGCCCGCTGGGCCGCGGTGATGCCGGTAGCGGTCGTACAGACCCTGCCGCAGAAGCTGTGGCACTGGAGCGGACTTTCCCCACATCGTGTGAAGTTGCGTTCGGCCAGACCTGGTTCGGCCAACGCGGAGTTGCGGGTCGAACCCGCCGGCCGCGTCGAAGCGGGCGACATCCCGGTACCCGTCCTCGCCTTGGACGCGGAGTGGTTTTCCGCCTGGTCGAGGCTGGTCACCGGCACGAAGATCGGGTGGACCGAGACCACGGCGGTGCTCGTGCAGCCGGAAGGCGCCCTCGCTGTGGTCGGCGACGAGGACGCACCGCCGGAGCCGACCGCGCGTGAGAAGGTGCTGCGCTTCCGTACCATCGCGTCGGTGCAGGCCTTCCAGTTGGCCGGGCTGCTCGCGGCGGCGCCGCTCAACATTCCCACCATGAAGCTCGTGCAACGCGTGTTGCTGCCCAGCGCCGGGTTGTCCGCGCTCGCCGAAATCCTGCTGGGTGGCCTGCTGCGCCGGGCATCGGAGGAGGCCGAGGCGAATCCGGCGAGCGTGGCGTACGAGTTCCAGGACGGCGTCCGGGAAGAGCTGCTGTCGGGCGGGCGCCGGGACAACACGGTGCGCGTCGCGCGGATCATCAGCGATTACGGGCGGACGTCGGCGATCCTGCGCAACTTCCGCGAGGCACTCAGTGATCCGGACGGCGCGGAGCTCCCCGAACCCTCCACCGAGAACGTTCCACACCTCCGGGTTCAGGAAGCGGTGTTCCGTGCCCTTTCCGGGCGATATTCGCAACGAAGCCGAAAAATCCGGCGGGCCTTGTTACAGGCCGCCGCCGCGGCTACCGATAGCTTGAGGGTACCCAGAAGCAAAACGGTGAAGACCGGGCACGAAGAGGACATCTTGACCATCACGACCAACCTTCCTTCCGTCCCTTCCGAGGGAGACGCGGTGAGCCGGCCCGGAGGAGGAGCCTTGACCACTTCCGCTGCCTCGACCAAGATCGAGGGGCGTCCGGGTGCGACGAGCCAGCCGAGTGTCTGGGGTCAGATTCCCCTGCGCAACCCCGATTTCGTGGGCAGGCTGGAACTTCTCGAGCAGCTGCGCCAAAGGCTCGTGACCCCGGGTACCACCGCGGTGCTGCCCGAGGCGCTGCACGGCATGGGCGGGGTCGGCAAGTCCCAGACCGTGGTGGAATACATTTACCAGCACGTCAGCGAGTACGACGTGGTCTGGTGGATACCGGCCGAACATTCCGCGCAGATCCGGACCAGCTTCGTGGAATTGGCCCGGCAGCTCGGGCTGCCCGGTGTCAATTCGGCGGACACCGCCGTTCCCGAGGTGCTGGAGGCGTTGCGCAAGGGCGAACCATATTCCCGCTGGCTGCTGGTCTTCGACAACGCGGATCGTCCGGACGTGGTGACTCCCTTCTTCCCCGCCGGTTCCGGGCATATCGTCGTCACCTCGCGAAATTCACAGTGGTCCGGCGTAGCGCGCACGGTCGAGGTCGATCTGTTCACCCGCGAAGAAAGCACCGAACTGTTGCGGCGCCGCGGTGGGGAGCTGACCGACAGCGAAGCCGATCAACTGGCCGACGCCCTCGGCGACCTCCCCCTCGCGATCGAGCAGGCCGCGTCCTGGCGCGCCCAGACGGGGATGCAGGTAGGGGAGTATGTCCAGCTCCTCGATGAGAACCGGACCGAGTTGCTCGAGACCGGCGCCCCGCCGGACTACCAGCTTCCGGTGGCCGCCGCCTGGAACGTGCCGCTCTCCAAGTTGCGTACCGACCATCCGGGCGCGCTGCAACTGCTGCAACTGTGTGCCTTCTTCGGGCCCGAACCGATTTCTCGGACAGTCTTCACCGGAGCCCACGACGTGCCGGTTCCCGACGCACTGCGCGAGGCGTTCGGCGACCCGATCAAGCTGAACCGCGCGATCCGGGAGATCAGCCGGTACAGCCTCGCGAAGATCGACTATCGTGACAACACCCTTCAGCTGCACCGCCTCGTGCAGGCGGTGCTGAAGAATCAACTGCACGAGCCCGATCACGGCGACATGCGGCACGCAGTACACCTGCTGCTGACGAACGGCGACCCCAACGACCCCGAGAACACGTCGACCTGGCGCCGGTATGCAGAGTTGCTTCCCCACGCCAACGCGGCCCGCGCCATGTGGTGCCCGAACCCCTGGGTGAAGCAACTGGTCATTAACCTGATCCGGTACCTGATCAACAGCGGCGACTTCCATGGCGCGAAGGACACCGCTTTCCAGGTGCTGGGTGCATGGCGGGAGTTGTTTGGTGAGGACTCGCCGGACACGCTGAACATGGCGCGTCTGTATGCGGTCGGCCTGCAGCGGATCGGTCAGATCGAAGAGGCTCGGCGGATCAACGCGGAAACCTATGAGCGGCTGCGACAGGTCGTGGGCGAGAATGACGACAGCCTGCTACGCATGGGCGAAGCCGTTGCCAGCGACTTCCGTGCACAAGGTCAGTTCGAAAACGAACTGAACGCGTACAAGGAGTTTTATGACAGGGCGGCGCGCGTTCTCGGCGAGGAAGATCCCGAGACGCTCCGGATCGCCACCAACCTCGCGGGTGCCCATCGTTTGATGGGACAATTCGCCAAGGCGCGGGAAATCGACGAGGACACCGCGCGTCGGCGTACCTACACACTGGGCGAAACACATGCCTTCACCCTGCTGTCGTTCAACGCGCTCGCGATCGACCAACGAGAGAGCGGGCTCTACGTCGAGGCGGCCGACCTGCAACGAGACACGCTCGCCAAGCAGCGGGAGATCTTGGGCGACGACCACCCGGGCACGATCGGTGGGATTCGCAACCTCGCCGTCGCCACGCGGAAGGCCGGACGCCACGTCGAGGCGCAACAACTATCCCAGGAAAGCCTGGAGCGCTACCTGCGCCGCTCCGGCGAGCGGCACATCGACACGGTCACCTCGATCATGGGTCTGTCCATCGACTACCGGCACGCCGGGGACTTCGCACGTTCCCAGGAACTCGCCGAGCAGAGTTATCGGCTCTTCGGCGAGATCCTCGGGAAGAAGCATCCCTTCACCCTGATCACCGGTGCAAACCTCGCCGTCACGTTGCGCCTTCTCGGACGGGTCGAGGAGGCCTACGAGCTCAACCGATTCGTGATCGGAGCACTGCACGAAAACCTGGGCGTCGACCATCCGTACACGCTGGCATGCGCGACGAACCTGGCCAGTGACCTCGCGGCGCTGGGCCGGGTCGAGGAAGCCTGTGAAATGGACCGGGACTCGATCGCGCGCTCGGAGCGGGCACTGGGGGCAAACCACCCCTCGACGCTGGCCGCCGCGCTGAATCTTTCCCTCGACCTGAACCAGCTGGGTCAGCACGACGAGGCGGCGATTCTGCACACCAAGACCACGAACACCTTCCGGGAGGTGCTCGGTTCGGATCATCCGGCGACCCTCGCCGCCGCCCGGATGGTCCGGGCGGACTGCGACAGCGACACTATGCAGTTGTAGCGTCGAGCCCGCGCCCGACCCAGGCGGCCAGTGCCACCGGATCGGGCGCGGCACCGGTATCGCGCCCGATCCGTTCGACCATCGCGACGGTGATCTCGGGACAGCGCAGGAGACCGTTCGCCGCGTCGCGGTCCCCCAGCGCGTGCAGTGCCAGCCCGAGGCCGATCCAGGCCTGCCCGTCCTGGGGATCGGCGGCCAGCCTCGCCCGGTAGAGGGCCGCGGCGGCGGGGTAGTCGCGCGCCGCGAAGACCAGGTCGGAACGTGGGACCGGCGAGTCCGAGTTCGTCGAGATCCGCGTGTACTCGTCCGGGTCGAGGACCTTCAACCTGAGCAGCACATCGCGCCACGAGGAATCGACCGGCCGGTGGTCGGCTCGCACGACGGGTTCGCCGAAATCCTCGTGCGAGGCCACCCGGCCATGCAGGAACCTGGTGGTCAGAGCACCGACCACAGCGGGGTCGGGCGAGTGGTGGCGAAGCCGCCAGCAAGCACGGTGGTCGAGGGTCAGGAGGGCGACGACCTCCGCGAGCGCGGGATCGACCGGCTCGCCTTCCGCGCGGGCCAGCCGACTCGCCGCGGCTTCCACGAACTGTGTGCCCGGTCCGGTCAGCCCCGGTACCTGTCGGGCGGCGGCGATCGACTGCCGGATCTGGTCCCGGCGCAGGGCGAAGAGGAAGCGCGCCGACCTCTCCGCTGTAATTCGCCGATCCCGGTTGAACTCGACCGTGCTGCCGAACGCGTAGATTCCGTGGAACAACGCGATGGCGGGCCGGGGATCGTCCCGCCACGGGGCGTACCACGTCGCTTCTCCCGGATCCCCGATCAGCCGGACCAGTTCCAGCAGGGCGTTCAGCTTCGAGTGCTGGAGCTCGTGCACCATCGCCTCGGCCAGCAGGGTGGCCGAGCGCTTCGGCGAAACGATCATTCCGCCGAACGCGGCCGAGGACGAGGCCGCGAACAGGCGCGGGTCCGCGTCGGTGGGGGTCAGCATGGCCAGCGCGAGGGACAGTTCCCCGGCATAGGCCGGCTGCGTTGCGCCGACCAGCTCCCACGCCTCGGCAAGCAGCTTGTTCCATTCCGCGAATCCGGCGCTGTCCAGCCGCCTCGGTGGCCGCGGTGCGGAGAATTCCCGGTACGGGTCGGTGTCTTCGAGCCGCACCCGGAGCACGCCGGCGCCGGAAACGCTGGTGTGCGATCTGGTCGGCAGGAAAACAGCCGTCTCCTCGGCCGAACGCAGCGTGAACTCACGGGAGCCGGCGCGGACGTGTAAGCCGTGCTGGTCGTGTTCGAGGTCCACGATGCCCGCCGGAAACGAGCCGGGAAGCCGGATCTGGCCCACCGTGGGCAGGTTCACCGAGCCGAACAACACCGGAAGGCGGAGCGAAAATGGTATAGCAACCCGGAAAGCGGCCGCCGCGACCAGTGAATGCAGGTAACCCACTTCTGCCCACAGTGGAATATCCGAGGAGATGGCGCCCAGTAGGCGCCGGGTCGTCCTGATGACCCAGCCGCCCGCCGTCGGGTACATCAGCACGTCTTCGGCCGCCTCCGGGTCACGTTCCTCGGCCGTGGCGAGGATCCGCCATGCCACCACGGGGTCGGTCAGCGGCCCCTGTGCGCCGGGCGCTTCGCGGAGCAGATCGAGCAGTGTCCGCAACAGCAACTTGCGCCTGCTGTACTGGGTGGCGCGGATGACTGCCAGTGACTCACGCGGCATGGCGCCATGACACGCGTCGGCGAAGACCTCGACCGGGAGTTGGTGCCTTCGCAGTGTCTTCAGCCGTCCGCCGCTTTCGGAGGGCATGAAGGAGAAGCCTTCCCCGGCGGTGACTGCGACTGCGTCTGTCGTTCGTCTCCGCCTAGTACCGCAGCGGCAAGAGCGAACTGGATGGCATGGACCAATTCTGGTTCGGCGAGTTGTGCCAGTTCGTCCAGCGGGACGGTGCTGAGGTCGATCAGTTCCGTTTCCAGTTGCGCCGTTTCGTGACTGCTCACCTTGATACCCCTCCCTCGCCGGCGGTGCGACCGCGCGAATAACCCCATGATGCCTCATGGTCGGCCGTTAAGGAATAGCCGGACGCCGGGTGCTCGCGCGGCCATGATTCGCCCGCGGCCCGTCGACGGAAAGCTGTTCGGGCAGGTTCGGCCCCGCCGATAGTCGAGCCCGCGGCATTTCCGAATTCCCGTGGTTGTGGCAAATACGTGCTCCTTCGCCGCCGCCACCGCGGTACTCGTGCTCATGCATCCTCTTGCGTACCAGGGCGAAGAGGTGACCTTGACATCGTTGTCGAGCGGCGAGTTCGGTCGCCCCGCTGTCGACGACGGTCCGGGCCGGAGGCACCAACCGACCGGTCGGTTGCCGACGGCGGAAGGATTTCGGGGGGCCGTCCGGACCGATCTTGCGACCTTCGGCGGCACCGACGAGGCCCATGCGGCGGTAGTGGGGGACCAACCCGTTGCGGACCGGTGGCGAGCCGGTGCGGCGATGGCGGGTCGGCCGGTCGGTTCGTCGGCGAGGCCGACGCCGGGATCGGCCCGGGCGCCTCGCGAACGCCGGTGCTCCTCGACCCCGGGTCTGCTGGTCCGCGTCTCGCGCCGGGGCCGGCCCCGGTTCGTCGTGTTGCGTCGGGTGGTTTGCGCTGCTGGATTATCGAACATGTGAACTACCGGCTGTGCTTCGAAGCTGGGCCGGGTATGGGCGCGCGAGCGCGGTGACCGTCGAAACCACCTTCAGCGCGCGAAAGGTAGATTCACCATGTCTCCTCAGCTTTTCCGCAAGTCCGCCGAAATATCCGTGGTTCCGCGGTCGTGGTGTTTGTCGGGGTGTGATGGGTTTCCTGGGGGCGGTGATCGGGCCGATGACCGACGGCGGCACGGTTGCCGAAGCAGGCACCCCCGCGTGTCCACAATGGAGCCTTGGGGGATCTGGTCCGATGTGGTTGCCGATCGGGTGCGGCACGAGCCCGCGCTACCTGTCGGGCTTGATCAGGAGTATCGCGACGGAGAGCCCGGCAGGAGCACTGACGGGACCGGCAGCTTCGGCCGCCACGGACGCACCTTGGCCGAGGGCGAGTGGTCCTGCGGTGCGCTGAGTGTTTGTTCTCCGGTACCAGCCCAGCCGATTTGTTCGCCTGTGCTTGCCGATGATGTGCCCGTCTTGCGCTCTTGCTGGATGGAGCGCCGTCCCCCAGGTCGGCCGGCTTCACCGGGCGGGTGCGGCCACTCGCCTTGATCGGTCGGCTCATGGTTGTGGGAACAGGATCTCGGGAAGGCGATCAGCTGATCCGGGGCGGCTGAGAAATTTCGCGTTGACCATTCGTTGATTACCGTGTGCGTCGCGGCGGAGGAGCGAGGTGATTGATTTTCCTCTTGAACGGGTATTCACTGAGGTATGAGTCGTACTCTGCTCGGGATCTACCTCAACGATCACCTGGCCGGTGCCATGGCCGACACGGAGTTGGCCCGACGGCTGGCTCGGACCGAACGGGAGTGGGCCGGCAACGGCAAGCTTGATCGGCTGGCGGACGAGATCGCCGCGGACCGGGATGCGTTGCGGGACATCATGGCCGCGCTGGGTGAACCCGTCCGCAAGGTCGGTGTCTGGGTCGGGTGGGGTCTCGAGAAACTCGGCCGGCTCAAGCGGAACGGAACGACGGCGAGGCGGTCCCCGTTGAGTCGGGTCGTCGAACTCGAGTCGATGCGCCTGGGCGTCGAGGGGAAGGTCGCGGCTTGGCGCACGCTCCGCGCACGGGGGGCGGTGGACCCGAGGCTGGACGCCGACCGGCTCGACGAACTGATCGCCGCGGGGCGCAGCCAGATCGCCCGGCTGGAGCGTCTTCGCGCTCGGGCAGTGGCGGAGCTGTTCGGCGGTGAAGCGCGTGTCGGTGCCAAGCCTCGCAACGGCCCGACCATGACGACCAGCGAGTAGGGCCCTGTCTCCCGAGCGTGCCTGTGGCGTGACGGTGACCGGGCGATCAGCGACAGGAATGGAATGCGCGGTCGCCCACGACTCGGCCGAGCGCGGAGGCCGAGCGCGGAGGCCGGGGGAGGAGGCCGGGGATCTGGCCCGCCCAAGGCCGCGGTCCCGGCCTGGTCCTCGGCAGGACGGCCCATGATGGGTCCCGCCAGGACTGTGGCCCCAGGCTGTCGCGCCGTGACGACGGTTCCGTGATCCAGCCCAGTGACGTGGCCAGCCCGATGCCGGCCTGAGGGAGCCCGATGCGCTCCCTCAGTGGCGAAGCTCGCGGGGTGGTGACGCTCCACGCGATGGCGCTTGCTGAGGCAGTGACAGGGTGTGTCAAGCAGTTAAGCGCTGGCGCTGATCAGGCCCGACGGAGCGAGTAACCCTCACCGCGGCGACCATGCCCGATATCGGCCGTATTGGTGACCCGGTCGTATTGGTGACCCGGTCGTGCTCGCGACCACCGCGCAGACCAACTCCATCGCGGACCAACTCGATCATCGCCGCGGAACGCTTGATCGGGCTGTCCGGGAAATCCGTAAGGACTCCCGGACCTCGCCGTCGGCGACGCGCGCCGGTGCCCTGCTCCACTCACACGATCATGAAGACTGTTCGCCGGTTCGCGTCACCTTCGGCGTGCGCGGCGCGCGCCGCGACTTCGACGGGGTGGTCAGGCTGAGGCGGCGTGCTCGTGAATCCGCCTGTTCCAGCTGCGCGCGGCGATTTTCCGGGCACCGGTGGCGTTCATCCGCCACCGGGCCATCGCCACGCTGACCCGGAAATGGGCGGCCACGCAACGGTCCGACCAGCCCCTGAAGGCCGCCACTCGGGCGGCATCGGTCGGGATCAGGAGTTCACCGGACAGTTCGGTGGCTTCCCGTTCGATCTCCGCGGCGGCCGGACGGCAGCCGTCCTCGCCGGTCAGTGTCAGTCCGAACGGATGCTCCAGCAGTACATGTGCCATCTCGTGGGCGATCGTGGAGCGGCGCCGCCGTGGATGGTGCACGTGGTTTTCGATGATCAGGGCTCCGCTGGGCTGCAACGGGACCAGTGCGCCGGAGAACACGTGGGGCCGTTCCTCGGTGAAATGCCGCACCGACTCCGGCGGCAGGCAGGGGTTCGACAGGTCCGTGATCTCGATGCCGTACAGCTCCGCGAGGGCGTAAGGGTCCAACGGCGCGAAAACGTCGACCCCCAGTTCGTCCCGTACTTCGCGGGTGATCTCCCGCGCTTCCTTCTTGAAGCCGCGTCTGAGGGACATCTCAACCTCCCTTGTTCTTGGCTCTGAAATGTCGGATCGTCATGGTGACCACGTCGATGAGATGTTGCCGGTCGTCCTCGGCGAGTTCGTCCTGCGCTCGCAGCAACGGCGCTATCTGCGCTTCCAGCGAAAGCTTGCGCTGCTTCTTCCGCTTTTCCTCCGGCCACACCATGAAGGTCTCCGCCGGCATGCCCAGCCACTGCACCAACGCGATGAAGCCGTCCAGGTCGGGCCGGTGCCCGTTGCCCATGCGGCTCACCAGCGAGGTGCTCACCCCTGCCTCCGCCGCGAGCTGCCGCCAGGACAGCCCGTTGGCCGCCCGCTCCGCATCCAATGCCGCAAACAACTTGCCGGCGTCCAGCCGTCCACTCATTCGATCACCTTTGCCGAGGCGCGCGAACGTCGCCACACCGATGTATCATAACTGGGACATGTCGCGGTACTGCAACAGGAAGGAGCGCGAGCATGGCGCGCACGGTGTACTGGGTCTCCCCGATACTCGGCAGCTGGGATGTGCTGAAGGAGCAGGAAGTGCTCTCGCATCACGGGCGCAAGCGGGACGCGGTCGCCGCCGGAGCGCGGCTGGCCAGGATGGACCGGCCCAGCGTGCTGAAGATCCGCCGCCGGGACGGCACGATCGAGAGCAGACGCCTGTACGGAAACGATCCGTTGCCGCGTTCGGGCTGAGGTGGTGAATCGGGCTCGAATGTCGAACATGAGTTCGAGTTTAGGGGTGGGGTCCGACAATTCGGCTGGTTCGGGCTCCACTCCTACCGCCTGGCCGGTTCGCGTTCCGTCGTCCCGGCGCCGGCGTGTTCTCGCACCGTACCGCCGGCACGGGAACCACCCGGGTTCCGCGCCGACACTACGGGCTCGCGGCCATGAGCCGGTTCGGTGATCGGCCGGTGTGATCAGGGTGCCGGGAGTGTCGCGCACAGTTCGGCTTCGAAGGCCTCCGTCAGGATGTGGACCGCAACGAGGTGTGCTTCCTGGACCGTCACCGCGGTGCCCGGAAGGCAGAGCGCGTCATCGGCCACGTTGGCGAGCGGGTTCGGTCCGGGGCCGGTGAGAGCCCATACTGTGGCGCCGGCCCGGAGACCCGCCTCGGCGGCGCGCACCAGGTTGTGACTGCGGCCGTTGGCGGACAGGAGAACCAGGATGTCGTGCGGGCGCGCGTGTGCGGCGACCTGGCGGGCGAAGACCTCTCCGTAGTCGTAACCGTAGTCGTCGCCGACAGCGGTGAGACTGGACATGTCGGCGTGCAGGGCGATCGCCGAATACGGCTGCCGCTCGTCGTGGTAGCGACCGACGACTTCGGCCGCGAGTTGTTGTGCTTCGGCCGCGGAACCGCCGTTGCCCGCTGCGAGCACGCGGTTACCCTCGCCCAGTCGTTCGGCCAGCGTTCGACCCCAGCGCGTCAGCCTGCTGATTTGCAGTTCAAGGGCGGTCAGCGTGTCCTCGAGGACACTCAGGTGTCCGCGCGCCACCTTCGGTGCCAGTGTCGCGCTCATGGGCACCGGTTGCCCCGCCCCGGAGGTCGCCAAACGTACCGCGAAGAAAAAACGGATTTTCCTCCGCATCGATGATCACCGTATTTTCTTCCGCAGTGTGCACCGGCCCGGCGGGTCGCCGGACGAACACATGGTCCCCGGAACGTCACCGTGTGATCGCGTCGTGGTGCCGGGTGAATCCGAATTCGATCGCGGTCGGCGGTGGCGGGTGATCCCGGTTCCGGCTGGTCCGCAAGTCCGTTCCGGATGATCGCGGATGCGGTGGCGGCCGTCGCGATCGATGGGAGGTTTGCCATTCCCGCTGTTTTTCCGGTGGCGATAATTGAGGTCGTCGTGTTGTCGTGAAATTGCTTTGTCGAAGCCGTCGGGATTTTTTCCGCGGCCGGGCGGGGAGGGCTGGACAGGGAAACCGTGGCGGCGCGGCGCAGTCGAGTGGCACCTGGTGTCCGGGTGGTCCGAGTGCCCTTACCGGGTGAAGCCGTGCGCACACCGCGGCCTGGCCGCGGGAAAGGTCAGGACTTGACGAGGCGAGCGATCGCGTCGGAGGCTTCGCGCACCTTGACCTCGGCCTCCTTGCCGCCGGCCCGGGCGGCGTCCACCACGCAGCCCGCCAGATGTTCGTCCAGCAGCTCGAGTGAGAAAGCCTGAAGTGCCTTGGTGGCCGCCGAGACCTGGGTGAGAATGTCGATGCAGTACTTGTCCTCTTCGATCATTCGCTGCAGGCCGCGGATCTGCCCCTCGATCCGGCGCAGGCGCTTCAGGTAGGCGTCCTTCTCCTCGCTGTAGCTCGCCATTTCACTGCCCACCTTCGTGCTTGGTTGCATCCATCATACCCGCTGCCGGTATCTGTCAAAAGCCTGTTCATCTGATTACCCTGTCAGGTATGCATGGGTTGAGCAGGCGGGAGTGGTTGACCATCGCCGGGATGGCCGGCGTCATCCTCTTCCTCAACATCCTGGGTTGGGGTGTGCTGACCGTCTTCGTCGCGTCGCAGATCGGGCTGGGCGTGACGGCGTTCACTCTCGGCATGCGGCATGCCTTCGATGTCGACCACATCGCGGCCATCGACAACACGACGCGCAAGCTCATCGCCGAGGGCCGCCGTCCGCTGTCGGTCGGATTCTGGTTCTCGCTGGGGCATTCGACGGTCGTGTTCGGGCTCTGCCTGATGCTCTCGCTCGGGGTCCGCACGCTGACGGGGCAGATCGAGGCGGACTCGTCGGGTCTGCACCGGGTCGCGGGGCTGATCGGCAGTTCCGTCTCCGGGGTGTTCCTGTGTCTGATCGGACTGGTCAACCTGGTCATGCTGGTGGGCATCGTCAAGATCTTCCGTGCGATGCGCTCGGGCGGGTTCGACGAAGCCGAGCTCGAGGCGCGGCTGGACAGCCGCGGGTTCCTCAACCGCCTTCTCGGCCGGGTCGCCGGCGCGGTGCGCAGGCCGTGGCACACCTATCCGCTGGGCCTGCTGTTCGGCCTCGGTTTCGACACGGCCACCGAGATCGGTTTGCTCGTGCTGGCCGGTGGCGCGGCCGCGTCGGCGCTGCCCTGGTACGCGATTCTGGTCCTGCCGTTGCTGTTCGCGGCCGGGATGACACTGTTCGACGCGGCCGACGGCTGTTTCATGAACTTCGCCTACGGCTGGGCCTTGGCCCGGCCGGTGCGCAAGATCTTCTACAACCTCACCGTGACCGCGTTGTCCGTGCTGGTCGCGCTGGTGATCGGGCTCGTCGAGCTGGTCTCGGTACTGGCCGTCGAACTGCACGTCAGGTCGGGTCCGCTCGCCGTGGTCGCGAATCTGGATCTCAACCAGCTCGGGTTCGTCCTGGTGGGGTTGTTCGTGGTCACCTTTGTGATCGCCGTGCTGGTCTGGCGGTTCGGCGGGATCGAAGAAAAGTACTCGTCGGCCCTGGACACGCCGCCGGCGTAGCGGGAACTGCTCAGCGCCAGGCGATGGAGGGAGCGGGTGCGGCGCGCTCGATGGCGTCGCGGGCCCGCCCGAGCGCGTCGATGATGGCGCTTTCCGTTTCCGGGGTGAGTCGCGCGACCGGAGCCGAACAGCTGATCGCGTCCACCACCGGCGTCTCGTACCGCAAGGCCATGCCGATGCAGCGCAGCCCGACCGTGCCTTCTTCGTTGTCGACGGCGTAACCGCGCTCGCGCACCGCGGCCAGATCGGCGAGCAGGGCCGGCCGGTCGAGGGACCGCGCGGTGAGCACGGGCAGGTCCGACGGCAGCAGCTTCTCCACGTCCGACTCGGAGCGTTCCGCCAGGATCGCCTTGCCGAGCGAGGTCACGCAGGCGGGCAGCCGACGCCCGACCCGGCTGAACGGCCGCAGGTAGTGCCGCGATTCCCGGGTCGCGAGGTAGACGACGTCCGCGCCGTCGAGACGCGCGAAGTGCACCGTCTCGCCGACCTCCTCGGCCAGCGCGTCCAGGTGCGGTTTCGCCGCGGTCAGACGCGGGTCTCCGGCCAGGTAGGACGTTCCGACGAGTAGCGCGCGCACGCCGATGGAATACCGGGAACCGGTCGCGTCGGTGCGCACCCAGCCTCGGTTGACCAGTGTCTGCAACAGCGCGTAGAGGCTGCTTCGGGGCACGTCCATCCGTTCGGCGAGGCCGCGCAGGCTGATCGGCTGTCCGTCGAGGTTTCCCAGCACCTCGAGGACGTCGACGGTGCGCGCCGCCGACTTCACATCGCGCACGCCCTTCGGCCGGTCATCCATGGGTTCATTATCGCTCCGGTGGGATATGCCCGGTTCAGCGGACCGCGGGGGTCGTCACGGCTGATCCGGCCGTGGCGCGGCCGCGGACCAGCAGCACGGTGAGCGCGGCGACCAGCGAGGCCACGGACAGCACGTAGAGCCCGCTCGACGGGGACCCGGTGTGCTGCTGGAAGTAGCCGACCACCGTGGGGCCGAAGAACCCGCCGAGGTTGCCCAGCGAGTTGATCAGCGCGATCCCCGCCGCGGCGATCTTCAGGTCGAGCGTGTGCTGAGCCATCGGCCAGAACACCGACGACGCGCACTTGAATCCGGCCGCCCCCAGGCACATGCCGACCAGCGCGAACCAGGGCGGGCCGATCGTGGCCAGCGCGGTGCCGAGTGCTCCGACCACCAGGCCGACCGCCACCCACGGGCGGCGCCGGCCGGTGCGGTCGGTGAAGATCGCGAGCAGGTACATCGCGACGACCGCGACGATCCACGGGATCGCGGAGAGCAGGCCGACCTGGAAGTCGTTGATCCCCTGGATCTTCTTCACGATGCTCGGCAGCCAGAACGTGATCGCGTAGCCGGTCAGCGACATCGCGAAGAACAGCCAGCACAGCAGGAAGACCTGCGGGTCGGTCACCAGTTTCCACCGCGGGACCTTCGTGACCGCGGCGTCGGCGCGCGCCGCTTCGTCCTGTTCGATCGCGGCGGTCAGCGCGGTCTTCTCCTCGTCGGTGAGCCATTTCGCGTCGTTGACCCGGGAAACCAGGAAGAACCCGGCGATGATCCCGACGAGCACGGAGAGGCCGCCTTCGAGCAGGAACATCCATTTCCAGCCGGTGAGCCCGCCCATCCCCTGCATTTCCAGGAGCGCACCGCTGATCGGCCCGGTCACGATGTAGGCGGTCGCCGATCCGCCGAGGAAGATCGCGCTCGCCCGGCCGCGCTCCGCGTTCGGCAGCCATTTCGTGAAGTAGTACATGACGCCGGGGAAGAACCCGGCTTCGGCGATGCCGAGCAGAAGCCGCATGAGGTAGAACATCGTGGCGTCGGTGGTGAACGCGGTGGCGGCGACGACCACGCCCCACGAGATCATGATCCGGGTCAGCCACACCCGGGCGCCCACCCGTTCCAGCAGCATGTTGCTGGGCACCTCGAAGATCGCGTACCCGACGAAGAACAGTCCGGCGCCCAGCCCGAAGGCGGCCGCGCCGATACCGAGATCGGTGTCGAGGTGGGACTGCACGAACCCGATGTTGGTGCGGTCCATCTGGTTGATCACCAGCATGAACACGACCAGTGGCAGCATGCGCCGGTAGAACTTCCGGACCGCGCTGCGATAAGCGACCGTCGTCACTGACGTCTCCTCGGTGTTTCGGGGGATCGCTACCAGCGGGGGAACTTCGGCGTCGTCCAGTCGGGATGGACACGGCGCATGGCGGCGGCGTCGTCCCGGCGGCGGAGATCCAGGGATTCGCCGGTGCCCGGTGGGTGATCCAGCCAGCGCTGGTGCAGCGCCGCCAGTGCCGCCCGGTCGAGTTCGACACCGAGCCCCGGCGCGTCGGAGACCTTCAGCGCGCCATCGGAAAACCGGTGCCGCTCGGTGATCACGTCCTCGGTCTGCCATGGCCGGTGCGTGTCGCAGGCATAGCGCAGGCCGGGCACGGTCGAGGCGACCTGCGTCATCGCGGCCAGGCTGATGCCGAGGTGGGTGTTGGAATGCATGGACAACGCCACGCCGTAGGTCCGGCAGACGCCGGCCAGATCCTGCGTCGCGCGCAGGCCACCCCAGTAGTGGTGGTCGGAGAGCACGACCTGGACGGCGTCGAGCCGGAACGCCTCGGGGATCTCGTCGAACGCGGTCACGCACATGTTGGTGGCCAGGGGAAGGGACGTCCTGCGTGCCACCTCCGCCATGTTCGCGGTGCCCGTGGTCGGGTCCTCCAGATACTCGGCGACGCCTTCGAGCCGGCCGGCGACCGCCAGGCTCGTCGGTACGGACCAGGCGCCGTTCGGGTCGAGCCGCAGCGGTTGTCCGGGGAAGGCGTCGCGGAGCGCGTGGATCGCCGCGACCTCCTCGTCGGGTTCGAACACGCCGCCCTTGAGCTTGAACGAGCTGAAACCGTTTTCCTCGGCCATCCGGTGTGCCTGGGCCACGACGCCGGCCGGGTCGAGCGCCGCGCCCCAGTCGTCGCGGGGCTCGCCCGGCTCGGGGTGTTCGGCCCATCGGTAGAACAGGTAGGCGCTGTACTCGACGGAATCGCGGACCTTCCCGCCGAGCAGGGCGTGCACCGGGACGCCGAGTTCGTGGCCGAGCGCGTCGTAGACGGCGACCTCGAACGCGGACGCCACGCTCGACGCGATCTTGGCCAGGGTGCGGCTGCCCCGCAGTCCTTCGGCCTGGACGGTGTCGTCGATCCGTTCCGCGCCGACGCGCCGGCCGCGGGCGGCCACCCGCTCGCCGAGCCCGTTGGCCACGAGGTCGCCGCCGACGAGTTCGGGCCCGAATTCCCGCGCCAGCCGCAGATAGTCGGGGTCGCCGTAGGTTTCGCCGAGGCCCACCGCGCCGCTTTCGGTGATCACCTCGACGATCGTGCGCGGCGTGTACGGCTGGTGCACCCCCTGGAGGTTGAGCAGCGGCGGGTCCGCGATCAGGATCGGGGTCACCCGAACTTCCGCGATCCGGGACATCGGCGTCTCCTTCGGCAGGATC
>DASSAD010000346.1:0-4941 GCA_035685725.1 Amycolatopsis sp. | reverse complement strand
CGGTCAGCGTGTAGATCCGGAAACGTCGCTCATCGGCATGTGCCTGCCCGGTCTGCCGTCGTCCGGCCCCGGTATTCTCGGCTGCCGCCGGGATGGGAGTTTCGGCACTACCACCGGTGTCCGGCATGCAACCTCCTTCCCACCCGTTTGCCCCCAGGTGTGCCCTCACCCGACCACCCCCGCGACGCTTGATCGTCACGTGAATGAGGGCATCACTGTACCCCGGAGGGCGTACTTCCGGCGCTTTCCGGCCGCCCTGAGATCACCCGACAGTGAACATTGCGCCAACTCCGGTGACGCCAGGCGACCGCGGAGTGAAACCGGAGCTGTCCTCGTATTTATTGTGATTGCTTGCGGTAACCGACCCCCACCGACTTTCCGGATAGTCGGAGGTCTTCAATACGGACATGAATACCGAGGCGATCGCAACGGAGCACGCCGCCCGGCTGAGCGCGGCCGACTCCCTGCTGCCCTTGTCAGAACCCCTTGACAGAACTCCCGAAGGCCCGCTCTTCGAAGTCGCGAAAGGCGATTCCGGCGCGAGCGCGGTCGGCTCCTACTCCGAGATCACGCCGGAAAGCGGTTACTCTCTGTGGCGAGCGCTGCGCGAGCATCGTGCGACGCTCCGTGTGGCTGGATCACAATCCGGTGAACTACTTGCTCATTTGCTCACGGACTGGGGCAAGTTCCTCGCCGACGTCGCCACGCCCGGCGACTGGGACACCGCCGCCGTGGTGGTCCGGCCCAGCCGGGACCCGGCCGGCTCGGCCGAACTGCTCCGCCACGGCTTCGCACCGGTCCGCGTGCTGGCGGTGCGACCCGCCGACCGGCTCGCCGCGCCCGGCCCGGCCACCGAACCCGGCGTCCGCATCCGGCCGGCAGAACCCGCGGACCTCGACACCGCGGTCCGGATGCACACCGAACTTCTCCGCTACGACGCCGAATTCGGTGGCGTCACCTTGCGCGAGAGCGCTCCCCGGATCCTCGCGGCCGAAGTGGCCGACCAGGTTTCCCGCGACAACCCGACGCTGTGGATCGCCGAGCTCTACGGGCAGCCGCTCGGCCTGCTCCAGATTCAGCTGCCGCCGGAATCCGACTGGGTCAAGGACTACGTCCGCGCCGAACGGGTCGGCTACCTGGCGACGCTGCACGTCTCGGCGGCGGCCCGCTCCTCCGGTGTCGGGTCGGCGCTGGCCTCGCACGCACACCAACTGTTCGACGAGGCCGGGATGGAGGTGGTGTTGCTGCACCACGCACTGGCGAATCCGCGCTCGACCCCGTTCTGGTGTGCCCAGGGCTACCGCCCGCTGTGGACCTACTGGCAACGGCGCCCCGCAGTGCGATAGAACACACCATGATGGGGGGCCAGTACACCCCGGCGCCGGCCGGCTTCGACACGGACGAAGCGTCCACGGCGCGGGGGGAACGACCGGTCTCCGGGGAGAAACGCACAACCGGGCCTTTGACCGCGAGCGCGGTCAGCCGGCTGAGCCATTCGGGTGAGGCAGTGTCACAAAAACGGGTTAAGAATGGATTCATGAACGAGCAGCCCGAAGCACCACCGGGCATCGAAGTCGACCGGCCGGCGGCCGCACGGATCTACGACTGGTATCTGGGCGGCACCCACAACTGGGCCGTGGACCGCGAGTTCGGCAAGAAGATCGTCGAACTGTTCCCGGTCATGAAGAACCTCGCCCAGCAGAACCGCGAGTTCCTCGGGCGAGCCGTGAAGGCGGCACTGGACGCCGGGGTCCGGCAGTTCCTCGATCTCGGTTCGGGCCTGCCCACCATGGGCAACGTGCACGAGATCGTGCTCGATCACCTGCCCGAGGACCAGCGGGCCTCGGTCGTCTACGTCGACCACGACCCCGTGGCGGCGGCGCACACGACGCTGCTGCTGGAGCGCCAGGAGGTCACCGACTGGGTCGGCTTCGTCCAGGCGGACTTCCGGAAGCCGCGGGACATCCTCCGGAATCCGGTCACCCGGCGGCTGCTCGACCGGAGCCAACCGGTCTGTGTGCTGATGGTCGCCGTGCTGCACTTCGTCGCCGACGCCGACCGGCCCGGCGACCTCGTGGCCGCCTACCGCGACGCGCTGGCGCCGGGCAGCCTGCTGGTCGTCTCCCACACGTCGGTCGACACCGGGGACGACGAGGAAGCGGCGACCGCGGAGCTGATCACCGGGGCGTACCGGAAGACCAACCTCGCGCTGTGGCTGCGGGACCGTGCCGAGATCCAAACCTGGTTCGGCGATTGGCCGCTGGTCGAGCCCGGGCTGGTACATCCCCCGGACTGGCGCCCGGAACGCAGCCTGAAGCTGCGTGACCGGCAGGCCCGGCCGTTCAACTGGTGCGGGATGGCCCGGCGTCCGCTGTAGGCGAACGACCAGCGGAAACAAACTCGCCTCCGGAGAAGTTGAGTTAACCAGGCTCAACCTTGAAGGAGCGTGAAGATGACCGAAAACCGGCTGCTCCCGCTGCTGCCCCTGGACGACGACGTCGTGCTTCCTGGCATGGTCGTGCCCCTGGACCTGGCCGATGTCGGGACCCGCGCCGCCGTTGAGTCCGCGCAGGCGAAGGCGCCCGTGCTGCCCGGCATCAGGTCGGCGACCACCGCCGAAGTGCTGATCGTGCCGCGGCTGTCGAGTGGGCGCGCCGAGGTGGGCGCCGAGGTGGGCGCCGAGGTGGGCACGGTCGCGACCATCGAACGGGTCGGCCGCATGCCCGGCGGCAAGACGGCCGTGCTGCTGCGCGGGCGGCGACGGGCGCGCGTCGGCGAGACCGGCGAAGGGCCGGGCGCGGCGCGCTGGGTCCACACCGAGGACGTCCCCGAGATCACCGACGAGCGGTCGACCGCGCTCGCCACGGAGTACAAGGCCGCCGTGATCGCCCTCCTCCAGCAGCGCGGCGGCTGGCAGATGACCGATGCGGTCCAGCAACTCGAAGAGCCCGCGGCCATCGCGGACCTCGCCGGCAACGCGCCCTACCTGAGCATCGAGCAGAAGCTCGAACTGCTGCGGACGGCGGAGGTGTCGGCGCGGCTGGAGCGTGCGCTCGACTGGAGTCGCGAACACCAGGCCGAGCAGGAAGTCACGGACACCATCAACAAGGACGTCGCCGAGGGCATGGAGAAGCAGCAGAAGGAATTCCTCCTGCGACGCCAGCTCGAAGCGATTCGCAAGGAACTCGGCGAGCTCGACGGCGACGCGGGTGATGACGACTACCGCACCCGCGTCGAGACGGCCGATCTGCCCGAGCACGTCCGCGCGGCCGCTCTGTCCGAAGTGGACAAGCTGGAGCGGACCTCGGAGCAGTCACCGGAAACCGGCTGGATCCGGACCTGGCTGGACACCGTGCTCGCGATGCCATGGCGGACGAGGACGACCGACGTGCACGACATCGCCGGGGCGCGGGCGGTGCTGGATGCCGACCACGCCGGGCTCGACGACGTCAAGGAACGGATCATCGAGTACCTGGCGGTACGCGCACGGCGGGCCGAAACCGCCGACGGGGACCCGGCCGGTGGCGGCGGCCGCGGCGCCGGGACGGTGCTCGCACTGGTCGGACCGCCCGGAGTCGGCAAGACCTCGCTCGGCGAATCGGTCGCGCGGGCGATGGGCCGCAGGTTCGTGCGCGTGGCGCTCGGCGGCGTGCGGGACGAGGCGGAGATCCGTGGACACCGCCGCACCTACGTCGGGGCGCTGCCGGGACGCATCGTGCGGGCCGTCAAGGAAGCCGGCTCGATGAACCCGGTGGTGCTGCTGGACGAGGTCGACAAGGTGGGCGCCGACTATCGCGGCGATCCGACCGCGGCACTGCTGGAGGTCCTGGACCCCGAGCAGAACCACACCTTCCGGGACCACTACCTGGAGGTCGAGCTGGACCTGTCGGACGTGGTCTTCCTGGCCACCGCGAACGCGCTGGAAACCATTCCGGGACCGTTGCTGGACCGGATGGAACTGGTCACCCTCGACGGCTACACCGAGCACGAGAAGGTCGTCATCGGACGTGATCACCTGCTGCCTCGCGAGCTGGCACGGGCCGGGTTCGGTCCAGCCGATGTGCTGCTGACCGACGCGGCGCTGAGCCGGATCGCCGCCGAGTACACCCACGAAGCGGGTGTCCGGAACGCGAACCGGACGATCGCCAAGGTGCTGCGGAAGATCACGACCCGGGTGGCGCTGGGCGAGGCGACGCTACCGGTGACCGTGGACGCCCCGGACCTGGCGGCCTACCTCGGCCGGCCCCGTCACCTGCCGGAATCACTGCTGCCCGCGGCCACCCAGCGGACCGCGATTCCCGGTGTGGCGACCGGGCTCGCGGTGACCGGTGCCGGCGGCGACGTGCTCTACATCGAGGCGTCGCTGGCGGACCCGGAGTCCGGTGGCGCCGGTTTGACGCTGACCGGTCAGCTCGGCGACGTGATGAAGGAGTCGGCGCAGATCGCGCTGTCGTACCTGCGCTCGCACGGCGCCGAGCTGGAACTGCCGGTCGGCGACCTGGCCGAACGCGGCGTCCACGTGCACGTGCCCGCGGGCGCGGTGCCCAAGGACGGGCCGTCCGCCGGGATCACGATGACCGCGGCGCTGGCTTCGCTGCTCTCCGGTCGCGCGGTCCGCGCGGACGTGGCGATGACCGGCGAGGTTTCGCTGACCGGGCGCGTGCTCCCGATCGGCGGAGTCAAGCAGAAGCTGCTCGCCGCCCACCGGGCGGGGCTGCGCACGGTGATCATCCCGGGCCGCAACGAGCCGGATCTCGACGATGTGCCCGCCGAGATCCTGGCCGAGCTCGACGTGCACCCGGTGACCGAGGTGCGGGAAGTACTCGACCTGGCGCTCACCCCGGCGCGGGTCGTTCAGGCCGCGTGATCCATCAGCCACCCCGCGGGCGTTTCGCCGCCCGCGGGGTGGCTCTCAAGCGGCGAGGACGGGCCTGCGTTCAC
>DASSAD010000345.1:0-7172 GCA_035685725.1 Amycolatopsis sp. | reverse complement strand
CAGCTTGGGCGGCTTGGGCATGAGCCAGTTCTGCGTCATCAGGCCGTCGAAGTCGCTGCCGATGCCGAGCACGACGTCGGCCTCGTCCCACAGCGCGCCCACCTCCGGGGCGTGCACCGGGTTCGGCGCGGCGCAGGCATGTGCGGGCGAGATCAGGCCACGGCCGGCGAAGGTCGTGATCACGGGTGCGGCCAGCTTCTCGGCCAGTTCCCCGATGAGCGGCCCCGCATCGGCGCGGACGGCGCCCCCGCCGGCCCAGATGAGCGGGCGCTCGGCGTTCGACAACAGGCTCTGGGCGTGGCTGACCTCGTCCAGGTTGACCGCGGCGAACTGCTCGGTCAGCTCGGGATCGGGCAACCTGGGCGCGTCCTGGCGCAGGAAATCGGTGGGGATTCCGACATACACGGGTCCGCTCTGCGGTTCCAGCGCCAGCCGGGCCGCGCGCAGCACCTCCGGCGCGATGTCCTCCGGATCGGTGACCGTGCAGGTCGACTTGGTCACCGGCCGGAACAGTGCGGCCTGGTCGCTGGTCTCGTGCAGCACGCCGCGGACCGTGCCGGGCCGGCGCAGCGTGGCCGGGATGTCGGTGGCGAGCACCAGCACCGGCGAGGCCGAGGCCATCGCCTCCCCGACCGCGCCCAGGGTGTTGGCCGCGCCCGGCCCGGTCGTCACCAGCGCCACGCCCAGTTTCCCGGTGGCGCGCGCGTAACCGTCCGCCGCGTACCCGGCGGTCTGCTCGTGCCGGACGCCGATCAGCCGGATCCCGCTGTCGGCAAGCGCTTCCCAGATCGGCAGGTTGTGTACTCCGGGTAGGCCGAATGCGACCTCGACCCCGAGTTCGGTCAGCACATCCACCAGATGCCGCGCGCCGGTTTTCCTCACCTGGTCAGGTTAGGCCTCCTCTCGGCGCGACAACATCACGCCACTCCGACGGAGCAATCGGCACGGTCCGACCCCGCGCCCGCTACCACTGGGGCGGAAGGGTTTCCGACGCGGGAGGAGGACCGGGCGGGGTGCCATCGCCGAAGGGCCGCCCGCCGAGCGCCGCCCGCCCGTGCGGCGTCGCCCACAGCGAAAGGTCCGGTCCCTTCGGGACGATCCGGAACGGGTTGATCTGCTCGTGCACCTGGTAGTAGTGCCGTTTGATGTGGTCGAAATCGACGGTGTCCCCGAAACCGGGCGTCTGAAACAGATCACGCGCGTAGGCCCACAGCACCGGCAGCTCGCTCAGCTTGTTCCGGTTGCACTTGAAATGTCCGTGGTAGACCGGGTCGAACCGGACGAGCGTGGTGAACAGGCGGATATCCGCCTCGGTGATCGTCTCGCCCACCAGGTACCGCTGTGTCGACAGCCTTTCGGAAAGCTCGTCGAGTCGGCTGAACAAACGGTGGTACGCGTCGTCGTAAGCCGACTGTTTCGTGGCGAATCCCGCCTCGTACACCGCCGCGTTGACGTCGCGGTACACGGCGAGGTTCAGTTCGTCGATCTCGTCCCGGTATTTTTCGGGATACAGCTCCGGCGCGCCTTCCCGATGGTGGGCGGTCCACTCCGTGGAGAAGTCGAGCGTGATCTGCGGGTAGTCGTTGGTGACCAGTTTCCCGCTCGGGACATCGACGATCGCGGGCACGCTTATGCCGCCGTCGTAGTCGGGTTCCGCCGCGTAATACGCCTCGTTCAGATAACGGATCCCCAGCACCGGATCGCGGTCGCCGGGATCGAGGGTGAACCGCCAGCTGCGCTCGTCCTGGATCGGGTCCGCGACCGCCACCGAGATCGCGTCTTCCAGGCCGAGGAGCCGGCGCACCACCAGTCCCCGGCTCGCCCACGGGCAGGCCCGGCTGACGACGAGGCGGTACCGGCCGGCTTCCACCGGCCAGCCGGTTCGCCCGTCCGAGGTGATCCGGGCATCGAAATGATTGGGGGAACGAACGAATTCCCCCGTTTCGGGATCCGTGGGGATGGTCATCCTTCTACCCTAGATGCGGTAGGGCGCCGAACTGGTCCATGCGCGGAAAGTGACGGAAACACTCTGCGTAGACTCAGCCACCCGCGGTGAGGCACGAGAGGTGGTCGCCATGGCATTCATGCCGGTAACGGACTCGATGTTCCTTTTCGTCGAAAGCCGCGAACATCCCATGCACGTCGGTGGCCTCCAACTGTTCCAGAAGCCGGAGGGCGCGGATGGCGAATATCTCAGGAACCTCCGCGAAGACATGCTGAAGCGGACCGAACTCGGCCCGTTGTTCCGGCGCCACCCGGCCAATCCGGTCAACACGTTCGGCTATCTGGCCTGGGCCGAGGACGACGACGTCGATCTCGACTATCACTTCCGGCATTCGGCGCTGCCCCAGCCCGGCCGGGTGCGGGAGCTGCTCGAACTGACCTCGCGCTGGCACAGCATCCTGCTCGACCGTCACCGCCCGCTGTGGGAAATCCACCTCGTGGAAGGCATGCGGGACGGCCGGTTCGCGATGTACAGCAAGATCCACCACGCGCTGATGGACGGCGTGTCCGCGCTGCGGCACTTCCAGGGCACGTTGAGCCCGGACGCCGACGACCTCGACTGCCCTCCCCCGTGGGGCACCCGCCGCACCGCCCCCGAGAAGCCCGCTCAGGCACGCTCGGCGCTGGGCACCGCCCGTGACTCGCTCGGCCAGCTCGCGACGCTCGCCCCGGCCGCGCTCAAGATCGCCAACGAGGCCTTCCGGGAACACACGCTGACGCTGCCGACGCAGGCACCCAAGACGATGTTCAACGTGCCGATCGGCGGTGCCCGCCGGTTCGCCGCGCAGTCCTGGCCGCTGGCACGGATCCGGGCGATCGCCACCGACGCCGGAACTTCCCGCAACGATGTCGTGCTGGCGATGTGCTCCGGCGCGCTGCGGGACTACCTGATCGAGCAGAGCGCGCTGCCGGACGATCCGCTGATCGCGATGGTGCCGGTGTCGATGCGCCGGCAGACCGAGGGCGGGCAGGCGTCGGGCAACAGGATCGGCGGCGTGCTGTGCAACCTGGGCACGGACCGCTCCGATCCCGCGGCGCGGCTGGCCGCGGTCCACCGCTCGATGCGCGACGCCAAGCGGATCTTCAAGGAGCTGACGCCGGTGCAGGCGCTGCTGCTGTCCGCCCTCAACGTGGCCCCGCTCGGCCTGTCGACCGTGCCCGGGCTGGTCGCCAACACGAAGCCGCCGTTCAACCTGGTCATCTCCAACGTGCCCGGCCCGCGCCAGGAGATGTACTGGAACGGCGCGAAACTCGACGGCGTCTATCCGGCGTCGGTCCTGCTCGACGGCCAGGCCCTCAACCTCACGGTGACCAGCAACGGCGACAACCTGGACTTCGGCATCACCGGGTGCCGGCAGTCGGTCCCGCACCTGCAGCGGCTGCTGCTCCACCTCGACACCGCGCTGACCGAGCTGGAAGTCGCCACCCGCTGACCTCCGCTCACGCCGAACGGGGTGTTTCCCACGAATCGTTTCGTAGGAAACACCCCTTCCTTCGTTTCCCGGCGTGGGGTCAGGCGACGCCTTCGGGGCTGGCGCCGTCCACCTGGACACCGCGCGCGGTGATGCGGTCGATCTCGGCGAGGTCGTCGGCGGTCAGGTCGAGGTCGGCCGCGCCGAGGCTGTCCTCGATGTTCCTGGCCTTGCGGGCACCGACGATCGCGACGTGCACACCCGGCTGGTGCAGGGTCCAGGCGATCGCGAGCTGGCTGACGGTCGCGCCCTTGTCGGCGGCGAAGCTCTTCAGCTCCTCGACGACCTCGAGGTTGGTGCGCAGGCTCTCGCCGCGGAACGCGGTGGCCTTGGAGCGCCAGTCGGTCTCCTCGAAGGTCGCGTCCGGGGTGAACGCGCCGGTCAGCAGGCCGCTGCCGAGCGGGCTGTAGACCAGGACACCGATGTTGTGCTCACGGCAGTAGGGCATCGGGTCGGCCTCGATCGCCCGCCGGAACAGGTGATACGGCGGCTGCAGGGTCTCCACCGGCCGGGTCTTGTCGAAGTCGGCCAGCTGCGCGGCGTCGTAGTTGGAGACGCCGGCGTGGCGGATCTTGCCTTCGTCGACCAGTTCCTGCAGCGCGCTCGCGGTCTCCTCGGCCGAGGTGTCCACGTCCGGCCAGTGCACCTGGTACAGGTCGATGTAGTCGAGTTCGAGGTAGGCCAGGCTTTCCTCGACACCCTGCCGCAGCCAGGCGCGCCCGGCGTCGCGGGGTCGGTCACTGCCGGGGTTGATGCCGCCCTTGGTCGCGATCACCAGGCTGTCCCGGTCCCGCTTCAGCTCGTCGCGCAGCGCCCGCCCGAGCATCGCCTCGGACTTGCCGAAACCGTAGGCCTGCGCGGTGTCGAAGAAGTTGACACCCAGCTCACGCGCGTGCTGGATGGCACTGACCGCGGTGTCCTCGTCGAAAGAGCCCCAGTCGCCGCCCAGCTGCCAGGTGCCGAACGCGATCCTCGACACATCGAGGCCACTCTTGCCCAAAGTCGTCCTACGCATACCTCAAATAGATCACAGACTCCAGACGAACGCACCGTGGAGCTACTCCAGCAGACCCGCCGCCGGACGCCGGTCACGCAGGCGAAAACCCTGTAGCGGCAAGGAAAACCGCCCTTTCGGCGCACCCGGGGGCAGTGACTGATCTCACCACTGTGCAGTGTCCAGAATGGACCATCAGCCGCGCACCGCCGACCGCGGCGTCGCCGGCCGGTCGGACGGCCAGGGACGCGCCTCCTCGAGCATCTTCGCCACGGCGAGCACCAGGTCGTCGGAATGCCGTGGCCCGACGATCTGGACCCCCACCGGCAGGCCCGAGGCGGTGAATCCGGCCGGTACCGAGATCGCCGGCTGCTGGGTCATGTTGAAGGGGTAGGTGAAGGGTGTCCAGTCGGGCCAGCCGGACTGCCCGCTGCCCGGCGGAACCTCGTGGCCGGCCTCGAACGGCGGAATCGCCACGGTCGGCGTGATGAGCACGTCGAAGCGCGTGTGGAACTCGCCCATCAGGATGCCCAGCGCGGCCCGCTCCGCGTTCGCGGCGAGGTAGTCGGCCGCCGAGTAGCTCCGGCCCTGCTGCCAGACCTTCCGGAGCCCCGGGTCGACCTTCTCCTCGGCACCGGCCGGGAAGGTGTCGAGCCACTGCGCGGCACCGGCCGACCACAGGACGTCGAAGGCCTCCCGCGGATCGGTGAAACCGGGGTCGGTCTCCTCGACCCGCAGGCCCGCTTCGTCGAGGGCGGTCACGGCCTCCCGGACGATGCGCGCGACCTCGGGATCGACCGAGGCGAACCCGAGCGTCGGCGAGAAGGCGGCGATCAGCCCACGGACGTCCCGCCGGACGGCCTCGCGGTACGCGCTCTCCGGCGGCGGCAGCGCGGCCGGGTCGCGGTGGTCGGGCAGCGCGAGCACGTCCAGCATCAGGGCGACGTCGTCGACCGAGCGCGCCATCGGTCCCGCGTGGGAGAGCGCGCCGAACGGGCTCGCCGGGTACAGCGGGATGCGGCCGTGGGTCGGCTTGAGCCCGACGATCCCGCAGAACGAAGCCGGAATCCGGACCGAACCGCCGCCGTCGGTGCCGACGGACAGATCGCCCATGCCGGCGGCGACGGCCGCGGCGCTGCCGCCGCTGGAGCCGCCCGGCGTGCGGGTGAGGTCCCAGGGGTTGCGGGTGATGCCGGTGAGCGCGCTGTCGGTGACGCCCTTCCAGGCCAGCTCGGGTGTGGTGGTCTTGCCGAGCAGCACGAGCCCGTTTTCCCGCAGCCGGGCGGTGACCGGGCTGTCCGTCTCCCAGGCCTGGTCCGGGTCGACGCTGGTGGAGCCGCGCAGGGTGGGCCAGCCCCGGGTGAGGAACATGTCCTTGATCGACGTCGGCACCCCGTCCAGCCAGCCGATGGGGTTACCTTCCCGCCAGCGGGTCTCCGAGGCGCGGGCGTCCTCCAGCGCGGCCCGGCGATCGACCAGGCTGTAGGAGTTGACGTCGCCGTCGCGTTCTTCGATCACGCGCAGGGCGGCTTCGGTTGCCTCCACCGGGGAGATCTCACCGGCGGAGTAGGCGGCGACCAGTTCACTGGCCGTCAAAAGCTTGCTCATCAATCTCCCGAAGGCACATAGCCCAGCTGCTTGTCCACCACATTACGAAGTGGCTGGCCAGTCTGCCAGCGTTGGAAGTTGTCCGCGAACACCTCGACCAGCGTGTTGCGCCAGCCGGCGAAGTCACCGGACATGTGCGGGGACACCAGCACTCCCGGCAAGGTCCACAGTGGACTATCTGGGGGCAGCGGCTCGGTGTCGAAGACGTCGAGGGCCGCGCCGGCCAGGCGGCCGGCCCGCAGCGCTTCGATCAGGTCCGAGGTGACGACCAGCTCCCCCCGCCCGACGTTGACCAGCCGCGCGCCCGGCTTCATGGCCGCGAACGCCGCGGCGTCGAACATGCCCTTCGTCTGCTCGGTCAGCGGCGCCACGATGACGACGTAGTCCGCGTCGGGGAGGTGCCGCGGCAGTTCGGCCGATGGCGACACCGTGCCGAAGTCCGGGTCGTGCTCGCGGGCCCGGCGCCCCAGCGCGGACACCCGCATCCCGACGGCGCGCAGCATCCTGGCGATCGCCCGGCCGATCGGGCCGGTGCCCACCACCAGTACGCGGCGCCCGGCGATCCGTTCACTTTCCCGGTGCAGCCAGCGAACCTGCCGCTGCAGGTCGAGCGAGGTCGCGAAGTCCTTGGCGAAGGCCAGGACCGTGCCGAGCACGTACTCCGCGATGGAGTCGTCGAAAACGCCCCGCGAATTGGTCAGGACCACATCGCTGGCCTGGAGTTCGGGGAACAGCATCGGGTCCACGCCCGCGCTGGCCGCGTGGACCCAGCGCAGCCGGTCGGCGGCATACCAGGAGTGACGGAGCGCACGCGAAAGGAAGTCGTAGACGAACAGCGCGTCCGCCCCGCGCAGGGCTTCGCTCAAACCTTCCTGGCGGGTGTAACGCACTACGGCGGCAGCTTCGATGGGCTCCATGTCCGGGGGGTGCTGATCACCTGTCAACACCGCTATTACGGGCCGGTCCGTGCCAATCACGTTGACACGGTAGGAGCCGGTCGTATGATTGTCAACAATCCGAGGAGCCACCCCGGAGGCTTACTCCTGCAGAGCGCAACCTTCGGAGGCCGAGCCTTGGATTTGGACTTCCCTGTC
>DASSAD010000344.1:0-10914 GCA_035685725.1 Amycolatopsis sp. | reverse complement strand
CGGGTTCTCCCGCCTCGGCGACGAGGGCGTCGACCTGTTGTGCATCGACTCCACCAACGCCGAGGTGCCCGGATTCGTCACCCCGGAACGCGATCTCGGACCGGTGCTCGACGACGTGGTCGGCAAGGTGACCCAGCGGGTGATCGTCGCCTGCTTCGCCAGCCACGTGCACCGGGTGCAGCAGGTGCTCGACGCGGCGCAGCGGCACGGCCGCCGGGTCGCCTTCGTCGGGCGGTCCATGGTGCGCAACATGGGCATCGCGGCCGACTTGGGCCTGCTCAACATTCCCGACGGTCTGCTGATCGACCTGGACGAGGCGGTCAACCTGCCCGAAACGAAGGTGCTGTTCGTCTCGACGGGCTCGCAGGGCGAGCCGCTGTCGGCGCTGTCCCGGATGGCGCGCGGCGAGCACCGGCAGATCTCCATCCGCGCGGGCGACACCGTGGTGCTGGCCAGCTCGCTCATCCCCGGCAACGAGACCGCCGTGTTCGGCGTGGTCAACGGGCTGGTGCGGCTCGGTGCCACCGTGGTGCACCAGGGCAATGCGAAGGTGCACGTCTCCGGGCACTCCTCGGCCGGGGAACTGCTGTTCCTCTACAACGCGATCCGGCCCAGCAACGTGATGCCGGTGCACGGCGAGTGGCGGCACCTGCGGGCCAACGGGGCACTGGCCGTGCGGACCGGGGTGGCGCCGGAGAACGTGGTGCTGGCCGAGGACGGCGTGGTGGTCGACCTCGTCGACGGGCGCGCCCGCGCGACCGGCCGGGTCGAGGTCGGGCACGTCTACGTGGACGGGCTTTCCGTCGGCGATGTCGGCGAGTCCACCCTGTCCGACCGGCTCATCCTCGGGGAGGGTGGGTTCATCGCGATCACCGTCGTGGTCGACTCCACGACCGGCCGCGCGGTCAGCACGCCGACGGTGTCCGGGCGCGGCTTCTCCGACGACCCCAAGGCGCTGGACTCGGTGATCCCGCTGATCGAGATGGAGCTGTCCCGCACCGAGATCGAGGGCATCACGGACAGCCACCGCATCGCCCAGTTCGTGCGCCGCGTGGTGGGCCGCTGGGTCGCCGAGACCTATCGGCGCCGGCCGATGATCGTGCCCACCGTCATCCCGGTCTGACGACCGCGGGCTTCCGGCTCGCCGGCGAGTTGAGCTGCACCAGCACGGCGCCGGCGAGCAGGACGGCCGCGCCGAGGGCCTGCACCCAGGCGAGCGTCTCGCCGAGGAAGATCCAGGCGCTCGCCGTGGCGACGACCACTTCGGCCAGCCCGAGGATCGAGGCCACCGGCGCGGGCAGGTCGCGCAGCGCCGAAATGCCCAGTGCGTAGGCGAGAACGGTGGAAAACAGGGCGAGGGCGACCAGCAGCAGCCAGACCGGTGGATGCCACGGGCCGAGCCGCGCCGGCGCGGTCAGCACCTCGGCGGGCATCGTCCACGGCGGCGCGATCACGCAGACCACGACCGCGCCGATGATCATTCCCCAGGGCAGGATGCCGAGCGGTTCCCGCGTGCTCACCCCGTGTTCGCCGAGCAGGAAGTACCCCGCCGAGCACACGGCCGCGCCGAGCCCGGCGAGCAGGCCGAGTGCGTCCAGGCGCAGCCCCTGCCACACCTGCGCGATCAGGGTCAGCCCGAGCATGGCCATGGCGATGCCCGCCCACATGATCCGCGGCAGCGGGATCTTGCGGACGAATCGGGTCCACAGCGCGATCAGCACCGGTGAGGTGTATTCGAGCAGAAGTGCGATACCGACCGGCAGCCGTCCGGCCGAGACCAGGTAGAGGAACTGCACTCCGGCCACGCCGAGCAGTCCGTAGCCGAGCAGAAGCGGCCATTCGGCGCGGCGCACCCGCAGCAGCCGCGGGCGGATCAGCGCGACCCCGGACGCCATCACGATCGCGGCCAGGCCGATCCGGGCGGCCGCGACCTGTTCCGGGGACAGCCCGGCCAGCATCGCCGGTTTGGCGATCGTGCCCGAAGTGCCGAAGCAGACCGAGGAAACCAGGATCAGCGCCGCGCCGCGGCCCCGGTGCGGGACGAAGACGGGCGCGGTGCGGGAGGAGACAGCGGCGACCACCGAGCCAGCCTAACCAAGGGGGGCAGCGCTTTCCGCGGCGCGGACGCCCGCTGCCACGTGACCGGCGATGGTGGCCAGCCGGTCACCCTGGATGCGCAGCGCCCGCAGCGCTTCCTCGCCGGGCTCGGCGGAGGAGCGGGAGACGAACGAGCCACCGTAGGGGTTGCCCGACGCCAGCAGGTGTGGATCCCCGTAGCCGAGCGGGAGCACGATCGCGCCCCAGTGGTAGAAGATATTGTTGATCGCGAGCACGGTGGACTCCAGTCCGCCGTGCGCGGTCGAGGCCGAGGTGAACGACGTCGCGACCTTGTCGGCCAGCTTTCCCTGTGCCCACAGGCCGCCAGTCGTGTCCAAAAAGGACTTCAGTTGCGCCGCGGGGCCGCCGAACCGGGTCGGGCTGCCCAGTGCCAGCCCGTCCGCCCAGGCCAGCTCGTCGAGCGTGACTTCGCCGGCGTGCGGGCCGGCATCGACATAGGCCTGCCAGCGCGGGTTCGTCGCGATCGCCGCGGCGGGCGCGGTCTCGGCGACGGTGCGCAGGCGGACCTCCGCGCCGGCGTCGCGCGCTCCCTCGGCCAGTGCGGACGCGAGTTTCGCGGTGTTTCCGGTGGCGCTGTAGTAAACGACGAGAATCCGGGTCGACACCCCGCGGACTTTAGCCGATCACGACGCGGCTTCCCACCAGGTGAACACCGGGCGCGGAGCTAGGGGCGCCACGGGCTTCGCGCGTCGGTCGGCCGCGTCGGGTCGTGGAAGCGGGGCAGGTCGGGTTCGCCGGCGCGCAACGGGATCAGGCCTTCGGTGATCGCGCGCATGATCTTGGCGTGCGCCCGGACACCGGCGCCCGGCTGCCGCGCCTGGAGCTCCGAAAGGTCCACCGGAGCGCCGAAATGCACCCGGAACGTCGGCCGCCGCAGCGGCGCGGTGAACCCGGACCGGGCCAGCGGCACCAGGTCCGCCGGACCCGCCACGCGCTCGGTCCCCCAGTAGACGGCCTCGTGCGCGCCCCACTGGCTGATCGGCACCACGGGCACGTTCGCCGCGAGCGCCAGCCGTGCCGCGCCGGTCTTCCCGCGCTCGGGCCATAAACCGGGATCGTGGCTGATCCGGCCCTCGGGATAGACGATGATCGGGCTGCTCGTGGTGTGCATCGCGTCGACGGCCTGCGTGAACTGCTCGATCGCGCTGGCCTTGCCGCGATCGATGCGCAGGTGTCCGCTCGCGCGCAGCGCCGGGCCGATCAGCGGCGCGTCGAGCAGGCCGCCGGCCAGCATGAACCGCGGCGCGAAGCCGATCCGCCGGCAGGCGGCGATCAGGACGAACGGGTCGAACACGCCGATGTGGTTGGCCGCCAGCAGAAACGGGCGTCCCCGCAGCGCCGCGGGAATCTGCCCGGTCACCTTCAACCGGCCGACCAGGGTGACCAGGCCGCTGTCCACGCGGGACATCGTTCGCCAGACCGCGGGCGGGCGGCGGCGGGGGCCCGATGCTCCTCCGCCGGGCTGCGCCGCCGACCGCGTGGATCGCGGACGCGGGGAACGGCTCTCGTCGTGGTGCAGCGCGAACATGGTGCAGAGCATGGCAGACCACGGGGTCGCTCAGCACGAAAGGCAGGTTTTCACCGTGATGGCCTATCGGGACCTGAGTGGCGTACGAGGCTCGTGGGGTGCGAGCGGTTACCGTAGGAGCCATGGCGAGCCGTTCCACGACAAAGAGGGGAAACGCGACGAAACGCAGCGGTGGCACCAGCCCGGCGCGCGGGTCGCGCGGGGCGGCCGGCTCGCGTTCGAAGGGGCGCCCGGCCACCGGGTCGCGGTCGGGGTCGCGGTCGGGATCCGGGTCCACCGCGAAACGTGCCGCCGCCCGCCGCACGTCACCGACCTTCAGCAGGGCGGCGCGGGGCGGGTGGACGCTGCTGGCGAAGAGCGTCGGTTCCGTCGTCCGCACCGCCGGCCGCGGCCGTGAGCTCGAAGCCGAGCACCGCCGCGACGGGCTGGCGCTCGCGTTGATCGCGCTGGCCGTGGTCATCGCGGCGGGCGTGTGGTGGCGTTCGGCCGGACCCGTCGGCCACTACGTCGAAATCGGCACGCGCACCGTGTTCGGCGCCGGCTCGGTCGTCCTCCCGCTGGCGTTGCTGGTCGCCGCCATCGCGCTGATGCGCACCGAACCCCGGCCCGAGACCCGGCCCCGGATGGTCATCGGCACGCTGCTGGTCACCTTCGCGCTGCTCGGCCTGCTGGACCTGTTCAACTCGTCGCCGGTGGACAACCTGGACCGGATGTACGCCGGTGGCGTGCTCGGCTCGGTGTCGGGCCGGTTCGTGGCCGAGGGCGTGACCTCCTGGGTCGCCGCCCCGTTGCTGATGCTCGCGCTCGGCTACGGCGTCCTGGTGTTCAGCGGGACCCGGATCCGGGATGTGCCGCAGCGGCTGCGGGAATGGGGACTCGACCCCGACGAGCTCGCCGCGCAGGAGGCCGAGCGCGCCGCCGCCGAGGAGGCCGCCGAGGAGGACGAGGCGGAAGCCGCCGGGGCCGAGAAGTCGGACGCCCGCTCGTCGGCGGCCGAGACCGAGGCGAAACCGGTGCGGGTGCGCAAACCCGCGCGGCGCCGCCAGGCCGCGGGCGAGCAGCTCGACCTCGAGGCCGCGCTCGCCGAGCCGCCCACACCCACCCGCCCGCCGAAGGTCAAACCCGAGCAGGTACCCGAGAAGAAGCCGAAGAAGGCCGAGCCGGCACTGGCGGTCACGCGGACCGTCGAGGGCGACTACCGGCTCCCCTCACCGGAGCTCCTCCAGCTCGGGGACGCGCCGAAGACCCGCAGCAAGGCCAACGACGCGATGATCGAGGCCATCACCGGGGTCCTCGAGCAGTTCAACGTCGACGCGCAGGTCACCGGGTTCACCCGTGGACCGACGGTGACCCGCTACGAGGTCGAGCTGGGGCCAGGCGTGAAGGTCGAGAAGATCACCGCGCTGACCAAGAACATCGCCTATGCCGTGGCCACCGACAACGTGCGGCTGCTCGCGCCGATCCCGGGCAAGTCCGCGGTCGGCATCGAGGTGCCCAACTCCGACCGGGAAATGGTCCGGCTCGGCGACGTCCTGCGGTCTTCGAAGGCCGCCAAGGACCACCATCCGATGGTGATCGGGCTGGGCAAGGACATCGAGGGAAACTTCGTCACCGCGAACCTGACGAAGATGCCGCACCTGCTGGTCGCCGGATCCACCGGCTCGGGCAAGTCGAGTTTCGTCAACTCCATGCTCGTCTCGCTGCTCGCGCGGTCGACGCCCGACGAGTGCCGGATGATCCTGATCGACCCCAAGATGGTCGAACTGACGCCCTACGAAGGCATTCCGCACCTGATCACGCCCATCATCACCCAGCCGAAGAAGGCCGCCGCCGCGCTGGCCTGGCTGGTGGAGGAGATGGAGCAGCGCTACCAGGACATGCAGGCCAACCGGGTGCGGCACATCGACGACTTCAACAAGAAGGTCCGCTCCGGCGAGATCACCGCGCCGCCGGGCAGCGAGCGCGAATACCGGCCCTATCCCTACATCATGGCGATCGTCGACGAGCTGGCCGACCTGATGATGACCGCCCCGCGCGACGTCGAGGACGCGATCGTCCGCATCACGCAGAAGGCCCGCGCCGCCGGGATCCACCTGGTGCTGGCGACCCAGCGGCCCTCGGTGGACGTGGTCACCGGCCTGATCAAGACGAACGTGCCTTCACGGCTGGCGTTCGCCACCTCGTCGCTGACCGACTCGCGGGTCATCCTCGACCAGCCGGGCGCGGAAAAGCTGATCGGCATGGGCGACGGGCTGTACCTGCCGATGGGGGCGGGACGGCCGATCCGCATCCAGGGCGCCTACGTCGGCGACGACGAGATCTCCGCGATCGTCAACTACACCAAGGACCAGGCGCAGCCGGATTACACCGACGGGGTCACCGCGGCGAAACCGGGCGAGGCCAAGGAAATCGACCCGGACATCGGGGACGACCTCGACGTGCTGTTGCAGGCCGCCGAGCTGGTGGTGACCTCGCAGTTCGGCTCGACCTCGATGCTGCAACGGAAGCTGCGGGTCGGCTTCGCCAAGGCCGGGCGCCTGATGGATCTGCTGGAGAACCGGGGAGTGGTCGGCCCCTCGGAGGGCTCCAAGGCCCGCGACGTCCTGGTCAAACCGGACGAGCTGGACTCCGTCCTCGTCCTCATCCGGGGCGGCGGTCGGGCGGACGGCGCCCCGGCGGAGGACGTCGAGGAGTAGCGGGATTCCTCGGCCTGCTCAGGAAAGCGGGCTGTCCCAGATGTCGAGGAAGGCGACTTCTTCGGGGCGGCGCCGCGCCGGCTTGAAGTCCGGCACCGTGGTGTAGGCGACCGGGAGCAGGCCGAGCTGGGTGACATCGTCCGGGAGGCCCAGGATCTTCGCGGCTTCGGCTTTGCGCGCGAGGTGGTAGGTGGTAGGTGGTCAGCGTCGAGCCGAGGTCCGCGAGCGCAGTGCGAGCTGGAAGCTCCACACGGCGGGGAAGATTCCGCCGTAGAACGGCGAAAGCGCGGTGTTCGCGCCCTGAGGCCGTCCATGCGGGCACGGCATGACGAACACCGAAACCCGCTCGATGACGTCGATCAGGTGCTGTCCGGACGCGATCGCGCGGGCCACCGCGCCGTGCTCGGCCGCGTCGCTCGCCGCCGCGACCTGCTCTCGCAGGTAGGCCTCGCCGACCTCGCGAAAGAGCGCGCCAAAGTCCACGTCCCGAGGTCAGCCCACCGGTCGGGCGTGCTCAGGCGGTCTGTTCGAGTTCGAGGAGCATGCGGGAGTTGCCCAGCGTGTTCGGCTTGGCGTAGGGGAGTTCGAGGAACTCCGCGACGCCCGGATCGACCGAGCGGCGCATTTCCTCGTAGACGGACTGCGAAACCGGCGTCCCGTCGATTTCGCGGAAACCGTGCGCGGCGAAGAAACCGGTTTCGAAGGTGAGCACGAAGATCCGCCGCAGCCCCAGTTCCTTCGCCATCGCGACGAGCCGCCCCACCAGCGCGTGCCCGATGCCCTGGCCGCGCATCGCCTTGCCCACCGCGAGCGTGCGGATCTCGGCGATGTCCTCCCACAGGACATGCAGCGCGCCGCAGCCGAACACCTCGCCGTCCGAGTCCGCCACCCAGAACTCCTGGACGTTCTCGTACAGCGTCACGAGGTCCTTTTCCAGCAGTACGCGCCCGGCGTCGGCGTCGACCAGAGCCTTGATCTTCCGGACATCGGCGATCCGTGCCCTGCGGATCTCGACCTGGGCCGGGGGAAGGTGCTGCACCGCTTGACCGTATCCGGGCGGTGGGTGCGCTGTCGCGGTGGGTTTCGCCACGTCGTACTGCCCTCGTATGCTGCGGGGAGATGCATCGTGACCGAGGTTGGGGGGCGAAGTGACGAGCGCCGGATGGGATCCGTTCCTGGACGCCGAACGTCAGGCGGCGATGGGCCGGACGACGATGCTGACGACTCCGGATGGTGTCGCGTGGCTGCTCGTGCCGGGCCGGTCGTGGCAGTGGTGCCGCCAGGGCGGATCCTGGCAGTTCGGCCAGCCGCCGAGGGACCCGAACTACCGGGCGGCGGCCCGCCTCGTCCCGCCCCCACCGCCACCCCCCGGGCCGCCGAGCGGCCCGGTACCGGTTTCCGGACCGCCCAGCGGCCCGATTCCGGCGAACGGGCCACCCAGCGGACCCGCCCCGGCCTACGCGCCGCCCGGCGGACCCGCCCCGGTGCCCGGACCGCCGAGCGGCCCCACGCCCGTCTCCGGACCGCCGGGTGGTCCGCCGCCGTTGCCGAATCGGGCGCCGAGCGGCCCGCCGCCGCTGCCGGGCCCGGCCGCCGCGGGCCCGCCGCCCCTGCCGGGTTCGCCGCCTCCCTTGCCACCACGGCAGGCTTCGCCGGTGCCCGCGGCAGCACCGCCCAAGGTGGAACAGCTGGCGACCGGTTCGCGGTTCGTCTGCGGCGGGGAACCGGTCGGCGAGTTCGTCGACAAGGTGGTGCGCATCGTCAGCTGGGCCGACCGCACGCGCCACCCCGAAGCGCCGCAGCAGACGCCGCCCCCGGACGCGCCGCCGCCTCCGCCGCCCGAGCCGGAGCGGCCGCCGCAGTCCCACGATTCCGGGGGACTGCTGGGCGACATGGCCCGGCACAGCCGCTCGGTCACCCTCGACATGCTCGCCGCCGGGAACCGCGCACTGAAATGGCGCGAGGGGCGCAAGCAGGAAGAGGAGTACGAGCAGGTCCACCGGCAGTGGCAGCAGCAGTACCAGTACTGGGAGCAGCAGAAGCAGGCCTACGACCAGGCCTACCAGGAATGGGAGCGGCAGCAGCAGGAGGCGCAGCGCCGCTTCGAGATCCAGGCGAAGGAGCAGCGCCAGCCCAACCCGCTGGTCCTGCTCGTCGGCGAGCCGCACACCGGGCAGCGGCGGCTCTTCCGCGGGCTGGTCGCGGCGCTGGACGCCGGCGGGGTCGGCTTCGGTGGCCAGACGGTCAGCCCGGCCCAGGACCTGTTGCTGGACAACGACCGCGGCGACTGGCCGGTCGACGCCGTGCTGCGGCACTTCATCGCCGACTGCGACGGCCGCGACGATCCGCCCGCGGTGCTGATCGACGAGGCCGACGGGCTGTTCGAGGGCAAGTCCGGTGGCGTGGCCGCCTATCTCGGCGAACTGGCACACGACCAGGAGAGCTGCCGTCTCGTGGTGATCGCCGCCACCGCGGGCTTCCTCGAACGGCTCGGCACCGAGGCGCCCGAGCTGGTGCCGCGGCTGCTCACCTACCGGCTGCCCGACTTGTCGCGGGCCGAGGCGATTTCCGGGCTGCTCGACATCTTCGCGACCGAGCGTTCGATGGTGATCGCGCCCGAGGCACGGGAACGACTCGCCGCGCTCGCGCACGACAGCGATTCGGCGGAGAACGCCCGGGAGGTCGAGGCGCTGCTGGCCGCCGCGAGCCAGAGCGCGCTCGGCCGTGGCGCGTCGCGGGACGGTTCGGTGCACATCGAGGCGAGCGACATCGAGCAGCTCGCCGCGCTGACCAAGCAGCGGCAGCAGGGCGACAAGTCGATCGAGGAACTGCTGGCCGAGCTGGACGCGATGATCGGGCTGGACTCGGTCAAGCAGCGCGTGCGCTCGCTGGCCAACGAGATGACCATCGACGCGCAGCGCAAGCAGGCCGGCCTGCCGGTGGCCGCGCGCAGCAGGCACCTGGTGTTCACCGGAAACCCCGGCACCGCCAAGACCACCGTGGCGCGCCTGGTCGCCCAGATCTACCGTGGCCTCGGCGTGCTGCCCAAGGGCCAGGTGGTCGAGGTGACCAGGACGGACCTGGTCAGCGAGTACGTGGGCCAGACCTCGCAGAAGACCCGGGCCGCCTGTGAGCGGGCGATGGGTGGGGTGCTCTTCCTCGACGAGGCGTACAACCTGGTCGCCGACGACAAGGACGATTTCGGCAAGGAAGCCGTCACCGAACTGTTGCTGCAGATGGAAAACCACCGCGACGACTTCATCGTGTTCGCGGCCGGCTATCCCAAGGAGATGGACCAGTTCATGGAGTCGAACCCGGGCCTGCGGTCCCGGTTCGCCGGGAAGGTCGACTTCCCGGACTACACCAACGAGGAGCTGGCCAGGATCTTCGAGCTGATGGCCAAGAGCCAGGGCTACCAGCTCACCCCGGAGTTCACCGCGGTGCTGCCGGAGGCGATCCGGCGCATCCCGCGCGGGCGCGGTTTCGCCAACGGGCGTTCGGCGCGCGGGCTGCTGGAATCGGCGATCGGCAAGCAGGCCACCCGGCTGGCCGCTCAGCCGTCCGCGGATCCGGCGGCGCTCGCTCTGCTCGTGCCCGAGGACCTGCCGTCACCGGGAGAGTCCGGCGTCGGGCAGGCCGACGACGCGGGCCCGCGGCGCAGCCTGGAGGAGATGCTGGCGGAGCTGGACGGCCTCATCGGCCTGGATCCGGTGAAGCAGCGCGTGCGGGGGCTCGTCGCGGAAACCCGGCTGGACGCGCGCCGCCGCTCGGCGGGGCTGCCGGTGGCCGGGCGCAGCAGGCACCTGGTGTTCACCGGAAACCCCGGAAGCGCGAAGACGACGGTGGCGCGGCTGATGGGCCAGATCTACCGCGAGCTGGGGGTGCTGCCCTCCGGGCACCTGATCGAGGTCGCGCGGCCGGATCTGGTCGGCGAGTACATCGGGCAGACCGCGCCGAAGACACGGGACGTCTGCGAGCGGGCCGTCGGCGGCCTGCTGTTCATCGACGAGGCCTACAACCTGGTGCAGGAGTATTCGAACGGTGCGGACTTCGGCAAGGAGGCCGTCGCCGAGCTGCTGGTGCAGATGGAGAACCACCGCGACGACATGATCGTGATCGCGGCCGGCTACCCGGGCGACATGGACCGCTTCCTCGACGCCAACGAGGGATTGCGGTCCCGTTTCGGCGGCACGGTCTCCTTCCCCGACTACACCGACGAGGAGCTCGCGGCGATCTTCACCGTGATGGCCACCAAGCAGGGCTATCAGCTCGCGCCGGCGCTGGCCGAGGCGTTGCCGCAGGTGATGGCGGGGATCGACAGGGGCAAGGGCTTCGCGAACGGCCGTTCGGCGCGGGGCCTGCTGGAACAGGCGATCAGCGCGCAGGCGATGCGCCTCGCCGGGCCGGAGGTCGACCTGGAAGGCCTGGCCGACGAGGAGCTGACCCTGCTGACGCTCGCCGATCTGCCCCGCCAGATACCCTGAGTGGCGTGTCTTCCCCTCGCCGCGTATCCCTGCTGACCCTGGGCTGTGCCCGCAACGAGGTCGACTCCGAGGAGCTGGCCGGCCGCCT
>DASSAD010000343.1:0-6712 GCA_035685725.1 Amycolatopsis sp. | reverse complement strand
TCAACGAGGCGATAGTGCCCTGCGATCAGCTGACCGGTGTCGATGGCGACTACTCCTCGGAAACTACCCGCGTTTCTTGGCTTCGTTGAGCGCGAACGACATCCTCGCGCATCGCACCGAGTGTAGCGGGCTGGTTCGTGGCGCTGTCGTAAGCTGCCCCTCGCACCACCTTGACCAGCCCCAGACCCCCGGCGAGCGCGAATCCGGCGTAGCACGCGAACAGGGCCGGAGGCGTGCCGCCGGTGAGCGCGTCGCCCAGCACCACGACCGCGATCGTGCCCGGCAGGCTGCCCAGCACGGTGCCGGCCAGGTAGGGCAGGGGCCGGACCGAAAGGATCCCGCAGCAGTAGGTCAGCGGGGCGAAGGGCACGACCGGGATCAGGCGCAGCGAGGTGACGGCCAGCACGCCCCCGCCGGCGAGCCGCTCGTCCACCGCCCGGATCGCCTTGCGCCGCAGGTGCCTGCTGACCAGGTCGCGGCCCAGCAGGCGCGCCAGCGCGAAGCCGAGCATGCCCGACGCGGCGGTCGCGATGACCGCGACGGCGACCCCCGCCACGTCGCCGAACAGCAGTCCGGCCGCCAGGTTGAACACCGTCCTGGGCAGCGGTATCACCGTGAGCAGTGCGTACGCACCCAGGAAGATCAGGATCGCCGCTGGTCCCCTGCCCGCCGCCCAGTCCCGCAACCCCGCGGGGCCGGGCAGGTGCAGCAGGAAGGCCGCCGCCACCGCCGCGGCGAGCAGCACGAGCGCGAGGACCAGTTTGGCGCGGCGGGGCATGTGCCCACGGTATTCCACCGGCCACGGCGTGCCCGGAGTGGCCGGTGACGGCGGGCGCGCGAACCCGGACGCGGCTGACGAACACCGCCGACGCTTTACGATGCGATTACGAGAACCTGGGAATCATTTCCGGGATGATTTCCGCGGCCAGCCGCTCCATCTGCTCGGCCTCGTCGAACAGCGGGGTGAACAGGATCAGCTCGGCGCCCGCGTCCGCGACCGCACGCACGCCCCGCACGCAATCCTCCGGCGTCCCGGTGACCGCGATCGGGCCCAGCTGCCGGCTGCGCTCGCCGTAGACCCCGGCCAGCGCCCGCTCCATCTTCTCCGACGCGAGCGGGGCGTCGTCGTCGACGGCGACGTAGATCCGCTTGGCGATCGGGAAACCGGCCGGATCGCGGCCCGCGTCGGCCAGCGCCTCCCGCACGGTCCGGACCTGGTCCGCGAAGGCCGCCGTGGTGGCGGACCCCGCGCCGAAGAAGCCGTCCCCGTGCCGGACGGCACGCCGCAGCGCGGCCGGGTGACCGCCGCCGAACCACACCGGCGGATGGGGTTTCTGGACCGGCTTCGGTTCCATGGCCGCGTCCGTGAGTTGCCAGAACTTCCCGTCGAAGGTGACGCGAGGTTGCGTCCACAGCTCCTTCATCAGCCGCAATCCCTCGGTGAAGCGCGTCACCAGGCCGTCCGGATTCACGCCGAAGGCGGAGAACATCCGGCCGCGGCCGCCGGTGCCGATCCCGACCTCGACCCGGCCACCGCTGAGCTGGTCCAGCGAGCTCACACTCTTGGCCAGATGCACGGGATTGTGCAGCGGACTGACGAAGACCGCGCACCCCAGCCGCAGCGTCTCGGTGCACGCCGCCGCGTAGGCCATCGTCTCGAGGGGCCCCACGTTCGGCCATGCGCCCAGAACCTGTTCCTGCGTCCAACCACTGTGGTAGCCCAGCGCCTCGGCCCGCTGGACGAAGGCGCGCAGCGCCGCGCTGTCGACCGCTCCGGCCGAGACGAACTGGGGAATGGAGATCGCGAATCGCATGATCCGACCGTAGTGCTCGACGCGAGATGGCTGCCGTGGCCCGCGTGGGCTTGTCACGCGGCGGAGACGGCCTCCGGGGACGTGTGCCGGTCCCGGCGATGGCGGACGAGCTCGGTGATCGCGACCACCACGATGATCACCACGGTCAGCCAGATGTAGGCGTTGTGATAGAGCACACCCAGATGATCCCAGGACGGGTAGGTCAGGATGCTGCTCTCGTCGGCCCCGAAGAGCATGAGCACGCCCCCGGAGGAGATCGCGAAGGTCAGCGCGAGACCGATCCAGGTCAGCACCGCCCAGCGGCGCAACGAGGCGTACAGCAGATAGATGATCAGCGCGCCGAGCCACACCCAGTGGTGCACCCAGCTGTACGGAGAGACCGCGGTGGTGGCCAGCCCGCACAGCACCACCGCGAGCAGCTCCCGTCCGCTGAAGGACAGCCGCCGGGCGAGCAGCAGGCACGCCAGCCCGATCAGGGCGGCACACGCCAGCCAGAGCAGCTGCATCCCGCCGACGAGCCCGATGCTGCGCGCGAAGAGCCCGCGCAGCGACTCGTTGCTCGGATTCTCCGGTACTCCCACCCGTGCCGGATCGGCGAACGCCCCCGACCAGAACGTCTTCGAGTCGTGCGGCAGCAGGATGAAACCGATCAGCACGGTCGCGGCGAGGGAACCGGTCGCCACCGCCGCCGCCCGGTAGCGCCGGGTGAACAGCAGGTAGAGCACGAAGAAGACCGGGGTGAGCTTGATCCCCGCGGCGATCCCGATCAGCACGCCCTTGACCCGGGCCGAGTCCGGCAGCGCGAGGTCCACCAGCACGATCGCCATCAGCAGGATGTTGACCTGCCCGAACGCCATGGTCTCCCGGATCGGCTCGATCCACAGCAGCAGCCCGGCCAGCGGCACGCTGGCCACCACGAGCCGCAGGTCGCGCCGGTAGCCGAGGATGCTCAGCGCGGCCCCCACGGCGAGCGTGAGCAGCGCGAAGTTGCCGATTCCGCCGACCAGGACCAGCGGGTTGCCGTCCAGCTTGGCCAGCGGCACGAACAGCAGCGCCGCGAACGGGGCGTAGACGAATTCCCAGACACCGCGGGTGTGCCCGGCCAGCGGGGTGTCGTAGATGGAGATCCCGTCCAGGATCCGGGTGCCGGCGATCCGGTAGACGCCCAGGTCCATCAGGTGCAGCAGGTCGGCGCGGTCGGCGAGGACCTCCTTGACGTACCAGCCCAGCGCCAGCAGACCCGCCACCAGCACCGTCCAGAAGACCGGCCAGGGCAGCGGCCGCCGGTCCGACCGGGAGGGGACCGGCGCGTCGGCCAAGGCCTCGACGGCGGATGACGACAAAGATCTACCCCTCGCTCGCGGGACTCGGTTGCTGGATCGAACGCCTAGGGTAACGGCCGGACCGTCATCCGGCTAAGCCGGGCAGAGCGTGCCGTCGGTGGGTACCTTGCCGTCCACCAGGAACGAGCTGACCGCCCCGGCGACGCACGGCGAGGCCAGTGCCGCGTGCCCGGCGCCCTGCCAGGAGACCCGCACCGCGCTGGAGATCTGCTGGGCGGCCCGGGTGGTGCCGGACTGGGGCGTCACCGGGTCGGACGCGGTGCTGGTGACCAGGATCGGCGGCAGCCCGGTCAGGTTCGGTGACGGCAGCGTGCTGCTGGGGCCCGGCCAGGGCAGGCACCAGCTCAGCCGCTGGGTGTCCAGCGCGCCGAACGGGGCCGCGGTCTTGTCGAGCTGGTCGGCCAGCGCGCTGATCTGGTTGGCGGGCAGGCGTGTCGCGGTGTCGTTGCATTCGGTGGCCAGCGCTCCGTCGAGCCGGGAGGGCGCCGTGGGCGAGCCGGAGATCAGCGGCGTGATGAACGCCGCCAGTTTCGTCGGGTCACCGCCGCGGGCGGCCTGGATCGCGTCGCCGAGTTCGGGCCAGCGCGCGGGGTTGGCCAGGCCGGCGACGATCGCGTTCAGCGCGAGCCCGGGTCCGAAGGACGTGCCGTCGGACAGTTGCGGCGGCGCCGCGCGAAGCTGGCTCAGCAGCGCCGTCACCACGCCTTCGACGTCGGTGCCGAGCGCGCAGTGCCGGGCGGCACAGTCCTGTCCGAAGGCATCCAAAGTGGACTTCTGCGCGGCGGCGAGGTCGCCGAGCACGGTGGCCGGGTCCGCCGACGGGTCCGGGATGCCGTCCAGGACGACCCGGCCAAGGCGCGTCGGGTAGCGGTCGGCGTAGGAGATGAGCACCTCGGAGGCGTCGCCGTGGGCGATCGCGTTCAGCCGGGGCACGCCCAGGTCCGCACGGATCGTCTCCAGGTCGCCCGCGGCACGCCAGCTGTCGATCGCCAGCTGCGTGCTGCCGAGGTCGATCGCGCACTGCTGCCCGGCCCGGCGCGCGGCGTCCAGCACGTCGTCGATGTCGGCCGACGCCGGATCCTGCGACAGCAGCGGCGCGCGGACCTCCGTCGGCACGCACCCGACGGGGTCGGAGTCACCGGTGCCGCGTCGGTCCACGCCGATCAGCGAGAACCGGGTCAGCAGGGCGGGCGGCAGCATCGCGGCCAGATGCGCGGCGTAGAGCGTGCCGGTCTCGCCCTCGATGTCGTTGAGCACCACCAGGGGGATCGGTCCCGTGCCGGCCTTGAGCAGCGCGACATGCGTCGGCACCCGCCCGGGCAGATCGGGAGCGTCGAGCACCGAGGTCACCGTCGCGCAGGTGAACCGCAGCGAGGCCGGCGCCGCGGGGGGATCGAGGCGGGCGCGGGTCTCCTGGTCACAGTCGGACCAGTCGACGGCGGAAGCCTGCGGTTCGGTCAGCGGCGGGATCGGCGCCACCGGCGGGGGCGCGGACGTGGCCGGCGCCGACTGGTCGTCGTTTTCCACCACGGCCGGGCGCTGGGACGGCCCGGCGGTGCATCCCGTGAGGAGGATGGGCACCAGCAAGGCGAGCAACAGCCTCTTCCGGCGGCGCAAGGGCCTTCGTTCCCCTCATGATCGATCCGAGTTCGCCTTCGACCTTCGCACGGCTGTGGTGAGCGGGCGGTAAGCGGGTTGGGAGCGCCATCATTCCCGGCGGGTGTAGCGCAACATCGTGAACCCGTCCTCGTAGAGGATCGATCCCAGATCGAGGCGGCGGGAGTGCCCGGTTTCCCCGCCCACCGCGATCCGGCCGGCGCCGCCACCGGCCAGCAGCGGCGCCACGGTCAGGCACAGCTGGTCGACCAGGTCCGCCGCGATCAGCTCGCCGAACAGGCGCGGGCCGCCCTCGCAGTTCACCCGCCTGAGCCCGCGACGCGCCAGTTCGGCCAATGCCGCGATGAGGTCGACCGTCCCTTCACCGGCGATGAGGATCTCCCCACCCGCTTCGGCGAGCGCGGCGCGGCGCGATGGGGGTGCGCCCGCGGTGGTGATGATGATCGGCGGGACGTGCGTGTCGGTGAACAGCGCGGAATCCGGGTCGATCCGGGCCGTCGCGGTGACGACCGCGATCGGCGGGATGTCCGACAGGCCCAGCCGTCGACGACGTTCGCGGCGCTCGGGCGTGGTCCGTGCGCCCCGGTATCCCTCCGCGCGGGCCGTCCCGGCGCCCACGAGCACCACGTCCGCCAGATCGCGGCCCAGCAGGAAGATGCGCTTGTCGGCGGGATGGGAAAGCGCCTCCGAGCGATCGTCCACGGCGGCCGCGCCGTCGGCGGAGGACACGAAGTTGACCTGCACCCAGGAACCCGACAGCTCCGGCGGATAGCGGTAGATCCCGGCCAGCTCCTCGTCGGTCACTTCTTCACGTGGGGTCGGCCACAGCATGCGCATAACGGGCATCCCAGCACGCGGGCGGCGGGGCGGCGACCTGGGCATCTCCGATTCGCCCTCGGTCGGGGCGCCCGGGGGTGCGGTTTACATTCGCAGCATGCACCTGACCGACCGGTTTCCCGAGACCGAGGCCGACGAACTGATCACCGCACTGGTGCCGCCGCCTCGCTTCGACGGGGTCCGGTTCGGCACCTACGTGCCCAATCCCGACGAGCCGAGTCAGGCCGCCGCGGTCGCCGCGTGCTCCGCCTTCGCCGAGCGCATTCCGGCCGGCACGGGCAAGAAATCCTTGCTGCGCAGCCTGTTCGGCGGAGCGAGCACTCCGGACGGGCCGCTCGGGCTCTATCTCGACGGGGGTTTCGGCGTCGGCAAGACCCACCTGCTGGCCTCGCTGTGGCACGCGGCGCCCGCACCGAAGGCGTACGGCACCTTCGTCGAACTCACCCACCTGGTCGGCGCGCTCGGGTTCACCGAGGCAGTGCGGCGGTTGTCCGGGCACCGCCTGCTGGCCATCGACGAGTTCGAGCTGGACGACCCGGGCGACACGATGCTGGTGACGCGCCTGCTGCGGGAGCTGACCGGCGCCGGAGTGCACGTCTCGGCCACGTCGAACACCTTGCCCGAGAAGCTCGGCGAAGGCCGGTTCGCGGCCGACGATTTCCTGCGCGAGATCCAGTCGCTGTCGGCGCGGTTCGCCGTGGTGCGGGTGGACGGCCCGGACTACCGCCACCGTGGCCTGCCCGAAGCGCCGCCCCCGGTCGACGACGACACGCTGGCCGCGTCCGCGGCGAGCCACGAGGGATCGTCGTTGGACGATTTCGACGCCCTGTGCGCGCATCTGGCGCGGCTGCACCCGTCCCGCTACGGCCGGCTGGTCGACGGCGTGTCCCGCGTGCATCTGCGTGCTGTGCATCCGGCGCCGGACCAGAACGTGGCGCTGCGGCTGGTCGCCTTCGCCGACCGGCTCTACGACCGGGCGATCCCGGTGCTCGTGTCGGGGCAGCCCCTGCCGGAGCTGTTCACCGAGGAGATGGTGCAGGGCGGGTACCGGAAGAAGTACCTGCGCGCGGTCAGCCGCCTGACCGCGCTCGCCCGGGACGC
>DASSAD010000342.1:0-20655 GCA_035685725.1 Amycolatopsis sp. | reverse complement strand
GGAGCGGGGGACACGCCGACGGGAGCGGGGGACACGCGGATACCCCGCCGTGTCCCCTCTTCCGGTTGCCGTGTTCTCCCGTCCGGTCGGTGTGTCCCCTGCTCCGGTTGCCGTGTTCTCCCGTGCGGTCGGCGAGTTCTCCGGTCCGGTTGCCGAGGTCGCTCGTGCGGCCGGTGTGTCCTCCGGTGCGGTTGTCGTGTTCCCGCTTGGGGCCGTTGAGTTCGCTCGTGCGGTCGGTGGGATCGGGTGCCGGGTTGCGTCGGGACCGGTCAGGTGGTGAGGGTGCGGGCGTCGAGCTGGCCGAAGGGGAGATCCTCGGCGCGCATCACACCGATTTCCCTGCGGTAGCTGTCCGCGGCAGAGCCGCACGGTGGCGTCGCGGAGCGGGACAGAGACCCGATGCCCGACCGTAGAAGGGCCGCCAGCCGGTCGAAACGCTCGGTGTGTTTCAGCGCCCGGGATCGTGCGTAGTCGGCCGCCGAATCCTTGGTCACCATGAACGCCCAGTCGCTCGACAACGCGAGCATCGCCTCACTCACGGCCAGGTCCCGCACGCGGTCTCGGGTACCGGGAACGGGCGGACGGGGGATTCGCCGCGGACTATCCGTAGTAAACACCCCTTCCTCCGAAACCAGGTCGAGGAGGCGGGACTGGAGTCCGGCGTTGGCCTGGACCAGGTCGGCCACCTGCTCGCCGTCCCAGACACGCCAGTCCTTGCCCGAACCCCAGGACGAGGCAGGCAGGTCGACCGCGCCGCCGAGGTGGCCGGCGTCGAGGGCGCCGCGCAGCGTGGTGACCCGCACCCCCGCCTCGGGCAGCGCGCGCAGGACACCTTCCAGCCAGGCGGGCCCCTCGTGCCACCAGTGCCCGAACAGTTCGGTGTCGTAGGCGGCGACGACGAGCGATTCGCGGCCGTGTTGTGCCCGCAGCGACCGTAGCCGGGTCACCACGGTGTCGACGAAGTCCTTGACGTGCACCCGAAGGGTGTCGGTGGCGAGCGCGGGTTCGTACGGTGCCTTGTCGGGCGGGGCGATGTTCCGGCCGGTCACCCGCGAAGGTTTGAGCCCGACCTCGTGCGCCCAGGTATGGAAGTCGCGGTAGTGCGGGTGGCCGGGATATCCGGCCTTGGGCGACCACACCCGGTAGGTGACTTCGAGATCCCGGCCGAAGCACACGACGTCGGACGAGCCGACCGTGCGCGGCGCGGAGGTGTCGCCGCGCAGCGACGGGCCGTCCACCAGGAACCGCTGGACCCCGGCCGCCGCGTAGCCCTCTTCCATGCCGGGCGCGTAACCGCATTCGGGCGCCCAGATTCCCGCCGGGCGGTGTCCGATCCGCAGCTCGCTGTCCCGCAACCCTTCCCGCAGCGCGAACGAGCGGATGCGGGGTTCCAGCAGCGGCTGGAACGGATGGGTCAGCGGCCCGCCGAGCAGTTCGATCACCGACGAGTCCACCAGTGAGCGCAGGATCGGCGAGAAGCCGTGCCGCCACCGGGTTTCGAAGTCCTCGCTCGCGCGGATCGCCGCCCGGTACTCGGCCGCACCCAGCTCCCGGAGCAGCGGGTCGCCGCGCCACAGCGTGCTCGCCTGTAAGGCGCGCAGCTGCCAGTGCCCCAGCCATTCGTGGAAGGTGCGCAGGCAGTACGGGTCGTCGAGCTGGGCGGCCAGCACCGGTGTCATGCCGAGGGTCAGCACGTCCCGCTTGCCTTCGTCGGCGAAGCGCCGCAGGAGGTCGACGACCGGAAGGTAGGAATGCGCCCACGCCTGGTAGAGCCATTCCTCGCCGACCGGCCAGCTCCCCTGATGCGCCAGCCACGGCAGGTGACTGTGAAGGACCAGGCAGAACGTGCCTTCGGGCCGGGTCGTCATGGGCGCACCGCCACCGCGATCAGGTCGAGGCTCGCGTCGATCCGCTCGCCGTGTACCTCGAAGTCGCTCGCCCGGATCCCGGCGACGTCCGCGAGCAGCCCGGACGGCCAGGTGGCCTGGCCCGGCAGCGAACCCAGCACCACCTCCAGTTGCGCGTCGATCAGGGAACCGCCGTGACGCTCGTCGAGCGCGCGCAGCGCCGGTCCGTGGTGCAGACCGTGCATCAGCTCGACCCGCAAGCCCGCTTCCCGGAGCAGCCTGTCCAGTTCGGACGGTGCGAGTTCCCTGGTGTGGTACGGATTCAGGGGAGTGTCGGAGTCCGGTGTGAAGGTGAGCCGGTTCGGCGTGGTGACCACCAGCAGCCCGCCCGGGCGCAGCACGCGGCGGCACTCGGCGAGGAACCCGGCCTGGTCCCCGAGGTGTTCGAGCACCTGGAAGTTCGCCACCACGTCCACTGTGGACGTCGCGATGGGCAGGAAGGCCAGGTTCGCCAGCACCGGGGACAGCCGCGGGTAGCGCCGCGCGACGTGGCCGGTGGTGACCGCGTCGTAGTCGAGCGCCAGCACGCGCCCGGCCCGGGCCGCGATCAGGTCCGCGCCGTAGCCCTCGCCGCACCCGGCCTCCAGCACCACCGGGCCGGCGCAGCGGGGCAGGAGTTCGGTGTAGGCCGCTTCGTGGCGCCGGAACCAGTAGTTCTCCTCCGGAATCCCGGGAACGGTCCGTTCGCCGGTCAGGTGCAGCGCTGCCGAGGCCGCCGCGGACTTCGTGGTCACCTTCGTGACCCTACTGCCCACAGACGGCCCACGGCGGTCACGGCCACTTGCGCAGGATGACCGTCCAGGAGGAGGAGTCGACCAGGAATTCGGCGGCGGGGCTGCCGCTGCGCGCCATGGCCGAGCGGATCCGCCAGATGCCGCGGCCGAACCGGTTGACGTAACCCAGTGACTTCATCGCCCTTGCCAGGCCCGGGTTGCGGTAGTCGTTGACGCGGTCGAAGTTGTCCGCCCGGACCTGTCCGAACGGCCCGCCGGGATTGGTCACCTCGATGCGGTCGTCGAACCACGCGATCCGCACCGGGGCGTGGGACAGCGCGTAGTCCCGGTGCATGATCGCGTTCATGCACGTTTCCCGCAGCGCCTCCAGCGGGTAATCGGGCAGTTGTTCTTCGCGGAACCCGTCGCTTTCGGCCAGCCGGGTGCGCAGGTGGCCGGTCAACAGTGAGCTGAGCCGGGTCGCGGTGCTCACCAGGTTGCCACGCAGCTCGTGTTGGTCGACGACCGGCGCGTCGAGGTCGAGGCCCTGATAGCGGATGAACTGGAGGTAGGCGCCGGGCACGTGGGCGCTCGGGTCCTTGCCCACGGCCAGCACGCCGAGCGCGGTGGGCAGGCCGGTCGGTGTGGTCAGGCGGAGCCAGGCGAGGTCGGCTTCGATCGGGCGCTGGCCTTCGCCCAGCGCTTCGGCGGCGACGAAGGCCGGCAGGTAGGTGCTGCGGAACAGGTGGTGGTCCAGGTCGCTCTCGTCCGCGGTGAGGACGGGCCTGCTGTCGAAGGGAGCCGTTGAAAACCGTCTGAGTTCGGCCGGAAGGAGCTGCTCAGCGCTGACCGTTTCGCGTGGTGTAGTCGCCGTTCGCACCAAGCGGCTCCTTCGGCTCGTGCACGTGACGGGCTAGCCCTATCGGGTGAGAGGTAGCGAACGTTACACCGGAGAGACTGTGACGCTCAGCGCCCCCGGCCCGACGTGCGCGCCGATCACCGTGCTGGCCTCGACCACCACCAGATCCCGCACGTTCGGGACCCGTTGCTGGAGTTGGAGGGCGACGTCGCGTTCGCGCCCGTCCTCCTGGAAGCAGGAGACCGCGAGTTCGACGGGATGGGAGCCCGCGCGCGCGGCGGCCAGTTCGATGAGACGGGACAACGCGCGGCGGGAGCCGGCCACCCGGGACAGCGGCGCGACCTCGCCGCCGCGCACGGTGAGCACGGGCTTGATCGAGAACGCGGTGCCGATCAGCGCGGTGGCCGTGCCGATCCGGCCGCCGCGGCGCAGATATTCCAGGGTGTCGACGTAGAGCAGTTCGCTGTTGTGCGTGAACCGGCGTTGGGCGGCTTCGATGACCCGGTCGACCTGGGCTCCGGCGGCGGCCGCCCGCGCCGCGGAGAGCACCGCGAAGCCCAGGCTCATGCCGGTGGTCCTGCTGTCCAGGGTGTGCACCGGGATCCGCACCTGCTGGGCCGCCTGCTGTGCCGCGCGGACGGTCGCCGACATCCGCTCGGACAGGTGCACGCTCACCACGGCACTGGCGCCGGAGCTGGCCGCGTCCTGGTAGGCCCAGAAGAACGCGCCGTGGTCCGGGGGAGAGGTCGCGACCTGGCGGCCCTCGCGCAGGTAGCCGGCGAGTTTCGCCCGGTCGTACCGGTCTTCGTCGTCGATCTGGTCGTCCACGAGTAGCTGGAGCTGGACGACGCGGATGCCCCATTGCCGGACGAGGTGCTCCGGCAGCGATGCGGTTGAGTCCGTCACGACGGCAACATGGTTGGACACGGTGTGCGAGGTTAACCCAATCGTGTCATAGCGCATAGACGGTCCACTGTGCCTTCCGATCGCCGATGTGGTATTTGCGCGAGTCGCCGATGTGGTATGCGCGCGAGAAAACGGGACGATGGTCCCGGTAAACTGCGCATCCAGGTGAATGGCGTCACCTCGCCGCGCGCAGGCCGGGAATCTTCCCTACGCTACCGGCGAGTATTGCTGGTCTACCCGGAGGTCGAAGGGGACCCATGACGAAGATTGTTGTCCTGGTCAAGCAGGTGCCGGACACCTATTCGGAGCGCAAGCTCACCGAAGGGGACCACACCCTGGACCGTGAGTCGGCCGACGCGGTGCTCGACGAGATCAACGAGCGCGCCGTCGAGGAGGCTCTCAAGATCAAGGAAGCCGGCGAGGGCGAGGTCACCGTGGTCTCGGTGGGCCCCGACCGGGTGACCGACGCGATCCGCAAGGCGCTGTCCATGGGCGCGGACCGGGCGATCCACGTCTCCGACGAGGCGCTCAAGGGCTCGGACCTGATCGCCACCGCGAAGGTGCTGGCCGCCGCGATCGGCAAGGTCGAGGGATACGACCTGGTCATCGCGGGCAACGAGGCCTCCGACGGACGCGGCGGCGCGGTTCCGGCGGCCGTCGCCGAGCTGCTCGGCCTGCCGCAGCTGACGCACCTGCGCGAGGTGACCGTCGAGGGCACCACGATCAAGGGCGTGCGGGACACCGAGGACGGGCGGACCACGCTCGAGGCGACCCTGCCCGCGCTGGTCAGCGTCACCGAGAAGATCAACGAGCCGCGCTACCCGTCGTTCAAGGGCATCATGGCCGCGAAGAAGAAGCCGGTCGACACCCTCACGATCGCCGATCTGGACATCGACGCGAGCCAGGTCGGTCTCGCCAACGCGTGGTCGACGGTGGTCGAGGCGTCCCCGAAGCCGCCACGGCAGGCCGGTCAGCGGGTGCCGGACGAGGGCGACGGCGGCGCGAAGATCGCCGAGTACCTCGTGGGCCAGAAGCTGATCTGAGAGAGCAGGAGACTTTCGCATGGCTGAGGTTCTGGTTCTCGTCGACCACGGAAACGGCGAGCTGAAAAAGGTCACCTTCGAGTTGCTGACCGCCGCCCGCGAGCTGGGTGAGCCCGCGGCGGTCGTGGTCGGCGCGCCGGGCACCGCGAGCAAGCTGACCGCGGCGCTGGCTTCCTACGGCGCCGCGAAGGTGTACGTGGCCGAGTCCGAGGACGCGGCGCAGTATCTGGTGACGCCCAAGGTGGACGCGCTGGCGGTGCTGGCCGGCCGGGCCGCGCCGGCCGCCGTGCTGGTCACCGCGAGCGCCGAAGGCAAGGAGATCTCCGGCCGGCTGGCCGCGCGCCTGGGTGCCGGGTTGCTCGTGGACGCGGTGGAGGTGAACTCCGACGGCAGCGTGGACCAGTCCATTTTCGGTGGCGCGTTCTCGGTGAAGTCCGCTTCCGCACAGGGTTTCCCGGTCATCTCGGTGCGCCCCGGCGCGGTCGAGGCGGTGCCGGCCGAGGGCGCCGCCGCCGAGGAGACCATCGAGCTGCCCGCGATCGACCCGGCGAAGTCGGCCCGGATCACCGGCGTCGAACCCGTCGTCGGCGGTGACCGGCCCGAGCTCACCGAGGCTTCGGTGGTGGTCTCCGGTGGTCGTGGCGTCGGCTCCGCGGAGAAGTTCGAGGTCGTGGAGAAGCTGGCGGACGCGCTCGGCGGCGCGGTCGGCGCCTCGCGCGCCGCGGTCGACTCGGGCTACTACCCGGCCCAGTTCCAGGTGGGACAGACCGGGAAGACAGTGTCGCCGCAGCTGTACATCGCGCTGGGCATCTCGGGCGCGATCCAGCACCGGGCCGGCATGCAGACCTCGAAGACGATCATCGCGGTGAACAAGGACGCGGAGGCGCCGATCTTCGAGATCGCCGACTTCGGTGTGGTCGGCGACCTGTTCGCCGTCGCTCCGCAGCTCACCGACGAGGTCGCCAAGCGCAAGGGCTGATTCCCCAGCCTTTTCACAACCTTTTCGGGGCCGCGTTCGTCGGCACCTTTCCGGGGCCACCTCGCCGGCGTTCCACCGCCCGCGGGGTGGCCCCGCGGCGTCGGCGGGTCCGGTGGGCGAAGCTGGGGATTTGTCGCGTACCTGCGGTTTACGCAACGTGCACGGAGTGGTCACCGCGAGGGACTGCTCCGGGTTGCCTTCGCCTCGGTAGACCAGACTCATGACGGGGTCACAGGTACTGGTCAGCACAGGTCCGGAGGGTGCGCACGCACCTCACTACTCCCTCCTCGTCGCTTCCGGGAGCGACGAAGTCCTTGCCGCACAACGACTTCGGTATCAGGTGTTCGCCGGTGAGATGGGCGCGAGCCTCAACTCCCCGATGGACGGTCTCGATGTCGACGGCTTCGACGAACACTGCGATCACCTCGTGGTGCGTGACGACAACACCGGCGAGATCGTGGGCACCTACCGGATGCTCCCGCCGGAGCGGGCCGCCGCCGCGGGCGGGCTCTACTCCGACACCGAATTCGACCTGACCGCGCTGGCCGGCCTGCGTGGCTCGCTCGTCGAGACCGGGCGGTCCTGCGTGCATCCCGACCACCGCAGCGGGGCCGTGGTGAGCCTGGTGTGGGCGGGCATCGGCCGCTACATGCTGCTGGCCGGGCACCGTTACCTCGCCGGGTGCGCCTCGGTGCCGCTGACCGGTGGCGGCGCCTATGCCGCGGGCGTGTGGGATGTCATCCAGGCCAAGCACCACGCGCCCGAAGAGCAGCGGGTCTCGCCGTGGCACCCGTGGTCCACAGAGGACATACCGCGCCCGCCGCGCTCGGTGCTGCCGCCCCTGCTCCGCGGGTACATCCGGCTCGGCGCCAAGGTGTGCGGGCCGCCGGCGCACGATCCCGATTTCGGCGTCGCCGATTTCTTCACCCTGTTGGATCTGCAGCGGGTCGACGAGCGCTACCTGAAGTTCTTCCTCGGGGACCAGCGGTGAGCCACGCCTGGATGCCCTTCTCGCCGTGCGGGGACGGGTGCCTCACCGCCGGTGCGCCGACCGTTTCGCGGCCGGTCCGGCTGCTGCGGGTCGGCGCGGCGTGCGGGGTGCTCCTGCTGGCCTTCACCGGGCTGCCCGCCGTGCTCGCGGTGCGCGGCGCGGCCAGGGATGCCTTGCTGCGGTTGGTCTTCCGGGGCCTGTTGCGCGCCTTCGGGGTACGGCTGGTGGTCCGCGGCGTCGACGGGTTCACGGCGGAGCGGGGGCGCGGCGCGCTGGTGGTCAACAACCACATCTCGTGGCTGGACATCGCCGCGGTCAACGCGGTGCGCCCGATGCGCGCGCTGGCCAAACGGGAGATCGCGGACTGGCCGGTGCTCGGTGCCCTGGTCGCCCGCGGCGGCAGCATCTTCCTTGACCGGCAACGGCTTTCGCTGCTGCCGGCGACGGTGGCGGAGCTGGCCGGAGCACTGCGGGGCGGGGCGCTGGTGAACGTGACGCCCGAGGGAACGACGTGGTGCGGGCTCGCTTCCGGGCGGTTCGCGCCGGCCATCTTCCAGGCCGCGATCGACGGTGGTGTGCCGGTGCGCCCCATCGCCCTGCGCTACCGGCTGGCCGACGGGCGGGAAACCACGCAGCCCGCGTTCATCGGCGAGGATTCACTGCTCGACTCGGTCCGCCGGGTCGCCCGGCTGCGCGGGCTCGTGCTGGAAATGCACGTCTGCGCCGAGATCGCGCCCGGCCGCGCCACCGACCGGCGCGAACTGGCCGCACTGGCCCAGACCACGATCCAGGCGGCGCTCGGCACGGTCACCCACCACCGTGCCCTTCCCGCGCTGCGGTTGACCTCGACCATGCTGGAGGTCGCCGAGTCCGGGGCATGATCGGTGGGGGCCGGCGCGGGTCCGGAAGCGTCCGCGTCGGCCGGCGTGGCGAGCCTCACCTGGGCGGCGCAACGCCCGTCGCTGCCGGCGCTCGGCTACGGCGCCGTGGCCGCGGCCATGACGGCCGACGCGCCGCGCGGGCTCCTCCCGCGCGGCACGGTGACGGCCCGTCCCGGCCTCCCGACCTTGGTGGTTCTCGCCGGCCGCCGAGCGCTGGTTCACCACCTCGCGCATGCAGCTGGCCGACCGGGTCGCCACGGCGGTCACCGTCGGTTTCGGCGGGGCGCTGCTCGGCCTGCCCGCCTCGGCCGCGCGGCCCGCCCCCGCGGTGGCGGTGCCGGCCGCGTGCCTGGCCGGGATCGCGCTGGTTGGGGTGTGCATCACACAGCGGTGGCCCACACACGGATGAGCGTGCACGGGCTACCCTGGGAGGGAAATGACTTACCTTGATCACGCGGCGACCACCCCGATGGTTCCGGCGGCCATTGCGGCGATGAGCGAGGCGCTGTCCATGGTGGGCAACGCCTCATCGCTGCATTCCTCGGGCCGCCGGGCCCGCCGGATGGTGGAGGAGGGCCGCGAGGCGATCGCGGACGCGCTGGGCGCTCGGCCGTCCGAGGTGATCTTCACCGCCGGCGGGACGGAAAGCGACAACCTGGCGGTCAAGGGAATCTTCTGGGCGCGCCGGACCGCCGATGCCGCCCGCCGCCGCGTCCTGGTGAGCACCGTCGAACACCACGCGGTGCTCGACACCGTGGAATGGCTGGCCGAGCACGCCGGTGCCGAGATCACCTGGCTCGACGTCGACGAGACCGGCCGGGTGCTGCCGGAAACGCTGCGCAAGGCCATCGAGCACGATCCCGCCGACGTGGCGCTGGTGACCGTGATGTGGGCCAACAACGAGGTCGGCACGGTCAACGCGATGCCGGAGCTGGCCGCGATCTGTGCCGAGCACGAGATCCCGCTGCACACCGACGCGGTGCAGGCGGCCGGGAGCGTGCCGGTCGACTTCGGGGCCAGCGGCGTGAGCGCGCTGACGCTGACCGGCCACAAGCTCGGCGGCCCGTACGGCGTCGGCGCGCTGCTGCTCGGCCGTAGCACGCCGTGTGTCCCGCTGATGCACGGTGGCGGGCAGGAGCGCGACGTCCGCTCCGGAACCCTCGACGTCCCGGCGATCCATGCGTTTTCCACCGCCGTGACGGCCGCGGTGGCCGAGCCGCCCGAGCGCATCGCGGCCTTGCGCGACCGCCTGGTCGAGTCCGTCCTGCGCGCGGTGCCGGACGCGGTCCTCAACGGCGCCGCGCCCGGTGCGGGCCGCCTGCCCGGCAACGCGCACTTCACCTTCCCCGGCTGCGCCGGGGACAGCCTGCTGATGTTGTTGGACGCCAAGGGAATCGAGTGCTCGACCGGTTCGGCCTGCACGGCCGGGGTCGCCGAGCCGAGCCACGTGCTGCTGGCGATGGGCTCCGACGCCACCTCGGCGCGGTGTTCGCTGCGGTTCTCCCTCGGCCACACCTCCACCGAGGCCGATGTGGACGCGCTCGCGGGGGAGATCGGTGGCGTGGTCGCGCGGGCACGGCAGGCCGGGCTGACCGGCATGCGCAAGCGGCAGGACGGGGAAGCGGGCGCCTGACATGGCGACGGTGTGCGGGATGACGCTTGCGATGATGGTCGGGACCACGGTCGGGACCGGGGTCGCGGTGATCGGGAAGACCAGCGGGAAGACACGGCTTCAGGAGGTGTGATGCGGGTACTGGCCGCGATGAGCGGGGGAGTGGACTCGGCGGTGGCCGCCGCCCGCGCCGTGGACGCCGGACACGACGTCGTCGGCGTGCACCTGGCGTTGTCCGCAAAGCCGGGCACGCTGCGCACGGGCGCGCGCGGCTGCTGCACGATCGAGGACTCGCGCGACGCCCGGCGGGCCGCCGACATCCTCGGAATCCCCTTCTACGTCTGGGATTTCGCCGAGCGGTTCACCGAAGAGGTCATCGAGTCCTTCGTCGGCGAGTACGCGGCCGGTCGCACGCCGAACCCCTGTGTCACGTGCAACGAGAAGATCAAGTTCGAGGCGCTGCTGGACAAGGCGATGGCGCTGGGCTTCGACGCGGTCGCCACCGGGCACTACGCCCGGTTGTCCATTGTGGATGGTGTGCCCGAGCTGCGGCGCAGCGTGGACGAGGGCAAGGACCAGTCCTACGTGCTCGCCTCGCTGACTCCGGAGCAACTGCGGCACTCGCTGTTCCCGCTGGGCGGCTCGCACAAGTCCGAGGTGCGGGAAGAGGCCGAGCGGCGTGAACTGGCCGTGGCGCGCAAGCCGGACAGCCACGACATCTGCTTCATCCCGGACGGTGACACCAGGAAGTTCCTGGAGAACAAGCTCGGCGCGCACCCCGGCGAACTGGTCGATGCCGAGACCGGCGCCGTGCTCGGGCAGCACACCGGCGTGCACGGCTTCACCATCGGGCAGCGCAAGGGCCTGGGCATCGACGCGCCCGCGCCGGACGGCCGACCGCGCTACGTGCTTTCGCTGGAACCGGTTTCCGGCACGGTGAAGGTCGGTTCGGCCGAGCGGCTGGCCGTCCGGGAGATCCGGGCCGACCGTCCGGTGTGGCCGGGTGAACACCCGATCGCCGGTCCGACGGAGTGCGTGGTCCAGGTGCGCGCGCACGGGGGCACGGCCGGCGCCGTCGCCGAATTCGAGGACGGCCTGCTGCGTGTCGACCTGCGTGAGCCGCTTCGCGGCGTGGCACCCGGGCAGGTCGTCGTGCTCTACCGGCCCGACTCCGGCGGAGATGTCGTGCTCGGCAGCGCCAAGATCTCCGCTACCGCGTAGCCGGTGCCGAAGCGGTCGCCAGGCCGCGCAGCAGGGGCAGGTAGATCTCGTCGACCAGCCCGACCACGGCTTCCTCCGAAAGCGGGGAACGGCCGGTCATCAACTCGATGCGCACCAGTTCGAAGGGCAGCCGGGCGGCCCGCAGTGGCAGGTCCGAGAACGGAAGTTCGCCGCGGTCGGCCGCGCGCCGCACGATCGTCTCCATCGCTTCGGTCGCGGGCGAGGACCTGGTGAGGTGTTCGCGCAGCGCGGCGATCACCTCGGGGTGCCGGAAGGCCTCCCCCATCACGCCGGCGATGACCTCGCTCATCATGGTGTTCGCCCGGTGCGCCGCCAGGTGGAACATCGCGAGCAGATCCGAGCGGAGGTCGCCGGTGTCGGGCGTTTCCGGGGTCGCGGGCATGTTGCACCGCCAGGCGGCGAGGACCAGTTCCGCGCGGTTGGGCCAGCGCCGGTAGATCACCGGCTTGCTGGTGGCGGCTCTGCCCGCGACCGCTTCGATGCTGAAGCCGGCGTAGCCGACCTCCTTCAGCTCGGCCCAGGCCGCGTCGAGGATCGCCTGTTCCAGGCGTTTGCCCCGACGGCGCGTCTTCGTTTCCGTCACCCTGCCCTCAACGTGCCTTAAAATACTTTGCGTATCTTACCGGGCAACCTTACACTGCTCACCATAAGACACGGTTCGTTTCTTTGAGGGGGATCTTGTTGCTGAGCCGCTTGTTGCGTACCTACCTGCGTCCGTACCGCCGGGAACTCACGGCCGTGCTCGTGCTGCAGCTGATCGGCACGATCGCTTCGCTGTACTTGCCCAGTCTCAACGCCGACATCATCGACTTCGGTGTCGCCAGGGGGGACACCGGTTACATCGTCTCCACCGGGGGCTGGATGTTGTCGGTGACGGTGCTGCAGATCATCTGCTCCATCGGTGCCGTCTACTTCGGCGCCCGCAGCGCGATGTCCTTCGGCCGGGACGTCCGCTCGGCCATCTTTCACCGGGTCGGGGAATTCTCCGCCCGTGAGGTCTCGACCTTCGGTGCGCCTTCCCTGATCACCCGCACAACCAACGACGTGCAACAGGTGCAGATGCTGGTGGCCCTGATGTGCACGATCTTCGTCACCGCGCCGATCATGTGCGTCGGCGGCATCGTCATGGCGCTCAAGGAGGACGTCGGGCTGTCCTGGCTGCTCCTGGTCTGCGTGCCGGCGCTGGTCATCGCGATCGGCGCGATCGTGTCCAGGATGGTGCCCCAGTTCCGGCTCATGCAGGACCGGATCGACCAGGTCAACCGGGTGCTGCGGGAACAGCTTTCGGGTATTCGGGTGGTCCGCGCGTTCGTCCGCGAGCGCGCGGAAACCGAGCGGTTCGCCGACGCCAACGCCACGCTGACGGGCACCGCGCTGCGGGTGGGCCGGCTGCAGGCGCTGATCTTCCCGACCGTGATGCTCATCCTGAACGCCTCCAGCGTCGCCGTGCTGTGGTTCGGCGCGCACCGGGTGGGCGCGGGCACCATGGACATCGGCGCGCTGACCGCGTTCCTCAACTACCTGCTGCAGATCCTCATGTCGGTGATGATGGCGACCTTCATCTCGACCATGATCCCGCGCGCCGCCGTCTGCGCGGAGCGGATCAACGAGGTGCTCGACACCGAACCGTCGGTGAGCCCGGCGGCGGCGCCGGTGCGGGAGCTCAAGAGCCAGGCCGAGGTGGAGTTCCGCGGTGTCGAGTTCCGCTATCCGGGAGCGGCCGACCCGGTGCTGCGCGGCATCACCTTCCGCGCCGAGGCGGGCGCGACGACCGCGATCATCGGCAGCACCGGGACCGGAAAGACCACGCTGCTGTCGCTGATTCCCCGGCTCATCGACGTGACCGAGGGCAGCGTGCTGGTCGACGGCGTGGACGTGCGCGAACTCGACCAGGAGGTCCTGATGAGCCGAATCGGGCTGGTGCCGCAGCGCGCGTACCTGTTCACCGGCACCGTCGCGAGCAATCTGCGTTACGGCAACACGGAGGCCACCGACGAGGAACTGTGGGAAGCGCTGGAAATCGCGCAGGCGAAGGACTTCGTGGCGGAGATGCCGGGCGGGCTGGCGGCGCCCATCGCGCAGGGTGGCACCAATGTCTCCGGCGGCCAGCGGCAGCGGCTGGCCATCGCGCGGGCGCTTGTCCGCCGTCCGGAGATCTACCTGTTCGACGACTCGTTCTCCGCGCTCGATCTGGCGACGGACGCCCGGCTGCGCGCGGCGCTGCGGCCGTACACCCGGGACGCCGCCGTTGTCGTTGTCGCCCAACGGGTTTCCACCATTCTTGACGCCGAGAAGATCATCGTGCTCGACGACGGCACGATCGTCGGCATCGGCACCCACCATCAACTGCTGGAGACCTGCCCGACCTATGGGGAAATCGTGGCTTCCCAGCTGACCGTCCAGGAGGCGGCGTGAACGACACTTGGCGGAGCCCCGTTTGCGTGGCCGACCGGGTGCGGGTGTCCCGCGATACACAGGAGGCGGCGTGAACGACACTTGGCGGAGCCCCGTTTGCGTGGCCGACCGGGTGCGGGTGTCCCGCAATACACGGGAGGCCGCGTGACGACGGCGCAGAGACCGCAGACGCCCATCGGGCGGGGCTTCCCCGGGATGGGGATGCCGGTGGGCAAGGCGAAGAGTTTCGGGCCGTCCGCGCGGCGGTTGATGGCGCGCATGCGCCCGGAGCGGGTGAAACTCGGGATCGTGCTCGCGCTGGGCGTGACCAGCGTCGGGTTTTCCGTCACCGGGCCGAAGGTGCTGGGGCAGGCCACCGACATCATCTTCAACGGTGTGCTCGCGCGCCTTCGTCATCTGCCCGGGGTGGGGATCGATTTCGGTGCGTTGGCCACGGTGCTGGGCTGGGTGCTGGCGTTGTACCTGGCCTCGTCGGTGTTCGGGTGGGCGCAGGGCTGGCTGCTCAACGGTGTGGTGCAGCGCACCGTCTACACGCTGCGGGCCGACGTCGAGGCGAAGCTGCACAGGCTGCCGTTGCGTTACTTCGACGGACAGCCGCGAGGTGAGCTGCTGTCCCGCGTCACCAACGACATCGACAACATTTCGCAGACGCTGCAACAGACGTTGAGCCAGTTGCTGACGTCGGTGCTGACGGTCGTCGGCGTGCTGGCGATGATGATTTCCCTGTCTCCCCTGCTCGCGCTGATCGCGCTGGCGGTGATCCCGCTGTCCGTCGTGGTCACCGCCCGGATCGGCAAGCGCGCGCAGAAGCAGTTCATCGCGCAGTGGAAGCACACCGGTGTCCTCAACGCGCACATCGAGGAGGCGTTCACCGGGCACCAGGTGGTGAAGGTGTTCGGCCGCCAGCGCGAATCGGAGGGCGAGTTCCGGCGCCGCAACGAGGATCTGTTCGGCGCCGCGCTCGGCGCGCAGTTCATCTCCGGCCTGATCATGCCGGCGATGATGTTCCTGTCGAACCTCAGCTACGTGGTGGTCGCCGTGGTCGGCGGGCTGCGGATCACCTCGGGCTCGATGAGTCTCGGTGAGGTACAGGCGTTCCTGCAGTACTCGCGGCAGTTCACGCAGCCGTTGACGCAGGTGGCGTCGATGGCGAACGTGATGCAGTCCGGGGTCGCGTCGGCGGAGCGGGTGTTCGAGCTGCTCGATGCCGAGGAGCAGGAGCCCGACGCGACCGACGCGACGCTGCCGGAACAGCGGCGTGGCCGGGTCGAGTTCATCGACGTCGGCTTCTCCTACCGGCCCGAGCAGCCGTTGATCGAGAACCTGTCGCTGGTCGCGCAGCCGGGGCAGACCGTCGCGATCGTGGGACCGACCGGGGCGGGAAAGACCACCCTGGTCAACCTGATCATGCGGTTCTACGAGCTGGACTCGGGGCGGATCACCTTGGACGGCACGGACATCACCCGGTTGCGCCGCGAGGACCTGCGGTCGCGGATCGGCATGGTGCTGCAGGACACCTGGCTCTTCGGGGGCACGATCCGCGACAACATCGCGTACGGCAAGCCGGACGCGACGGAAGAGGAAATCCTCGCCGCGGCGAAGGCCGCGTTCGTCGACCGGTTCGTGCGCACGCTTCCGGACGGCTACGACACCGTGATCGACGACGAGGGCACGAATGTCAGCGCGGGGGAGAAGCAGTTGCTGACGATCGCGCGTGCCTTCCTGGCCAGTCCCTCGTTGCTGATCCTCGACGAGGCGACGAGTTCGGTGGACACCCGCACGGAATCGTTGGTACAGCACGCGATGGCGGCACTGCGTTCGGCACGGACGAGCTTCGTCATCGCCCACCGGTTGTCCACGATCCGGGATGCGGACCTCATCCTCGTCATGGAGTCGGGCCGGATCGTGGAACAGGGCACGCACGAGGAGCTGCTGGAAGCCCACGGGGCCTACCAGCGGCTGTATTCGGCCCAGTTCGCGGCGACGGTGTGAGCCCGCCCGGGTCGTGCGGGGACCGGCCCCTCACGACCCGGGCGTGCGCCGGGGGTCAGAGGAACAGCTTGAACCCGGTGTGGCTGGCGCGGAAGCCGAGCCGCTCGTAGAAGCGGTGCGCGCCGGAGCGCGACTTGTCCGAGGTGAGTTCGACGAGCGCGCAGCCCCGGCGGCGCGCCTCGTCGATCGCCCATTTCAGCAGGGTGGTGCCGAGCCCGCTGCCCCGCCGGCTCGCGTCCACCCGGACGGCCTCGACGAGGACGCGGGTGGCGCCGCGCCGGGAAAGCCCGGGGATGAACGTGAGCTGGAGGGTGCCGACGACCCCGCCGGCACCCTCGTCCTCGTCCTCGACGACCGCGAGCAGCTGGTTCGGGTCGGTGTCGATGGCCGCGAAGGCGTCGAGGTAGGGCTCGAGATCGTCGAGCGATTCCCGCCGCGCGCCCAGGTGGTCGTCGGCGAGCATGCGCACGATGGCCGGGACGTCGTCCCGCCGGGCCCGTCTGATGTGGATCACCGGCCGAGTATGGCAGTGCCGCGGCCGCCCGCGGGCTCAGCCCACTGTGTAGAGCCGGATCCCGGCTTCGTCCCGGGCGGCCAGTTTCCCTTGGTACACAAGGAGATCCAGGTGTGCGGCGGTCTCGGTGACCGCGAGCATCTGATTGAACGCGTCGAGTTCTTCGAGCTTGCGCTGCCGCCGCGTCCAGCCCAGCCGCCCCGCCGACTCGTAGGCGGTCGCCGCCCCGGCCACGATGGTGTCGGCGACGCGGGCCAAGCGCTCCTCGTGGTGGTCGAGCAACTCGTCGACGCGCTGGTGCACACTGTCCGACACCTTCCCGTGCGCGGGCAGCATGCGCCGGTCGGGCATGCCGCGCACCAGACGCAGCGAGTCGAGGAAGTCGCGCAGCGGGAGTTCGGTGACCCCGGGTTGGAACCCGATCGACGGCGTGATGTGCGGCAGCACATGGTCTCCGGTGAACATCAGACCCGCCACGCCGTCGTCGAAGATCACGTGACCGGCGGTGTGCCCGGGCGTGGGCACCACGTCGAGATCGCGGCCGGGCAGCACGCTGCGCCGGCCCGGGCTCAGCCACTCGTCGGGGTCTTCCCAGATCTCCGCCTCGGTGGCCCGGGGCCTGCCGCCGAACATCGCGTGCAGCGCCGCCAGCACCGGTTCTGCGCCCGCGCGGCGCAGCAGCCCGAGCTGGGCGCCCATCGGCACGTTCGCGGGATCCGCGGCCAGTCTGAGCGAGGTCTCCTCGTCCCGGCCGAGCGCGATCTTGCCGCCGAACTCACGGCGCAGCGCCACCGCCTGCGTGTAGTGGTCACGGTGCACGTGGGTCACCAGGAACTGGCTGATGTCACCCAGCTGCGCCCCGATGCCGCGCAGTGCCGCCGCGAGCCGTTCACGCGCCTCGTCGAGCGCCCAGCCACCGTCGACGAGGACGAGTTCGGCGCCGTCGGTGAGCGCATAGACATTGACCGCGCGCAGCGCGTCGTTGGGCAGCGGCAGCGGGATCCGGTAGACACCGGGCGCCACGTGGTAGATCCCGGGCTCGGTCCACAGCCGGTTGCCGTCCTCGGCGCGCAGTTCCACGGAATCACTATTGTGGCGTCCGGCGATCACTGTCCACCGGCGTCCGGTGAGACCCCGATCACTCCGGCCCGCCCTGTCTGAGCGCGCTGTCGATGGTCAGCGCCGAGGCCACCACCATGCTGGCGAGCGGGTCGGCGAGATGCCGGTGCATTTCGACCACGTAGTTGTCGGCCGTGGTGAACGCCTCCCGCAGGACCTCCGAGAAGGTCTTGGTCACCCGCGCGACCTCGCTGCCGTCCTGGTCGGTGATCGAGAAGTCCCAGGCGCGCCAGTTCTCGGCCTGCATCGCGCCGACCGGCCGGCCGTTCGCGGTGAACGCGAAGCGGATCCGGCCGGCCTCGTTCTCCTGCACGATTTCGCCGATGGGCGTCTCGTCCGCGCGGGTCACCACGAACCCGGAATTGATCATCTTCGCCGGCCGGGTCACCTTCAGCACGACGCTTCCGCCCATATCGCGTACTTCAAACTTGTGTGTCACGTATTTGTCGTATTTCGGCAATACCCGGATGGCTTTGCGAAACAGGTTGTGACCCACCTTGACCACGGCGCCGAGCGGCTGGCCGTACTGATCGAAGACGCCGAAACCGTTGGCTGCCTCGATCGGCTTGGCCTGCTGGTTCACCACCAGGATCGGTTCGGTGAACAGGGTGCCACCGCCGGCCTGCCGTGAATGACTCGTCATACGTGTACAGGGTAGCGATGCAAAACCTTCGATGGGAGCGCTCCGGCGAATTGCGGAGAAATGTCGGAATTCTGGTTGTCAATCCGTGCCGCTTTCGTTTATCAGCCGATCCAGCTCGCGACGCAACAATCCCAGCCGGGCGTCGGCCAGGAGGGGAATCTCCCGCCGCCTGCGGCGTACCGCGGCGGGATCGATGTCGAGCACGATGAGCGACTCCTCCCAGGTCGGTGCGGTGGCCACCACCGAGCCCCACGGGTCGATCACCCGGGAGCCGCCCCAGAAGCGCACCCCGGCCTCGTCGCCGACCCGGTTGACGAAGATCACCCAGCACTGCTGCATGCGCGCGGTGAAGGTGAGCAGGTCGTGCCAGTACTCGGCCGGATCGAAGGAGCCGCCGGTGAGCTTGGCCGCGGAGTTCGTGGGCACGATGAAGACCTCGGCCCCGTCCTGCGCGGCGAGCCAGGGCAGCATCGGCTGCCAGGCGTCGTTGCAGATCAAGGTGGCCATCCGGGCGAAGCGGGTGTCGAAGGCCCGCATGAACTGGCCGGGGCTGGCGTGTTTGCGTTCCTCCCAGATCAGGTAGTTCGGCAGGTAGAGCTTGCGGTGGTTGTGCACCAGCTCGCCACCGGAGAAGTAGAGCGCCGAGTTGTGGCGCCGGATGCGGCCGTCCTCCAGCAGCCCGATGACGACGTCGGGGCCGTGCCGCGAAAGCTCCGCGAGCCGGGCGTCGTCGGGCCACAGCGAGATGTCGTCGGCCAGCTGGCCGAGCGCGTAGCCGGTCAGGCTCAGCTCGGGGAAGACCACCAGGTCCGCGCCGTCGAGGGCGGACTCCTTGATCAACCGTTCAGCGGTGGCCAGATTCCCCTCCACGTCGCCGAGCCGGCAGTCGGTCTGTGCCAGTGCCACCTTCATCACGTTTCACCTCCTTCTGTTCGTGACCCGCGTGCGACCGCCGTCGCACCCACGGGGCCCGCCGCCCCGTGCCGCACTCGCCTGGTCGATGTCCTTGTGCTGATTTTGCGGGAACGGTACGGGAGTTCGCTGGGCCAGGCGCGATCGACTTTCCGTGGGTGCCGAGGTGTCACTTGCCGGTAACATCCACAATGGCCCTGTGAATGGCGCTGTGAGTGAAAACGCCTGGCCGGCTGGTGCCGCGACCGGCATCGGCTCGATGCCGGGCACCGACCCGGCCGAGGCAGCCGCGATCGTGCTGGGTGAGCTGCCCGAGTTTCCGCATCTGCCCGAACTACCCGCCCGTGGCCTGGGCGCGGACCTCATCGGACGGACGGCCGCTGTCCTGGTCGACCTCGCGGTGGAGACCGTGCCCAGCGGCTACCGTGTCGCCGCGCGGCCCGGCCGGGAGCACCGCCGGGCGGTCGACCTGCTCCGCTGGGACCTCGACGCGTTCGACGACGCGCGCCCGCCGGTGCTCAAGACCCAGCTGGCCGGCCCGTGGACGCTGGCGGCGGGGATCGAGCTGCCCCGCGGTCACCGTGTCCTCACCGACCACGGCGCGGTGCGCGAGTTCACCGACTCGATGCTGGAGGGCTTGGCGGCGCACGTCGCCGAGTTGCGGGCCCGCACCGGCGCGGAGATCGTCGTGCAGTTCGACGAGCCGGCGCTGCCAGCGGTGTTGGCCGGCTCGCTGCCGACGCCGTCGGGGTACGGCTCCGTGGCCGCGGTCGCCGAACCCGAGGCGCGGGAACTGCTCACCACGGTGACCGAGCGCGCGGCGGCGATCACCGGTCGGCCGGTCGTGGTGCACTGCTGCGCGCCGCGACCGCCGGTGGCGCTGGTGCGCGCGGCCGGGGCGGGCGCGATCTCGCTCGACGCGACCCGGCTGGACCTGTCCTCCGCCGCGGCGCTCGACGAACTCGGTGAAGCCTGGGACAGCGGGGTGACGCTCTTTCTCGGTCTCGTGCCGGCGCTCGCGCCCCGGAAGCCGCCGACACTGCGAGATCTCGCTTCGCCCGCGCTCGAACTGGTGGACCGTCTCGGCTTCGGCCGCTCGATCCTCGCCGAACGCGCGGTGTCGACGCCGACCTGCGGCTTCGCCGGATCGACCACGGCGTGGATGCGGCGGGCGCTGTCCCTCACCCGGGATCTGGGCAAAGCTTTCCTCGAGCCGCCGGAAGGCTGGTAGAAACTCGAAGGATGCGACTGTTTCGCCGCCGTGACGAGAACCCGCCGCCGGATCCCCGCACCGCGTGGCCACGGCAGGAGGTGCCCGCCGACCCGGAGGCCGCGGCGATCGCGTTCTGGCGCGGCTGGGTCGAGCTGCTGCCGCAGATCAACGCCGCCCTCGGCGACCGGGAACCGCAGCGCGTCGAGTACGAGCTGTGCCGGCTGGTCGCCGGAGTGCACCCGGACCTGCACTTCTCGCTGGAACGCGGCCAGCGCGCCATCTACGCGCTCGTCGTCACCGGGCAGGAGGACCCGGGCCTGCGGCCCTACACCGACGCGTGGAAATCGGTCGCCCCGGCCGAGGACGCCATCTGGGAGTACCACGACGCGGTCCCCCCGGTGCCCGATCCGACCGGGGTCACGGTGAACCTGGGCGCGCACCGGATCTCGCTGGCCGACGTCCGGGTGGGGGTGACCGCCGTCGGTGAGAGCGGCACCATCGACGTCGTCGTGTATCACCCGCGACTGGCCGAACTGGACGAGCAGGCCCGGACGGTGCTGACGTTCCTGCCGCTGGACGCCACGCTCGGGGAGCGGCTGGCCGGGGAGCGGTTGCGCCGGGTGGAGGTCGCCGACGCGGCACCCGACGGGGCGATCACGCTGCTGGAGCTGAGAGAGCTGGTGCGCGGGCCGGACCGGCGGAGTCCGGAAGATG
>DASSAD010000341.1:0-24726 GCA_035685725.1 Amycolatopsis sp. | reverse complement strand
GGCGCGCCGGCTCGGCCGGACGAAGCCGATCGTGGCGGTGAAGTCGGGCCGGCACGCGGTCCGCCCGCAGCTGGCCGCGACCTCCGCCGAGGTGGACGAGGCCAGTGTGCAGGCCCTGTTCGAGCAGGCCGGGGTGGTCCGGGTGGAAACCCTGGCGCAGCTGTTCGACACGGCGCTGGTGTTCGCCCATCAGCCGTTGCCGGCGGGGCCGCGGGTCGGCATCGTGGGCAACTCCAGCGCGATCGGGCTGCTTGCCGCGGACACCGCGCAAGCGCAGGGGCTGCCGCTGGCCTTCGAGCCGGTCGACGTCGGTCCGCAGGCCGGCCCCGAAGAGTTCGCTGTCGCCGTCCGCGTGGCGCTGAACTCGCCGGAAACCGACGCGCTGGTGGTGGTGTTCGTGCCGCCGGTGGCGATTCCGGGCACCGCCTATGCCCGGGCCCTGCGCGAGGTGGTGCGGGATCTCGATCAGCGCAAGCCGATCGTGTCGACCTTCCTGGCGGCCGAGGGGGTGCCCGCGGAACTGGCCGTGGACGGCGCGGACGGCACGCCGGCCTACGGCTCGATTCCTTCCTACCCGAGCCCGGAGCGGGCGGTCAGCGCACTCGCCAAGATCGTGCGGTACGCCGCGTGGCGGCAGCGGCCGCAGGGACATCTCCTCCGGCCGGCGGGCGTGCGCACCGAGCGCGCCCGGGATCTCGTGCGGGAGATCTTGGGCGGCTCGACCGCGAACACGGTGCTCCGGGACCATGATGTCGTCCGGCTGCTGGCGTGTTACGGCATCGACCTGGTGCCCTTCCGGGCCGCCGCGAGTGAGGACGACGCCGTCGAGTCGGCCGAGATGCTGGGCTATCCGGTCGTGGTGAAGGCCGTGGACGAGCGGCTTCGGGGCAGACCGGATCTGGCCGGGGTGCGGCTCGACCTCGGTTCCGCGGACGCGGTCCGCCGCGGTTACCGCGCCTTGCGGGAGGTCTCCCCCGACGAGGAGGTGTACGTGCAGCGTATGGCGGCCAAGGGAATCTCGTGTTTCATCGGTCTGCAGGACGACCCTTCGTTCGGCACGCTCGTTTCGTTCGGGCTTTCCGGCGTGATCAGCACGCTGCTCGGCGACCGGTCCTATCGTGCGGTGCCGGTGACCGACGTGGACGCCGCCACCCTGGTCCGGGAGCCGAAGGGCGCGCCGTTGCTCACCGGATACCGCGGTGACGAGCCCGCGGATCTGGAAGCCCTGCGGGACGTGATCCTCCGCGTGAACGCGCTGGCGGAGGACAATCCGGAGGTTCGCTCGCTCACTCTGGATCCGGTGCTGGCTTCGCCCGAGGGCGCGTTCGTGGCCAATGCGCGGATGGTGCTCGGCCCGCCCCCGGCACGTCCCGACACCGGTCCGCGGCGCCTCCGGCCCATCCCGGCCGAATGAAGCCCGGCGCGGCAGGTCACAGCGACGGCGCCCGCCCGGTGCGGGACCCCCTCGGTCGCGGTGCCCTGGAACTGCCGGCGTGGGAGTCAGGGGCGCGGCGCCCGGCTCACGGCTCTTCGGCCGCGAGCGGTTCGTAGACGGGTTCGCGCGATCGGCGGTACCACACCGGATCGGGGCACCGGAGGCCCTGCGCGGCCAGTTCCCGCTTGAGCACCTTGTAGGTCGAGGTGCGCGGGAGCGCGTCGACGATGCGGAGGTAGCGGGGCAGCTGCTTCGGGCCGAGGTCGGGTTGCCGGCGCAGGAAATCCCCGAACGCGGCCGGATCCCACGCGCCGGTCCGGGGGACGAGCGCGGCCATCACTTGGTCCCCGGTGACCGGATCGGGCACCGCGTAGACCGCGGCCTCGGACACGTCGGGGTGACGCAGGAGGATCCGTTCGATCGGCGCGGTGCCGAGGTTCTCGCCGTCGACCCGCAGCCAGTCGCCGAGTCTTCCGGCGAAGTAGCAGTATCCCGCCGCGTCGGCGTAAGCGAGGTCTCCGGTGTGGTAACGGCCGTCGCGCAGCCGTTCGGCGTCGGCGGCGGGATCGCGGTAGTAGCCCGCGAACCATCCCGCGCCCGCCGTGTTGACCAGTTCACCGACGGCTTGTTCCGGGTTCACCAGTCGCCCGCCGGGGTCGAAGCTGGCCGGGGGACAGGTCTTTCCGGTCTCCGGGTGCCGGATGGTCACGCCTTCGGGCAGCCTGCCCAGCGATCCCGGTGGTGAGTCCGGTGTCCGGGAGAAACCGATCCCGCCCTCCGTCGAGCCGAAGGCGTCCACGACCTGACAGCCGAACCGGAGCGCGAACGCGGCCGGATCTCCCGCGGCACCTTCGTTTCCGTAGACGATGCGAAGCGGGTTGTCCGCGTCGTCGGGGCGCGGCTCGGTGGCGAGCACATAGGACAGTGGCTTGCCGACGTAGTTGGCGTAGGTGGCGCCGAACTTTCTCACATCGGCGAGGAAGCCGGACGCCGAGAAGCGGCGGCGCAGGGCGAGCGTCGCGCCCGACGCGAGGCCGACCGCCCACCCGGCCATGATCGCGTTCGAATGGAACATCGGCATCGACAGATAAACGGTGTCCGAAGTGGACAGTGCGAACCGGGTGGCGAGCATCCGGCCGGGAAAGGCGATCTTGCCGTGGGTGCACCGCACCGCCTTCGGCTCACCACCGGTACCCGAGGTGAAGATCAGCATGAGGAGCTGGTCATGGGCGGCGGGAACCGGGTCGAGCGGCGCGGGCCCGGCGTCGAACTCGCCCAGTTCCACCACACGCGCGTCACCGAGGTCCAGTCCGGCGAGCAGGCCCGAGTACCGGGGTTCGGCGAGCACCACCTGGCAGTCCGCGATCCGCACGTCCCTGGCCAGCGCCGCGCCGCGCCGGGTGGGATTCAGTCCGACCAGCACGGCGCCGGCGAGCGCGCAGGCGCCGAGCAGCGACGAGAACTCCGGCCGGTTGTCGGCGAGGATTCCGACGTGCGGGGGACTTCCGGGCCGGAGCAGGCGCCGCAGCGCGCCCGCGTGGTCGGCGCAGTCCTGGACATGCCGCGCCCACGAGACGGTCTCGTCCTCGAACCGCAGCCCGGGATGGGTGTCCCCGGCGCGGGCGAGCAACAAGTCCGTGACGGTGGGGATGTTCACGGCTGTTCCGTCGCCAGCGGGCCGGGATCGCCGCGGTCGAACCGGTGGCCGGTCATGCCGGCTCGGTGGCGAGGAGATCGCCGAGCGTGCGCAGTTGCGCCGTCGCGCCGCCGAGGGCGAACTCGATCCGTTTGGCCGCCACGAAATACCGGTGCAGCGGGTAGTCCACGTCAATGCCGACTCCGCCGTGCAGGTGCACCGCAGTGTGCGCGACCCGGTGTCCGGCCTCGGCAGCCCAGTACTTGGCGGTGGCCACCTCGACGGCGGCCGACGGGCCGTCCTCGACCAGTCGCCACGCCGCCTGCCACAGGGTCAGCCGGACCGCCTCGACGTCCAGGTAGGCGTCCGCGAGCCGTTGCCGGACCGCCTGGAACGCGGCGATGGGGTGATCGAACTGCTTGCGCTGGCGGGCGTATTCGGCGGTCCGGTGCAAGGCGCTTTCCACCACGCCCAGTTGCAGCGCGCACAAACCGGTCGTGCCGCGCAGCCGCAGCCACTCGCCGACGCCCGTGCCCGGCTCGCCCAGCGGGACGGCCGGGGCGTCGAAGGCCTGGACCAGAGCCGCATCGGCGTGGTCGATCGTGCTTTGCGAGTCGGTGCGGACCTGGTCGTGGCCGAGCACGAACACGCCGGTCCCGGCGGTGGTCTCGGCGGGGACCACGAACCCGTCGGCGAACGCCCCGAACGCGACGGCGGTCTGCGCGCCCGAGACGCGCCAGCCGCCGGCGGTTCTGGTGGCGGTGAACCCACAGGGCGTGCCCGTGTCCGGCAGCGCCACCGCGAGTACCTTTTCGCCGCGCAGCAGCGGCGCCATCCAGCGGTCGAGGAGCCCGTCGTCGCCGAACTCGGCCAGCGCGGCGGCGGCCATGGTGATGGTCGGCAGGTAGGGCAGCGGCGCCACCGCCCGTCCGATCTCGATCAGCACCGCGCACTGTTCGAGCAACCCGAACCCGCCGCCCGCCGGTTCTCCCAGCGCGGCCTCGACCACGCCGGCCCCGGCCAGCTCCCGCCACAGTTCCCGGTCGAACCCGCCCGAGCCGTGCCGGCCCAACGCGCGTGCATCGACGCGGTCGTCGAGGATTCGCCGGGTGAGCGCGGCCAGTTCGCGCTGCGCCTCGGTCAGGCTGAAGTCCATACGCACTCCTGGAACGGCGGGGGTCAGCGGGTTACCGGCAGGGCCAGCGCGGTGGCGGCGACGAGGTCGCGCTGCACCTCGTTGGTGCCGCCGCCGAAGGTCAGGATCAGTGCGGCGCGGTGGGCGCGTTCCAGGCGTCCGCGCAGCACGGCGCCGGGGGAGCCCTCGCGGACGACGGCGGCGGGGCCGACGACCTCCATCAGCAGGCGGTAGGCCTCGATCGCGAGTTCGGTGCCGAAGACCTTCGTCGCCGAGGCCTCGGCCGGACCGAGATCGTGCTCGGCGGCCGCCCACGCGATCCGCCAGTTGCGCAGTTTCAGGTATTCGGCGTGGGCGTGCACGCGCGCCAGGTGCAGCCGCACCCACTCGGCGTCGATCACCCGGCTGCCGTCGGGCTGCCTGGTCTCGTGCGCCCACTGCCGAACCTCGCGCAGCGCCGACTGGAGCGGCGCGGCCGAGGTCAGCGCGACCCGCTCGTGGTTGAGCTGGTTGGTGATCAGTGGCCAGCCCGCGTTCTCCTCGGCGATCCGGGCGCTGACCGGGACCCGCACGTCCTGGTAGTAGGTCGCGCTGGTGCCCGGTCCGGCCACGGTGTGCACCTTCGTCCAGGAGAAACCCGGTGCGGACGTGGGCACGATCAGGATGCTCAGGCCCTTGTGCTTGCGGGCGGCGGGGTCCGTGCGCGCGGCCAGCCAGACGTAGTCGGCGTACTCGATCAAGCTGGTCCACATCTTCTGCCCGTTGATCACGTACTCGTCGCCGTCGCGCACCGCGCGGGTGGTCAGCGACGCGAGGTCGGTGCCGGCTTCGGGCTCGGAGTAGCCGATGGAGAAATGCAGCCGCCCGCCCGCGATTCTCGGGAGGTAGAACGCCTTCTGCTCGTCGGTGCCGAAGCGCATGATCGTCGGACCGATCGTGGTGACCGTGAGAAAGGGCACCGGCACCCCGGCGACGGCCGCTTCGTCGGTGAAGACGAGCTGGTCCAGCATGGACCGCGCGCCGCCCCCGTACTCGGCGGGCCAGCCCAGCGCGAGCCAGCCGTCCCGGCCGAGTTCGCGGACGATTTCCTTGTATGCCAAGCCGTTTCCGTACTCGCCGCCTTCGCCTGCCAGTGCCTCGCGGCGGTCCGGGGTCATCAGGCGGGCGAAGTAGGCACGCAGCTCCTCGCGGAGCCTCTCCTGCTCTGGCGTGTAGTCGATCCGCATGCCGTCGCTCCTTCGTCCGCGGCCGTGCGGTCCGCTCGTCCTGGTGGCGCGCTCGACCCGACGGTAGTCTAGAACAGGTTCTAGTTCCAGTGGGAGGTCGTGATGAAGGTCGGTGTCGACCGGGCGCTCTGCGAGGCCAACGAGGTCTGTGTGTCGTTCGCGCCCGCCGTGTTCGAGCTGGACGAGGACGACGAACTCCGCGTGCTGCGGCCCGATGTTCCCGAGTCAGAAATAGAACGTGTTGCGCAAGCTGTGTCGGCTTGTCCGAAGAATGCCCTGTTCATGGCCGACTAGTTCAGGCTTGCTCACGTCGAGAACAGATTCTAGTCTGAGCCAGGGCGGCGGGCCGGTTCGCCCGCGCCGGCAAGGAGGCAGGGGCGTGAAAGCGGGCATCGGAAACATCCGTCAGGTGGTGACCGTCGGCTGATGGAGCGTACCGGGGAACTCGCGGGCCGGGTCGCGATCGTCACCGGCGCCGGGGCCGGGCTGGGTCGCGCGGAGGCGCTCGCGCTGGCCGCCGCCGGGGCCAGCGTCGTCGTCAACGACGTCTCCGCCGATGCCGGCCAGGTGGTCGAGCAGATCGAAAACGCGGGCGGCGAAGCGCTTCTGGTCGAGGGCGACGTCTCGGCACGCGCGACCGCGGACGCGCTGGTCGCGGCGGCTCTGGAGCATTTCGGCGGGCTGCACATCCTGGTCAACAATGCCGGCGTGCTGCGCGACCGGATGCTGTTCTCGATGACCGACGACGACTGGGACACCGTCCTCCGGGTGCACCTGCGCGGGCATTTCCTGCTGTCCCGCAACGCGTCCGCGCACTGGCGAGAAAAGTCCAAAGCGGAGGGAAAGCCGGTGTACGCGCGGGTGGTCAACACCGCGTCGGAGTCCTTTCTGCTCGGCTCGGCGGGGCAGGCGAACTACGCCGCGGCCAAGGCCGGGATCGCGGCGCTCACCGTCGCGACGGCTCGTGGCTGTGCGCGCCACGGTGTCCGTGCGAACGCGATCTGCCCGCGGGCGCGCACCGCGATGACCGCGAAGGTCTTCGGGGACGCACCCGCCGACGGTGCCGATCCGCTGTCCGTGGACAGGGTCGCGCCCTTCGTCGCCTTTCTCGCCGCACCCGGCGCGGAACGGATCAACGGTCAGCTGTTCGTGGTGCACAGCGGGCGGGTCGCGCTCGTCCGGCCGCCGTCGGTGGACCGGGTGTGGAGCCTGGACCGGCTGGGCGAGACCACCGACTATTTCGCCGGTCATGACGGGATGTTCGCCGTCGCGGAAGGCGACCTGCTGTGAGGCGCGAACAGGTGCGGGACGGCGCGACACCGTGGCCGGCAAGCTGAGGGAGATCTCATGACGCTCACCGTTCAGGCGCATCGCGCGGAGCTGGGGCTCGAGCCCGGCCGGCTCTTCCTCGACGGTGAGTGGTCCACGGCCGCGAGCACGTGGACCCACCGCCACCCCGCGACCGGTGAGGAGATCGGCGAGTTCGCGGTCGCCACCCGGTCCGATGTGGACGCCGCGGTCACCGCGGCCGCGACCGCGTTCGACGCCGGTACCTGGTCGAACTCGCGCGCGGGCACCAGGGTCGCGCTCCTGCACCGGTACGCGGACCTGCTGCGCGAACACGCCGCGGAGCTGCGCGCGCTGCAGGCCCTGGACAATTCGGTGCCGCTTTCCTTCAGCGGCGGTATCTACGCGATGTCGGTCGGCGCGGCCGCGGACGTGTTCGACCACCACGCCGGCTGGGTGGACAAGCTCGGCGGCCGGACCCTGCCGCCGTACCAGGGCGGCGACCACCTGGCGATGACCTTCCGCGAACCGGTCGGGGTGGTCGCGGCGATCCTGCCGTGGAACGCGCCGTTCCTGCTGTTCGCGCAGAAGGTCGCGCCCGCGCTCGCGGCGGGTTGCACGGTCGTGCTGAAGCCGTCGGAGTACGCGACCTTCACGGTGTTGCGCATGGTCGAACTGCTCGCCGAAGCCGGGCTCCCGCCGGGCACCCTGAACGTCGTGACCGGCCCCGGCGACCCGGTCGGCGAGGCACTGATCACTCATCCCGGCGTGGACAAGATCAGCTTCACCGGAAGCCGGGCCGTCGGGAAGCGAATCGTGGCCGCGTCGGCGGGCACCCTCAAGCGGGTTTCGCTGGAACTCGGCGGGAAGAGTCCCGCGCTGGTCTTCCCCGACGCGCCGGACATCGCGGTGGCCGCCGCGACCGTGGTCGGCGCGGTCACCCTCGGCCTGTCCGGGCAGGCGTGCGTGGCCAACACCCGCGCCCTGGTGCACCGCGACGTCTACGACGAGTTCCTCGCCGCCGCCCAGGGCATCGCGTCGGCGGTGACCTACGGCGACCCGTTCGATCCGGGTGTGCTCGCCTGCCCGTTGATCAACGGCCGTCAGCTCGACCGGGTGCTGCGCTACATCGAGCAGGGCCGCGGCGAAGGTCGCCTGGTGATGGGCGGCGAGCGGCTCGGCGGCGAGCTCGCGGCCGGGAACTTCGTCGGTCCCACCATCTTCGCCGACGTCGACAACTCGGCCACCATCGCCCAGGAAGAGATCTTCGGGCCGGTGCTGGCCGTGGTCGGATTCACCGAGGAGGCGGAGGCGGTCCGGCTCGCCAACGACACCGAGTACGGACTGGGCGCGAGCGTGTTCACCGCCGACGTGCGGCGCGCGTTCCGGGTCTCCCGCAAGCTTCGGGCCGGCACGATCGGCGTCAACGGGTTCCAGCTCGAACCGCACCTGCCCTTCGGCGGGTTCAAGCAGTCGGGACTCGGCCGAGAGGGTGGTGATTCCTCGATCGAGGCCTACACCGAACTCAAGTCGGTATACCTGCCGTTGACCGACGAAATGATGTGACCGCAGCGACGCGGGAGAAAGGACGGGCCGCAATGGGCAGGCTCGAAGGCAAGACCGCGCTGATCACCGGCTCGGCCCGGGGACAGGGCGCGGCGGCGGCGCGGCGGTTCGTGGCCGAGGGCGCGCGCGTGGTGCTGACCGACCTCGACGACGACGCGGGCAGCACGCTGGCCGGCGAGCTCGGCGCCGTCTATCACCACCTGGACGTCACCGACGAGGCCGACTGGACCGCGGCCGTCGAACGGACCGTCGAGGAGTTCGGCGCCCTCACCGTGCTGGTCAACAACGCGGGCGTGCTGCTTTTCTCGGAGCTGGCGAAAACCAGTCTCGAAGACTACGAGCGGGTGATCCGGATCAATCAGATCGGAACCTTTCTCGGGATGCGGTCGGTCGTCGAACCCATGACCCGCGCCGGTGGCGGTTCCATCGTGAATGTGTCCTCTGTGGAGGGATTGGCCGCGGTCCCGTTCCTGATCGCCTATACCGCGAGCAAGTTCGCCATCCGGGGAATGACGAAAGTGGCCGCGCTGGAACTGGGCGGGCGCGGGATCCGGGTCAATTCGGTGCACCCGGGTGTCATCGACACCCAGATGGTGCGCGACGCCACCGGAGGGGTCGACCTCGACCCGGCGTGGGTCGGCCAGAAGGTGGCGCTGGGCCGGGTCGGGAAACCGGAGGAGATCGCGAACCTGGTCACCTTTCTCGCCGGTGACGAAAGCTCGTACTGCACGGGTGCGGAGTTCGTCGCCGACGGTGGCGTCACCGCGACCCATGCCTTGAAGGTATAGACCGCCCCGAGGCGGTCCACCGCCGCGTGAACACCGCTAACAAAAAGCGTTTTCCGGGGAGGAGTAAGAAACAAGGGCAACGAAGCCTGGCCGGCGGAGGAGTGATGAGTTCTCGCGAAGGTGCATCGCAGCTTCCCGGCGCCTCCGCGCTGGCCCAGGTCGGCCGCCTCGCCACGCTGGCCTGGGAGGTACTGCGCGCGGTTTTCCGGCGACCGTTCCAGTTCCGGGAATGGATTCAGCAATGCTGGTTCTTCGCGAGCGTGACCATCCTGCCCACCGCGCTGGTCGCGATTCCCTTCGGCGCGGTCATCGCGCTGCAACTCGGTTCGCTCACCGAGCAGATCGGCGCCCAGTCGTTCACCGGCGCCGCCAGCGCGCTGGCCATCGTGCAGCAGGCGGCACCGCTGATCACGGCGCTGCTGGTGGCCGGGGCGGGCGGGAGCGCGGTCTGTGCGGACATCGGCGCGCGCAAGATCCGGGAAGAGATCGACGCCATGGAGGTGCTGGGCGTCAATCCGATCCAGCGGCTGATCGTGCCCAGGGTGCTCGCCGCGATGGTCGTTTCGGTGCTGCTCAACGGCCTGGTCAGCGTGGTCGGCGTGCTGGGCGGTTATTTCTTCAACGTCGTCATGCAGGGCGGCACCCCCGGCGCGTACCTGGCCAGCTTCAACGCGCTGGCCCAGCTGCCGGATCTCTACATCAGTGAGATCAAGGCGGTGCTCTACGGTTTCGTGGCCGGCGTGGTGGCGGCTTACCGCGGGCTGAACCCGGCCGGCGGGCCCAAGGGCGTCGGAGACGCGGTCAACCAGGCCGTGGTGATCACTTTTCTGCTGCTGTTCCTGATCAATGTCGTGTTGACCGCCATCTACCTGCGTATCGTGCCGCCGAAGGCCATGTGATGAGCACACCAGCCCGCACCGACGCGCCCGCCGAGGAGGCCGTCGCCGACCGCGTGCTCGAATACCTCGCCCGTCCCGGCCAGTCGCTGGAAGGCCTTGGCTTCCAACTGTCCTTCTACGGCCGCGCGTTGATCTGGGCGCCGCGCACCGTTCGGCGCTATTCCAGGGAAACCCTGCGGCTGCTGACCGAGGTGTGTTTCGGCACCGGCGGTCTCGCGGTCATCGGCGGCACCCTCGGCGTGATGATCGGCATGACCATGTTCACCGGCCTGATCGTCGGCCTGCAGGGTTACGCGGCGCTCAACCAGCTCGGGACCGCGGCGCTGACCGGTTTCATCTCGGCCTACTTCAACACGCGGGAAGTGGCGCCGCTGGCCGCGGGGCTCGCGCTGTCGGCGACCGTCGGGTGCGGGTTCACCGCGCAGCTGGGCGCGATGCGGATCTCCGAAGAGATCGACGCGCTGGAAACCATGGCCGTGCCGAGCATGCCTTATCTGGTCACCACGCGGGTCCTGGCCGGTGTCATGGCGGTCATCCCGCTCTACGCGGTGGGGCTGTTGTCGTCCTACCTCGCGTCCCGGCAGATCACCGTGTGGCTCTACGGCCAGTCCGCGGGCACCTATGACCATTACTTCTCGCTTTTCCTGCCGCCGGAAGACGTGCTGTGGTCATTCCTGAAGGTCATGGTCTTCAGCGCGCTGGTGATCCTTTCGCACTGCTACTACGGTTACACCGCGTCCGGGGGACCGGCCGGTGTCGGCGTGGCGGTCGGGCGCGCGGTGCGGACCTCGATCGTGGTGATCTCGGTGCTCGACTTCTTCCTCAGCCTCGCGATCTGGGGCGCGACGACGACGGTGAGGATTTCGGGATGACCGGCCGGCCAGGCGGGCGCCATGCCGCCCCGAACCCGCGCGGGCCCACGACGCCGCACCGCTCGATCCTGCTGCGGCGGTTGCGCCACCAGGTTCTGGGCCTGGCGTTCCTGCTGGTGTGCGCGCTGTTCTTCGCCACCACGATCGCGGTGTACGACAAGGACTTCACGCCGGTCGCGATGGTGCGGCTGGACACCGACCAGGTCGGCAACCAGGTCGGCAAGGGATCCGACGTCAAGATCCGCGGGGTGGTGGTCGGCGAGGTCCGCTCGGTGCGGGCACTGGGCGACCACGCCGTGCTCGATCTCGCGCTGAATCCCGATTCGCTCGGCGAAATTCCGTCGAACGTGTCCGCCCGCCTGCTGCCGAAGACCCTGTTCGGCGAGCGGTATGTGGCGCTGCAGATCCCCGCCGCCCCGTCGCCCCGGCGGCTGGCGGCCGGCGACGTGATCCCGCAGGACCGCAGCAGCGCGGCGATCGAGCTGGAGAAGGTCCTCGACGACGTCATGCCGCTGCTCCAGTCGGTGCAGCCGCAGAAGCTTTCGGCGACGCTGAGCGCGGTGGCACAGGCCCTCGACGGCCGCGGCCAGCAGCTCGGCCAGACCCTGGTCAAGGTGTCGGACTACCTGGCCGGGCTCAACCCGTCGTTGCCCGACCTCAAGGCCGACATCGCCGCGCTCGCGGGCGTCACCGACACCTATGCGCAGGCCGCGCCCGACTTTCTGCAGGCGCTTTCCGATCTCACCACCACCAGCAAGACGCTCGTCGACTCCCGCCAGCAGCTGGCGCAGCTTTACTCGTCGGTGTCGACCGCGTCGGTCGACCTCGCCGGGTTCCTCAGGGTCAACCAGAACAACATCATCCGGCTGACCACCACCTCACAGTCCACTTTGGATCTTCTGGCCGAGTACGCGCCGGAATATCCCTGTCTGCTCCAACAGCTCGCCGAGTCGGTGCCGCTGGCCTACCAGGCCTTCGGCTACGGAACCGACCAGCTGAACCACGTGACCATCCGGTTCGTCGCCGACCGGTCGAAATACCTGCCGGGGGTGGACACGCCGCGCTATCTCGACCATCGGGGACCCCGCTGCTACCCGCAGGTCGTGCCGCCCGGTCGGTGGCCGCAGTACCCGCCCGGCGGCCCGGTGCAGGATGGTTCCTCGCATCCGCCGGTACCTCCGGGCGAGAACACCCCGCTCCCGGACGACGGGATCATCAGCGGCGGTTCCGGGACGACCGGTGGCTCTCCGGATCCGGCGGACGCGGGGCCGGCGGGTTCGGGGAGTCCGGCGGGTTCCGGCGATTCCGTGGGTTCGGTCGCGAACTCCCCGGCCGAGCAGAACCTGATCGCGGTGCTCGTCTCGCCCACGCTCGACACCACACCCGAGCAGGTCCCGGGCTGGGCGGGCCTGCTGGTCGGGCCGCTCTACCGCGGAGCGGAGGTGGACCTGCAATGACCGAGTCCACGCCGGACCCAGTGCGGAACTCACTGCGCACCCGCCGCCGGACGGGAGGACAGCCATGAAGGGACTGGCCGCACCGCTGGTCAAGATCCTGGTCTTCGCCGCGATCACCGTCGTGTTGACCGGCATCCTCGGTGCGACCATCGCCAACACCACCTTCGGTGCCACCGCCGGTTATACCGCGCTGTTCACCGACGCCTCCGGGCTCCACCAAGGCGACGACGTGCGGATCGTGGGAGTGAAGGTGGGCCAGGTCGACGACATCACGGTCCGCCAGGACAGCGCGACGAACCTCGCCGAGGTGCATTTCGAGGTGGCCTCGAACTACCGGCTGCCGGGCCTGGTCACCGCCACCGTCAAGTACCGCAACCTGGTCGGGCAGCGGTATCTGGCGCTGGGCACGGACGTCGCGGACGGCGCACCGCTGCCGTCCGGCGGGGTGATCCCCCCGGAGCGCACCCAGCCGGCGCTCAACCTCACGGTGCTGTTCAACGGGTTCAAACCACTTTTCCAAGCGCTGAACCCGCGGCAGGTGAACCAGCTGTCCTACGAGATCATCCAGGTGTTCCAGGGCGAGGGCGGCACGATCACCAGTCTGCTCACGCACACCGCGTCGATCACCTCCGCGATCGCCGACCGGGACCAGGTGATCGGCCAGGTGATCGACAACCTCACCCGCGTGCTGAACACGGTGAACACCAACGGCCCACAGTTGTCCACCTTGATCGACCAGGTCCAGCAGCTGGTGACCGGGCTGGCGCAGCAGCGGCAGCCGATCGGGGACGCGATCTCGGCCCTGTCCGATCTCACCTCGACCACCGCCGGCCTCGTCCAGGACGCCCGTCCCCCGCTCCAGCAGGACATCGCCGGCCTGGGCCGGCTGTCGGGCAACCTCGCCGACTCGGGGCAGCTGCTGGACCAGCTCCTGCAGAAGCTGCCGGGAAACCTGGACAAGTTCACCCGCACGCTGAGCTACGGCAGCTGGTACAACTACTACCTTTGCGGGCTGAGCGGAACGGTCGGCATCTCCTCGCTGAACATCACCCTGCCGGTCCTGCCGCTGCCCACCACCGAAGTGCCCGAGAGGTGTAAACCCTCATGAAGCCCGCGCTCAAGCCGCTCCGGGAACGCGACCAGGTCGCGGTGGGCGCCGTGGCGCTCCTGCTCATCGTCCTGGTGACCGCCGTGTCGTACTTCTCCGATCAGATTCCCCTACTCAACAGCGCCACCACCTACGAGGCGTATTTCGCCGAATCGGCCGGTCTCGTGCCGGACAACGAGGTGCAGATCGCCGGCGTGAAGGTCGGGCAGGTCAGCAGCGTGACACTGGCCGGACGGCAGGTCCTCGTCAAGTTCACGGTGGACGGTGCCAGGGTCGGGTCGGAGACCACCGCGTCCATCGAGATCAAGACCCTGCTCGGCGAGAAGTACCTTGCGCTGCAACCGAAAGGTGCTAGTGCGCAGAACCCGGACGACCCGGTTCCCCTCGCGCGCACCACGACCCCGTTCCAGGTACAGGACGCCTTCCAGCAACTGTCGCAGACCGTGGGCCAGATCGACACCCAACAGCTCGCACAAAGCTTCGACGCCGTTTCGGACGCGTTGCAGAACACCCCGCAACCCCTGCGGGACACGCTGAACGGGCTTTCGGCGTTGTCGAAGACCATTTCCTCGCGTGACCAGGAACTGGCGAACCTGCTCAGCAACACCAGCCAGGTCTCGAAAATCCTCGCCGACCGCGACACCCAACTGCAACAGGTGATCGGCGACGGGAACCTGTTGCTCGACGAACTGCAGCAGCGGCAGGACGCGATCAGCGCGCTGCTTCAGGGAACCCGCCGACTCGCGACGCAACTGAGCGGCCTGGTCGCCGACAACCGGGCCCAGCTGCGACCGACCCTGGACAGGCTCAACGACGTGACCGGAATCCTCCAACGCAACCAGGACAACCTCGGCCGCAGCCTGGCGCTGCTCGCGCCGTTCACCCGGCTCGGCGCGAACGCCACCGGTAACGGGCGCTGGTTCGACGGCTACATTTGCGGACTGCTTCCGCCGCAGGTCACGGCGCAGGGCGTCACGGTGAACCCGAACGGCTGCACACCACCGATTTCCGCACCCGACCAGGGCGTGAACGGAGGCTGACCCGATGACCATCGACACGCACGCGCGGAAAAGCCTGTACACCTGGGCGGCGGCCGCCTGCGTCGGCGCGTTGCTGGTGACCGCTGGGCTGTGGCTCGCCTTCCGGGACCCCGGCGGGACGAAGCTGTCCGCGATGTTCGACAAGACCGTCGGACTGTACGCGGGTTCGTCGGTGCGGGTGCTCGGGGTGCAGGTCGGTTCGGTCACCGCGGTGACCCCGCAGGGCGCCGCGGTCCGGGTCGACCTGCGGGTCGATCCCGGTGTGCAGATCCCCGCGGGCGCCGGCGCCGTGGTCATCGCGCCGAGTCTGGTCAGCGACCGGTACGTCCAGCTCACGCCGGCCTACGACGGCGGTCCCGTGCTGGCCTCCGGCGCGGTGATCCCCGAGGAGCACACCGCGACGCCGATGGAGATCGACGACCTCTACCGCAGCCTGGACCAGCTGTCCACCAGCCTCGGGCCCACCGGGGCCAACGCCGACGGCGCACTGTCCGGGCTGCTGAACACCGCGGCGAAAAACCTCGACGGCAACGGAAAAAGCCTGGGCGAGACGGTGAGCGAGCTGTCGGATCTTTCGCGAACCTTGAGTGACTCGAAGGGCGACCTGTTTTCCACCGTGCGAAATCTCCAGTCCTTCACCACCGCGTTGGCCGACAGCGACAACCAGCTGAACCAGTTCTATTCGCGCCTCGCCGACGTCACGGGATTCCTGGCCGACGATTCCCCGGACCTCGGTTCCGCCCTTTCGTCGCTGGGCACCGCGCTGGGTGACGTGCGCGGCTTCGTCGACGAGAACAAGGATCTGCTGGAATCCAATGTGGACAACCTTGCCTCGGTCAGCCAGGTCCTCGTCGACGAACGGTCCGCGCTGGCCGAGGTGCTCGACACCGCCCCGACCGCGATGACCAACTTCATCAACTCCTACGACGCCGCGACCGGCAGCGTCGCGATCCGCTACAACGGCAACGAACTGACCAACCCGTTGCTCACCACGCTCTGCCGGGTGCTCAAGGCGGCGAACCCGGTCCGACTGCCCGATGTGGTCACCACGCTGTGTCAGGACCTCGCGCCGGTGGTGGACGGGATCGCGAAGACACCGTCGGTCTCCCAGCTGATGGCCGACATCGCGAGCGGAAAGCTCCCGCCCCTGCCGTTGCTCCCGCTCGCCGACAACCCGGGGGTGGGCCAGTGACCGGTTCGCTGCGCAAGAAACCTCGCTGGACCCGGCCGTGGAAGTTCCTGGTCCTACTGCTGTGCGTGGTCGTCGCCGGTTGCGGTACCGGCGGATTTTCCGGCCTGTACACCCTGCCCTTGCCCGGCGGCGCCGATGTCGGCGACCATCCCTACCGGATCACCGCGCAGTTCGCCGACGTACTCGACCTCGTGCCGCAGGCGGCCGTGAAGGTCAACGACGTCGCCGTCGGCCGGGTCGACCGGATCGACCTCGCGCCCGACACCCGCTCGGCGATCGTGAGCATGACGGTCAACGGTGACATCAAACTGCCCGCCAACTCCTACGCCGACCTTCGCCAGTCGAGTCTGCTGGGGGAGAAGTTCGTGGAGCTGACCGAGCCGCCGCGGGACCCGACGGGCACACTCACCGACGGCGCCGTGATCCCGTTGTCCAGGACCACGCGCAGCCCCGAGGTGGAAGAGGTCCTCGGTGCGCTTTCGTTGCTGCTCAACGGCGGTGGCATCAGCCAGCTCCAGGACATCACCCGCGAGCTGAACAACGCCCTCACCGGCAACGAGGCCGATCTGCGTGCCCTGCTGTCCCGGGTCGATCAGCTCGCCACCGATCTGGACAGTCAGAAGGGCGAGATCATCCAGGCCATCGACGGGCTGAACCGGTTGTCCAGCACGCTTGTCTCGCAGACCGGGAACCTGGACAACGCGCTGCGGAACCTCGCGCCCGGAATCGAGGTGGTGAACCAGCAGCGGGACCAGCTGGTGGGAATGTTGCAGTCCCTCGACACCCTCTCCGGCGTCGCGGTGAACACGATCGACCAGAGCAGGGCGCAGCTCCTCGACAACCTCCGCGCACTGGCGCCCACGCTGACCAAGCTCGCCGACGCCGGGTCGAACCTGCCGACCGCGCTGAAGATCCTGCCCACCTATCCGTTGCCCGATGTGGCGGGCGACGTGGTCAAGGGCGACTACGCGAACGTCACCGCCCGGCTGGACCTCGATCTCGACTCGATCCTGCAGAACGTGGAAAACGCGGGCAAGATCCCGGGAACGACGATCCCCCTCCCGCCCGCCCCGTCACCGGCCTCCGCCCCGCCGCTGCCGTTGTCGGGTGGTGCGGGGACGGCGCTTCCGCCGGCGGTCGGGCAGATCACCGGGCAACTCGGTGGCCTGTTGGGTTCGCTACTGGGTGGGGGAAGCTGATGTTCACCAGGACACATCGGTTGAAGCTGCTGGCGTTCGCGCTGATCGCCGTGCTTTCGGTCGGCTACGCCGGTGGCAAGTACGCCGGGCTCGGCCGCCTGTTCGGCGTCGGTGGCTACGCCGTGAGCGCGCAACTCCCCGACTCCGGTGGGATCTTCGTCAACGCCGAGGTCACCTACCGCGGGGTGAGTGTGGGCAGGGTGACGGCGCTGCACCTGGACGCCCAGGGCGTCGCCGTCGATCTCGACATCGATTCCGGCGCGCCGAAGATCCCCGCCGACACCCGCGCCGTGGTGGCCGACCGATCCGCGGTCGGGGAGCAGTACGTCGATCTCCAACCCGGTCACGAGGGCGGCCCGTATCTCACCGAAGGCGCCGTCATCCCGCTGGACCGGACCGCGATCCCGGTGTCGCCCGACACCGTACTGTCCGATTTGGACACCTTTGTGTCCAGTGTGGACCCGCAGGATCTGCGGACGGTGGTGAACGAGACCTACGACGCCTTCGCCGGGCAGGGCCCGGATCTGCAGCAGCTCCTCGACAGCACCGGTGCGCTCACCACCACCGCGACCCAGAACCTGCCGCAGACCACGCGGCTTCTCGCCGACGGCAGGACGGTGCTGGCGACCCAGCAGCGCCAGGCCGCGAACATCACGTCCATGGCCGCGGACCTGCGAACCATCGCCGCACAGCTGAAAACCTCTGATCCGCAGCTGCGCGGCGTGATCGACCAGGCGCCCGGACTGGCCGACGACATCGACGGAATCCTTTCCCGGTCGGGAACCGACCTGGGCGTGCTGTTCGCCAACCTGCTCACCACCTTCCAGATCACCGCGGTGCGGACGGACGCAATCGAGGAGGAACTGGTCGCCTTCCCGGTGATTTCGGCGGCCAGCCGGTCCGTGACCTCGAACGGGGAGGGTCATCTCGGGCTGGTGCTCGACTTTTTCGACCCGCACTCGTGTACGAAGGGGTACGAGACGACCCAGCAGCGGCCGGCCAGCGACACCAGCGACACGTCGCCGAATACGTTGGCGTACTGCGCCGAACCGCCGGGCAGCGCGACCGACGTACGGGGCGCGCAGAACGCGCCTTACGCCGGGAAACCCGCCACTCCGGCCGTGGCCCCCGCCGCGCCGGCGACCGGTGCGCCGGCGGGAGCGCAGGCCCCGTCGCCGTTGCCCGGTCTCCTGGGGCTCGGCTGGGGCAGCCCCGCGACCGGGATCGGGCAGTTGCTGGGTGTGCCATGACCACGCGGTTCTTCGGGGTATCGGCGGTGGTGGCGGTGTTCGCGGCCGGCTGGTTCGGTTGGTCGTGGTGGCAGACCGCGCACGACGACTTCAGCACGCGGGCCCGGGACCGCGACGCCGTGCTGGCCGCGGGTTCGGACGGTCTGGTGGCGCTGAACACCATCGACTACCGCGACGCCGGTCCATCGGTGGACCGGTGGATCCAGGTCACCACCGGTGAACTGGGTACCACCTTCAGCGGCGACCGGCAGTCCCAGCTCGACCGCGCGACCGGGAGCAAGGCCGAAGCCTCCGCGACACTCGACGAGGCCGCCGTCACCGATTTGAACGGCGACACCGCCCATGTGATCGCCGTGCTGGACGTGCGGCTGAGCACCAACGGCGGTGCGCCCGCGTCGAGCCGCACCCGGCTCAACGCGGAACTGACCCGTACCCCGCAGGGCTGGAAAATCGACTCCGTACAGGCGGCCTCGTGAGCGAGCCGGAGATTTCCGCTGCCGAGCAGGGGACCTCCGTCGACGAGCAGGAGTCTCCCGTCGAGGCGCAGGGGACTTCCGCCGCCGAGCAGGAGATTTCCGTCGACGAGCACGGGGCTTCCGCCGAGGCGCCCGGCACCGACCGCAAGGCGGGTATCGCGGGGCGTGCGACGGTGCTGGCCTTGCTGGTGGCGGTGGTCGCGCTCGGCAGCGGAGCGGCGGTGTGGGAATGGGCGCAGGTTCGTTCCCTGCGAGACGGCAACGCCGCCGTGGCCGACCCCGCGGCGACCACCACGGTGACCGGTCAGGTAAGCGAGGCAATCAAGGAGATCTTCTCCTACGACTACGACAACCTCGACCGCACCCAGCGCGCTGCGTCCAGCCTTCTCGTGGACGGCGCGGTTTCCCAATATCAGACGGGTTTCGCAGCGGCCCGGCAACAGGCCGTGGCGCAGAAACTGATCCGCACGACCACGATCTCCTCGATCGGCGTGCGAGAACTGCACGGCGACACGGCGCGTCTGCTGATCTTCGTCGACCAGCAGACCCTGAACACGACCGACAACCAGCAAAGCTCCTCGGCCGCCGCCCTCGACGTCACCGCGCGCGAAATCAATGGCTCGTGGAAGCTCGCGGACATCACCCCGTGGTGAGCTACCCGGCGCCGCCTGGTGTCGGTTTCGGAAGTCCTCCGGGGTCTGGCCGAGGAAGTTCTCCGGGGTCTGGCCGAGTAGTCAGGCAGACATCGCGGCCGTGCTCAGCGTGACCGTGCTGGTGGGTTGGGCGGGGGCACCGTGGGGTGCATCCCATCGGTGTCGTTGTTCCGGCGTCGGCGGCGTGCGGGGGTGCGGGCGGTGATCGTTGTCGGCGTTGCAGGCTCGGGCGGAAGCCGCTGTCGTTGTGGAATTCGGTGCACGATCCGGAGCAGAGCGACCAGGTGTGTCACCGTAAGGTCAAGGGGCGGGCCGGTGGTGTGTCACTGGTCTTCGACCCGGAGCCCTACCACCGGTGCCATGCCGTCGAGTGCGGGTCAACCGGTTCAGGTGCAACCCCTCCGGGCCGACTGGCTATGACGATTTGACGGTTCGCTGCGAAGAGACCGTCTATAACGCCATGGCCAACGAGTGGCTATTCCTTTGAAGCACGAGCTAACGGTGATGTCGCTGCTATCGCTGTGCGCCAGTCCCGGTGTCCGAGGTGTTTCGGGCGCGCGGAAGTGGCGGTGGGCACGAGGCTGCCCACCGCGTCCGTGTGGCCATTACCGGGTCGGCGTGAAACCGACCCGGGTTCTGTTTTTCGGGGGTGGGTGGTTTCAGGTGGTGTTGTGGTTGTGGTTGTGGTTGTCGGTGGCGCTGGTGCGGGGTGGTGTGGTTGCCGGTGGTGTTGCGGGGTCGAGGACGTGGTGGGAATCGGGTGGTTCGGTCCGGTCGGCGGGCTGGTGCGGTGGGGAGTGCGGGTGGCGTCGTGATGGTCTGGGGTTTGGGTCCCATCGGGCGCGTCGGGCGCGTCGGGGTGGTCGGGTCTGTTGTGGTGGTGGGGTGTGTCGGTGTTGCGGGCGTGGTCACCGAAGCCGGTGGGGGTGCGGCACCAGGTGCGGACTCGGGTGTCGACTTGGGGGTGAACGTGGCGCTGGCCCAGGGGTCGTCCGAGGACACCAATCCGGGTGGGAGTAGCGAAGTGAGGGCGGGGACCGTCATGTTTTGAGCGTACCAGGAAATTCGAACAATGTTCGAACGCTTTCGGGTGAATCGGACATCAATATGTCCTTTGTGGACGGTGTAATTATGGCGACATCTTGCCCAGAAGTCGCCCAGTGCAACAACATCAGGCGCGATGGCGCACTCGGTACGGTGAATTCGGCAATTCAGCACGTTGCATTGGGCAATGCTTTGTGGTCAACGGGCTCGACACTCCGTTCGTGGGCTCAACAGGAAAAGCCCCGGTTCTTCTTCCGACCTCAGCAGCCATGACCGGTGAGACCGGCGGCCAGGCCGTCTTCGCGGCAGCGGGCCACCGCGACCTCTCCTTTGACTCGCTCGCGCTGGTCTTGCTGATCCCCACGACAACGCATCACCCGCGCCGTTCCGGTGTTATGTGGCGATGCGAAGCCTCCGGCAGGGCGGCTTCGAAGGGTGGGCTGCGTGCCCGGCCAACGTTTCCCGGCAGCGTGGATGGCGGTCGGAGAATTGGGCGAGGCGGAGCGCGAGCTGCTGCTGGTGGTGGTCGATCGGCACGCCGGCGTTGTCGGTACCGCTTAGCGGTTTGAGGGCATAGGCGTCGTCGGTGTTGGCGGCCGACACGGCCAGCGACAGAGGTATCCCGGCCCGGTCGGACGGAACGTGGATCTTCGAGCCGGACTTCCCTCGGTCGACCGGGTCGGGACCGGCCATGGAGCCCCTTTTTAGCCCTGACCGAGGCTCCGTCCAGAACCGCGCGAGATCAGTCGATGATGCCCTGACTGCCCAGCTCGTCCAACACCGCGCGATGGAGCCGGTGCCACAAGCCGGCCTTGGTCCAGTCGGTGAACCGGCGATGCGCCGTGGGGACGGTGACTCCGAACGACGGTGGCGGATACCGCCAGGCGCAACCACTGGTCAACACGAACACGATCGCGGTGAAGACCGACCGGTCATCGACCGGTGTCGTCCCTCCGCCCTGCGGACGCGGATCAAACCCCGGAATCAACGGCTGCGCCAACGCCTACAGCTCGTCGGGCACCAACCGCCGTGACAGATCATCAACCACAGCAAACGATCATGACATACCATGATCAACCCACATGAGACAGGCTCTTACCGTCACTGTGGGCGCGACCGGCTTGATCGACGACGGTCCGAGCAGGTCGAGCTCGCCTTGGACTCCGTCACACCACTGGGCGGGACCGGAGACGTCGTGACACTCGCCCATCAGAACATCGAGACGGACGGTCAGCGTGTCCGGCCGAAACGGTCATGGCCTCGGTCGGGCCGTCGTCATGGTCGGCCACGGCGTCTTGCCGGTGGTGGCTCGGGTGTGCTTGGCGGTTCCGTCGGCGGCTGCGCCGGTCGTCCTGATCGGCCTACCTGCGGTAGAGCTGCTCGATGGTGTCCGCGTGGTTCTTGGCCACCACGTTGCGCTTCAGTTTGAGACTGGGCGTGATCTCCCCGCCCGCCTCGGTGAAGTCCTTGCCGAGGATGACGAACTTCTTGATCGCCTCCGCCTGCGAGACGAGTTTGTTCGCCTCGTCGACGGCACCCTGTACCTCGCCGCGGAGTTCCGTGTCGTCGACGAGGTCGGCGACCGTGGCGTCGGTGGGCTTGCCGTGCTGGGATTTCCAGGTGGGGAAGAACTCCTCGTCGATGGTGATCAGCGCGCCGATGAACGGGCGCCGGTCGCCGACCACCATCGCCTGGCTGATCACCGGGTGGGCGCGCATGCTGTCCTCGAGCCCGGACGGGGCGACGTTCTTGCCGCCCGCGGTCACGATGATCTCCTTCTTGCGCCCGGTGATGCGGAGGAACCCGTCGTTGTCGAGGTCGCCGAGGTCGCCGGTGTGGAACCAGCCGTCCTCCAGCGCTTCCTTGGTGGCGGTCTCGTTGTTGAAGTAGGCCTCGAAGACCACGTCGCCCTTGAGCAGCACTTCGCCGTCGTCGGCGATGCGCACCGAGGTGCCCGCGAGGGGGCGGCCGACGGTGCCGACCTTGAACGCCGACTCGGTGTTGACGTTCGCCGCGGCCGAGGTCTCGGTGAGCCCGTAGCCTTCGTACACCGGCACACCGATGCCGCGGAAGAAGTGCGCGAGCCGGTGGCCGAGCGGTGCCCCGCCGGACACCGCGGCCACGCAGCGCCCGCCGAGCGCCGCGCGCAGCTTCGCGTAGACGAGCTTGTCGAACAGGAAGTGCCAGGCCTTGAGCAGTAGCCCCGTGGTGCCGGCGTCCTTCGCCTCGCTGTAGGCCACGGCGGTCTGCTCGGCCAGATCGAAGATCGAGCCCTTGCCTTCGCCGTGCGCCTTCTGCTTCGCCCCGTTGTAGACCTTCTCGAACACCCGCGGCACGGCCACCACGAAGGTCGGCCGGAACGTGCCCAGGTCCGCGACCAGGTTCTTCACGTCTGGGGTGTGTCCGAGGGTGACCCGGGTGGCGACCGCGGTCAGCGCGATCGCGCGGGCCAGCACGTGCGCCAGCGGCAGGAAGCACAGCAGCGAGTTGCCCTGCTCCATCAGCTGGGGGAACGCGACGATGGCGCCGCGGACCTCGGCGAGCAGGTTGTGGTGGGACAGCTCGACACCCTTGGGGCGGCCGGTCGTGCCGGAGGTGTAGACGATGGTGGCCAGCGATCCCGCGCTCACCAGGCGCCGGCGGTCGTGGACGACGTCGTCGGACGCCTTCGCGCCCAGCGCGGTCAGCTCCTCGACGGCGGAGTTCTCGATTTCCCAGACGTAGCGCAGATCGGTCAGCTGCTCGCGCACCTCGTCGAGCACGGCGAGGTGCCCGCTGGTCTCCACGAACGCCGCCTTGGCGCCGGAGTCGGCGAGCACCCACCGGACCTGTTCGGCCGAGGACGTCTCGTAGATGGGTACCGTGACCGCGCCCGCGGCCCAGATCGCGAAGTCGATGAGGGTCCACTCGTACCGGGTCTTGGACATCAGCCCGACCCGGTCACCCCGTTCGACGCCGGCCTCGATCAGGCCCTTGGCCACGGCCAGCACCTGGGCCGCGAACTCGCGGGCCGTGACGTCCAGCCAGGATCCGTTGACCTGGCGTCGAATGCTGATCGCTTCGCCGAACCGCTCGGCGTTGGCGAACACTATGTCGGCGAGGTTCTCGTCGTCGGCGACCGGCTTCGCGGCCGGGGCGCTGTACTCGCGCACGGGGACCTCCGAGGTTCCGGGGTGGGGTGTTACTCGCCAGTTAACCTGGTGTGCTCCTCACCTTATGACATCCTGCTCACTGTGAGCATCCCCCACGGCACACCACCCGCGCTCGACATCGTCGACGAAACCTTCCTCACGGTGCCGCCGAAGCTCGTCGCGGGGGTGTTCGCCGAGCCCGCGGCCTGGCGCCGGTACTGGCCCGACCTGGTGCTGGAGGTCTACACGGACCGCGGGGACAAGGGGCTGCGCTGGACCGTGCGGGGTGCGCTGGTGGGCACCATGGAGGTGTGGCTGGAGCCGGTGCTCGACGGCACGATGCTGCATTACTTCCTGCGCGCCAGCCCGGTGACCCCGCTTCGTCCCCGGGAGTTGCGCCGCGAGTTCGACCGGCGGGCCCGCGCCGCGAAGCGGATCGCGTTCGGACTCAAGGAGCTCCTGGAGGACGGCCGTGAGCCCGGTGTGCCGCCCGTGAACGGGTCCGCCGGGGCCGCTCCGGCGATCGCCCGTCCGGCTGATCAAGCCCAGTAAGCTCGGCTCATGCGGGTTCATGTCGTCTCCGACGTGCACGGTAACGCCGAGGCGCTCGCCCGGGCCGGCGAGGGCGCCGACGCCCTGATCGTGCTCGGCGACCTGCTCGACTTCGTCGACTATCGCGAGCACGGCAAGGGCATCCTCGGGACGCTGTTCGGCGCCGAGAACGTCGGCAAGTTCGCCCGGCTGCGCCGGGAAGGCACGCGCGAGGAGACGATCGCCTTCTCCCGGTCCCTGTGGTCGAGCCTGGCCGATCCGGCGGGCGCGGTCGACGAGGCGATCCGCGCGCAGTATGCCGCCTTGTTCTCGGTGATGACGGCGCCGACCTTCGCGACTCCCGGCAACGTCGACTCCCCGGACCTGTGGTCGGAGTTCGCCGGCCAGGGCGTGACGATCGTCGACGGCCAGGTGGTTCGGATCGGCGGGCTGCGGTTCGGCTTCGCGGGCGGGGCGGTGTTGCCCGACGGGGCCGTCCTGCGCCGGACCAGCCCGGTGTGGCGCCCTTACCTGCGCACCCGCCAGGAATTCGACACGGCGGTAGCGAGCCTGGAGCAGGTCGAGGTGCTGTGCACGCACGTGCCTCCCGCGTTTCCCGAGTTGACCTACGACGTGGTGGCGCGACGGCAGGAACTGGGTTCCGACGCGGTGGCCGAGCTGATCGTCGAGCAGCAGCCGCGGTGGGCGCTGTTCGGGCACGTGCACCAGCCGCTGTCCGCCCGGTTGCGGGCCGGCCGGACCGAATGCCGCAACGTCGGCCACTTCAAGGTCACCGAGCGG
>DASSAD010000340.1:0-23748 GCA_035685725.1 Amycolatopsis sp. | reverse complement strand
CACGCCCAGCACGTCGCGCAACTTCAACCGCTCCTGGCCGGCGAACCCGCCCACCGCGAACTCGCGGTCGAGGTCCCACAGAGTCAGGCCGTGGGAAAGGATGTCCAGGTCGTCGTGCCGGCGCTGCCGGTAGTTCAGCGGATCCGTGTCGGCCATCAGGTGGCCGCGCATCCGGTAGGCGTCGACCAGCTCGATCACCCGCGCGGTCTTGTCCACCGCGCCCTCGGGGATGTCGGCGACCCAGCGCACCGGCTCGTAGGGCAGGCGCAGTGACGTGAAGATGTCGTCGTAGAAGCCGTCGCCGCCGAGCAGCAACTCGTGGATGCGCTTGAGGAACTCGCCGGACTCGGCGCCCTGGATGATGCGGTGGTCGTAGGTGGACGTCAGCGTCATGATCTTGCTGATACCCAGGTCGGTCAGGGTCTTCTCGCTGCTGCCCTCGAACGCCGCCGGGTACTGCATCGCGCCGACGCCGATGATCGCGCCCTGGCTCGCCTGCAGGCGCGGCACCGAGTGGTTCGTGCCGATGCCGCCCGGGTTGGTCAGCGAGATGGTGGTGCCGGAGAAGTCGTCGGCGGTCAGCTTGTTGTTGCGGGCCTTCTTGACGACCTCCTCATACGCCTGCCAGAACTGCAGGAACGTCATGTTCTCGGTGTTCTTGATCGAGGCGACGACGAGGCTGCGGTTGCCGTCCTTGCCCTTCATGTCGATCGCGAGGCCGAGGTTGACGTGCTCCGGCGTGACGGCGAAGGGCTTGGCGTCCCGCAGCTCGTAGTGCCGGTTCATGTTCGGGAACGACCGCAGCGCGCGCACCATCGCGTAGCCGATGAGGTGGGTGAAGGAGATCTTCCCGCCACGGGTCCGCTTGAGGTGGTTGTTGATCACGATGCGGTTGTCGGCCATCAGCTTGGCCGGGACCGCGCGCACACTGGTCGCGGTCGGCACGGTCAGCGAGGCATCCATGTTCTTCGCGATCGCCGCGGCGGCGCCGCGCAGCTGCTTGGACTCGGGTTCGGTCTTCGCGGCGGGGGCGGCCGGCTTCGCGGCGGCGGGTTGCGGCTTCGTCGGAGCGGAGGCGGCGGGCACGGCCGGCACGCTGGGAGCCGTCGGCGCGGTGGGCCGGGCGGTCGGTGCCGGCCTGGCCGGCGGGGCGGGCGGGGCCGGCGCCGGCTTGGGGGCGGCCGTCTTGACCCGGCCGTTCGACTTCGCGGGCTGGTCCGGCTGGGGCGTCTCGGGTGCGGCGTCCGGCTTGGTGCGCGGGGTCTGCGTCGGCTTGAAGTCGGAGAAGAAGTCATGCCAGGCGGCATCTACGGAGGAGGGGTCGGCGAGGAACTGGTCGTACATCTCCTCGACGAGCCACTCGTTGGGGCCGAACTGTGACGCAGGGCTGCTGCTGGACACGGCAGGGACTCGCCTCTATCCATCTCGATCTGGTTGTCCTTTTTGATGCGCCTACCAGGCTAACCCCCTGCCTTCTCGCGGTGTGACGGAAGTGGTCGATCCCGGGGCAAGCGCGTTTGGGATTTTTCACTGAATCGATGAAGGGGCAAGTCGGGCATACGCGCCCGATCCGGGCGACCCCGCTCGTTCCGGGGCGAGGGCGGGCGCGGATCGTCGCGGCCGGCCGCGATCCCGTCGTGTCCGTCGTCGGACTTCGCCGGGTCTTGGCTGGTTCTTCGCTGGGCCTTGTGACCTTTGCTTACTTCCGGGAAATGCGCGATTCTCCGCGGGAAACAGCGTATCTCCGGAACATCGGTGCAGGTCCCCTGGCGCGGGCGTGAGCGGCGGTCTCCTACGCCCGCCGTGTTGAAGCTAACACCTGTCTTGCCTGCCGTGTGATGTTCGCCTCCCGGTCGTGACGCAACGGTGCCGGTGCTACCGGTCTTCCGCGCTCTCGGCCATTGGCGGCCAACTGTCAGCGCATTGTCAGCCCATCGTTACAGCCGCCGATTCACCGGAAAAATGAGCGCGAAACTCGGCGCGAAAATGATTTTCGACGCCCGGCGGGCCCCGATTCGAGATCCTTTTTGGTTCGGCAATTCGAGCGGAGTTCGCGGCGGCGATCCGGCGGCGATCCGGCGCGGCGGAAACCCGGCGCCGGTCGCCGTGCTCCGGCCGGCGTTCCCGGTATGGGAGAACACGTTCCGGGCCCCAGGCCGGACCGGTAGCTTGGGCGGTCGGAGGTGGCGATGGATTCCGCTTCAGTGGTGGCCGGGCTGCGCGCCCTCGTCCCGGCGAACCGGGTGCTCGACGACCCCGACGTCGTCGAGAGGTACCTGCAGGATCACGCCGAATGGGCCGAGTACGCCCAGGCCGCGGCCGTGGTCCGGCCGCGCGGCACCGAGGAGGCGCGCGCCGTGGTCGCCTTCGCCGCCGAGCACCGCGTTCCGGTCGTGCCCCGCGGCGCGGGTACCGGGCTCTCGGGCGGAGCCAACGCCACCGAGGGATGCATCGTGCTCTCCTTCGAGGCGATGAACTCCGTGCTGGAGATCAACGAGGTCGAGCGGCTCGCCGTGGTGCAGCCCGGTGTGGTCAACAACGACCTGCGGGCGGCGTGCGCGGCACACGGCCTGTGGTACCCGCCGGACCCGGCCAGCGCGCCCTGGTCGACGATCGGCGGCAACGTGGCCACCAACGCGGGCGGGCTCTGCTGCGTGAAGTACGGCGTGACCCGCGATTACGTGCTCGCGCTGGAAGTCGTCACCGGGCGCGGCGACGTGGTCCGGGTCGGTCGCCGCACGGCGAAGGGGGTCGCCGGGTACGACCTGTGCGGGCTGCTGGTCGGGTCCGAGGGCACGCTCGGCGTGATCACCGAGATCACCGTGCGGTTGCGTCCCCAGCGCGCCCCGGAACGCACCATCGCGGGCTACTTCGACTCCATCGTGGCCGCGGGCGAGGCGGTCCGCGCGGTTTCCGTGTCGGGCGTCGTCCCGTCCGCGCTCGAACTGGTCGACCGGCACTGCCTGGAGGCCGTGGACGCGTGGAAGAACATGGGGCTGTCCACCGAAGCCGACGTGGTGTTGCTCGCCCGGACCGACACACCCGGCGACGAGGAGGCCGACACGATCCTCCGGTGCTTCGAGCAGGCCGGTGCGTCCTGGGCGGCGGTGTCGTCCGACGAGCAGGAGGCCGAGGCGCTGTTCGAAGCCCGCCGTCTCGCCTACCCCGCGCTGGAGCGGCTCGGCCCGGTGCTCACCGAGGACGTCTGCGTGCCGAAGGAACAGGTGCCGGAGATGCTGGCCCGCATCGAGAAGACCGCCACCCGGCACGACACCGTGATCGCCAACATCGCGCACGCGGGCGACGGCAACCTGCATCCGCTGCTGATCACCCCGATCGCCGACGACGACGCCCGGCGACGTGCGCAAGCCGCGTTCGAGGACATCATTTCCGACGCGATCGAACTCGGCGGCACGGTCACCGGCGAGCACGGCGTCGGCTTGCTCAAGCGCGGCGGGCTGCGGCGCGAGGTCAGCCCCGGCGTGCTCGACCTGCACCGCGCGATCAAGACCGCGCTCGACCCACTCGGCATCCTCAACCCGGGCAAGGTCTTCACCTGACCCGCACCTTCGGCGAGTCCTCCGCTCCTGCACGCGAGTCCTCCGGTCCTGCACGCGAGTCCTCCGCTCCGGTCGCCGAGCTCTCCGGTCCGGTCGTTGAGTTCTCTGGTCCGGTTGCTGAGTTCTCTGGTCCGGTCGCCGGGCCTCTCGTGCGGACGGTCCCCTACATCCCGATGTAACGGCAGCCCGATGTAACGGTGAGCAGCGCCGTCCCTGTGTGGGTGCGCTGCCGGTCGAGGTGATGCGGCGTCCAGTCGACGACGCACGCATCCAGGTCATCCGCCACCGTGAGCGCCCGCCCGCGGCCTTGATATCGAGCGACTCCGCCCGTGATCCGGAGACGGCGCGCAATCGTGTGAGCGGTCACTGGCGATGCTGCCGGCCGGACTGGCGGACTGACCGGCGAATGTTGCGACGGGACAGCGAACTCGCCGACCGGAAGAGGGGACACGGCGACCGGACGGGGGGACACGGCGACTGTGGTGTGTCCCCTCTTCGGGCGGGCGTGTCCTCTGTTCGTTCGGGCGTGTCCTCCCGTCCTGCACGCGAGTTCTCTGGTCCGGTCGTTGAGTTCTCCGGTCCGGTTGGTGAGTTCTCCGGTCTGGTTGCTGAGTGGCTGGTTCGGCGGTCGAGTTGGTTGGTCCGGTGGTTCGGTGGTTCGGTGGTCGGGTTTGGTGGGGTGGTTGGCCTAATCGCTGAGGCCGGTGCGCCAGAGCTGCGCATAGTGGCCGTTCGCGGCGAGGAGCGCATCGTGGGTGCCCTGCTCGATGATGCGGCCCTGGTCCAGGACGACGATCCGGTCGGCGCGGGCCGCGGTGGCCAGGCGGTGGGCCACGACGAAGGTGGTGCGGCGGCGGCTCAGGCGCTCCGTGGCGCGCAGCACGGCCGACTCGGTCGACGGGTCCAGCGCGGCGGTCGCCTCGTCCAGCAACAGTACGTCCGGATCCACCAGCTCGGCTCGCGCGAGCGCGATCAGCTGCCGTTGTCCCGCGGACAGGGAACGCCCGCGTTCGCCGACCGGTTGCCGGAAACCGGACGGCAGCGCCGCGACACCGTCGAGCGCGCCTACCGCGCGCACAGCGGCTTCCACCTCGGCGTCGCTGGCCGAAGGCTTGCCGTAGCGGACGTTGTCGGCCACCGTGCCGGAGAACAGGTGTGCCTCCTGGGGCACCACGCCCATCCGGTGTCGCAACGCGGGAAGGTCGTAGTTGCGCACATCGACGCCGTCGATGCTGACCTTCCCGCCGGAGGCGTCGTAGAACCGCGCGACCAGCTTCACCGCGGTGGACTTGCCGGCCCCGGTCTCCCCGACCAGCGCGACCGTTTCACCCGGCGAGACCTCCAGCGACACGTCGGCGAGCGCGCGGGAATCGGTGTTCTGGTAAGCGAAATCGACCGCGTCGAAGGTCACCTCGCCGACGAGATGCTCCGGTACCGGAAGCGGGTTCGCGGCGGAGGGCACCGAGGTGGGTGTGCGCAGCAGCTCGGCGATCCGGGTCAGGCCGACCTTCGCCTGCTGGTATCCGTCGAACACGCTGGAAAGCTGCTGGATCGGTGAGAAGAACAGGTTGAGATACAACAGGAAGGCCAGCAGCACGCCGACCTCCAGTCCGCCGGAGGCGACCCGGGAGGCCCCGGCGAACAGCACGATCGCCTCGGAGACACCGGAAAGCAAGGTGACGAACGGAAAGTACGTCGCGACGTAGCGCTGGGCGCGCAGCCGCGAGCGGCGGTAGTCGTCACTGCGGGACGCGAACATCTCCGCCGACCGCTCCTCCCGGCTGTAGGCCTGGGCGACCCGCAGGCCCGAGACGTTCTCCTGCATGTCGGCGTTGACGACGCTCACCTTTTCCCGTGCTTCGTTGTAGGCCGCGCTGGCGACCCGACGGAACATCACTGTGGACACGATGAGCAGTGGCAGCACCGAAAGCGCGTACAGGGCAAGGGAAACGTCGGTGAACAGCAGTGCCGCGGAGATACCGAACAGGGTGAGCGCACTGATCACCGCCTGGGCGAGTCCGGTCTGCAGGAAGGTGGACAGCGCGTCGACGTCGGTGGTCATCCTGGTCATGATCCGGCCCGCGAGTTCGCGCTCGTAGAAGTCGAGCCCGAGCCGTTGCAGGTGGGCATAGCTGCGCACCCGCAGCGAGTAGAGCACGGTCTCCCCGGCGCGTGCGGTCATCCTGGTCTGCGCGGCGATCACCAGCCAGTCCACCGCGATCACCAGCGCACCGATCGCCGCCGCGACCCAGATCGCCGAGACGACACCAGGGCGCACACCGTTGTCCACGCCCTGCTGGTACAGCGCGGGGAGCACGATCGTGGCGCCGGCGTCGAGCCCGACCAGCGCGATGACGATGATCAGCAGCCCGCGTACCGGGCGCAGCAGTCGTGACAACCGGAACCCGGGATCGGGTCTGGTCACGTCGTCGACCGCCAGCGCGGGACTGTCGTTTGCCGGCGGTAGCCTGCGCACGCCTGCCACCAGTTCCTCGGTCGGCGGGAGGTCCAGCGCGCCGCGCATGGCCCCGCCGGGACCGCCCGTCCCGCCAGCGGGGGAAGTCCGCGCGAGGATTCCGGTCTCCACGGGTTGTTCCGGCCACAGGGCCGCGGTGACCCCGTCCGCCGACGACGCGCAGTCGTGGTGCGGGTGTAGCTCCTCGACTTCTTCCCCAGGACCGGAAACGAGTTCACGGAACAGTTCGCACCGCGCCTGAAGTTCGGCCGTGGTGCCGACGTCGACCACCCGGCCCGCGTCGAGCACCGCGACCCGGTCGGCCAGCGCGAGGCTCGACCGCCGGTGCGCGACGAGCAGTGTGGTGCGGCCGGTCATCACCGAACGCAGCGTCTCGTGGATCGCGGCCTCGGTCACGGTGTCGACCGCCGACGTGGCGTCGTCGAGGATCAGCACCCTCGGATCGGTGATCAGGGCGCGGGCCAGGCCCAGGCGTTGCCGCTGGCCCCCGGAAAGCGTCAACCCGCGCTCGCCCACCAAGGTGTCGTACCCCTGGGGAAGGCGACTGATGAACTCGTGTGCTTCCGCCGCCTTCGCGGCGGCGATCACCTCCTCGTCGCTCGCGTCCGGTCTGCCGTAGGCGATGTTGTCCCGGATCGAGGAGGAGAACAGGAACGCCTCTTCGAACACCACCCCGATCGCCTGGCGCAAGCGGGCGAGCTGGACGTCCCGGACATCGCACCCTCCGATGTGGACGGACCCGCCGTGCACGTCGTAGAACCTGGGCAGCAGCAACGAGATCGTGGACTTGCCGGAGCCCGCGGTGCCGACCAGCGCGAGGGTTTCCCCCGGCCGGACGTCCAGGGAAAGCTCGTTCAGCACCGGTTCCGAGCGGGTGTAGCCGAACCGCACGTCGTCGAGGCGGATCGACAGCGGTCCGTCGGGCAGCGGGCCGGCGTCCGGCGCGTCGGTGACCTCCGGCTGGGCGTCGATCAGCTCGTACACCCGGTCGGCCCCGGCGCGGGTGAGCTGCGCCTGCACGACCACCGAGGACAGCATGCGGGCGGGGCCGATGAGACCCGACACGTAGCTGGCGAAGGCGAGGAACGTGCCGATGCTGACCTGGCCGCGCAGCGCGAGGATGCCGCCGAGGGCGAGCACCGCGACCTGCCCGAAGGCCGGCAGGGCCGAGGTCGTCGCGGTGGGCACGGCCGCCAGCCGCGCGGCCCGCAGCCGCTCGGCGAACAGCCTCCGCGCCGTCTTCTCCAGCCGCGCCACCTCACGCGCCTCCTGGCCGAATCCCTTCACCACGCGGACTCCGGTGACCGTTTCCTCGACCTGCTGCGCCACGTCGGCCGCGCGCTGCTGCGCCGACCAGGTGGCCGGGAAGAGCCGTTTTCTGGCCACCGCCGCGACGACCGCCACCGCGGGCACCACGATCAGCGCGATCACCGTGAGCAGCGGCGACATCCAGAGCATGGCGATCAGCGAGAACAGCGCGAAGGCCACCGCGCCGGCGGAGATCGGCACCATCATCAGCAGGGACACGACCAGTTGCAGGTCGGTGATGGCGCGCGAGACCACCTGCCCGGTGTGCAGCGCATCCTGCTTTCCACCGTCCAAACGCGACACCGAAGCGAACACCGCCCGCCGCAGGTCGTGCTGCACGTCCAGGGCGAGCTGCCCGCCGAAGTAACGGCGCACGAACGCGGCGCCGAACATCAGCACCTGCACCCCGACCAGACCGGCCACCAGCCAGCCCAGGTTCGCGGTGTACCCGCCGACCGCGTCGTCCACCGCGACCCGGACGATCAGCGGCGTCACCGCTTGGAGCCCGACGCTCAGTACAGCCGCGACGAGGGAGAGCACGACGACGGACGGATGCCGCCACGAGATGGCGACGAGTCGGGAAATCCAGCCAGTGGGCGCAACGGTCACCTAGCCAGATTAGGCGTGCCCACCGACATTCCACCCGGTCGAAGATCATTCGCGAGGTCCGGCGAGGTGATCCCGGTCGCCCTCCGCCGCGGTGAGCGGGGCGGCAGCCCAGCGTGGGAGCGTTGATCAGGTGATGTCACGGCGCTGGTTGCCGAGCCAGCCGCCGACGAAGAACACCAGCGTCCAGGCCAGGAAGACCAGTGCCGACAGCCACCAGCTGACCACCCCGGGCGCGCCCGCCGCGAGCTGGAGTCCCAGCTTGTCGAAGTTCGCCACCGTGGTGGGCACGTTGAGCGAGGTCACACCCATCGCCTGTGCCGCGACGCCGCTCACGATGCCGTCGGCGGTCCCGTTCGGCAGGATCGCGCCGAGGACGTCGGTCTTGTCCCACAACAGGAGCACCAGCACGTTCTCCACCAGCAGGAAGTACCCGATGAGCAGGATGACCGCGAGCACGACCTTGTTGAGGACCGCGCCGAAGCCGACGCCGAACAGGGTCACCAGCATGTAGGCGAGCACGGTCGCGCCGAGCGCGGCGAACCATTCGCCGGCGGTGGGCAACCGCTGGGAGCTGACCGTCATCAGCGTCGCGAGCGCGGCGACACCGAAGCTCACCACGCCGTACAGCGCACCCCACACCAGGTAGGTGATCATCTTGGCGCTCAGCGCGGAAACCCGGTTCGGCGCGGTCAGGAAGGTGGTGGTGATCGTCTTGCTGCTGTACTCGCCGGCCAGCGCGAACACGCCGAAGATGGCCGGGACGAGCTCGGCGATGTTCACCCCGTGCGCGATGGCCATCAGGCCCACCGGCAACTGGTCGGGGGACAGCCCCACCTGCGCGGCGATGATCGACGCGGTTCCGTCGCCCATGAAGTCGGCGAAGTCGTTGGTCAGCTTGCCCCAGACGAACGCCAGCAGGAACGAGACCACCACCAGCGGGATGATCAGGATCCACCAGACCTTCAGGCTGAGCGTCTTGCGGAACTCGGCCTTGATCAACCGGCCCATCAGCCCTGTCCTCCCCAACCGCCCTGCGGTGCCTGCTGCTGTGGTTGCTGTTGATAGGGCTGTTGCTGGTACGGCTGCTGCTGCGGATAGCCCGGCTGCTGGGGCGGATACCCCTGGGGCGGCGTGCCACCCCAGGCGCCGGGTTGCGGCGCGCCGTAGCCCGGCGGCGGCGCGGCATACTGCGGAGTGGTCAGCTGGAAGAACAGTTTTTCCAGGTCGGCGCGATCCTCTTCCACGCCGTACAGCGCGATGCCCGCCTTCGCGGCCACGTCACCGACCTGCTGACGCGTGACACCGACCACCGAGATACGCCCGTCCTGGGTCGGCTCGACCTGGGTGAACCCGGCCTCCTGGAGCGCGGTGACCAGCGCGGTGGAGTCCGCGGCCTGCACCAGGACACGCGATTGCCGGCTGCTGCGCAGTTGTTCCAGCGAACCGTAGTAGCGGGTGGTGCCACCGCTGATGACCACGACCTGGTCGATGGTCTGCTCGACCTCGCTGAGCAGGTGGCTCGACACCAGGACGGTGCGCCCCTCGCGGGCGTAGGAGCGCAGGAAGTTCCGCAACCAGACGATGCCTTCCGGATCCAGGCCGTTGGCCGGCTCGTCCAGGACCAGCACCTGCGGGTTGCCGATCAGCGCGGTCGCGAGCGCGAGCCGCTGGCGCATCCCCAGGGAAAACCCGCCCGCCCTGCGGTTCGCGGCCGCGGACAGTCCGACCAGGCCGAGCACCTCGTCCGCGCGGTGATCGGGCGCGCCGATCGCCGCCGCGTACACCCGAAGGTGGTTGCGGGCGGTCCGCCGGGGATGGAAACCCTCGTTCTCCAGCACCGCGCCGACGACCTGGGCCGGGTTGCCGAGCTGGTGGTAGGGGCGGCCGTTGATCAACGCCGTGCCCGCCGACGGGGTCACCAGACCGAGTAACATACGCAGCGTCGTGGTCTTCCCGGCGCCGTTCGGGCCGAGGAACCCGGTCACCGAGCCCGGTTCCACCGCGAAACTCAGATTCTGCACCGCAGCGACGGGCCCGAACCGCTTGGACAGGCCCTGCACCCAGATGCGGCCACTCCCGTCGTGTTGCATGGCGGACATCCTGCCGCATCAGGTCGTCACGCTGGGCCGGTGGGTGAAATGTCACTTTCTGTCATCGAATAACCATTTGCATGCACGCTCGGTGAAGAAATATTTTCTGCGAACTTCCGACCCCAATGCAGCGAAGTACGTCCCGACCCCCTAGACTCGAACATGGCGGCCCGCTCCCAGTGACCCCCAGGCTGGTTGAGCGGGCCGCCCCTTGTTCGGCTTTTGGCCCCTTTCCTGTTGTGTTCAACCAGGTGTCGTGGGGGGGGGGGGCCCCCACCCCCCCCGCGGTGTTCGTGGGTGATCGGGTGGGGTGGGGCGAGATCCGGGGGTGGGGTGGGGTGTTTTTGGTTCGGCGGCCCGTTGTGGGGGCTTGGTGCCCGTTTTCTTGTGGATTCCGAGCCTCACTTGTGGTCGCAGGGAATGCGGCGTCAGAGGGGGGTGTGGGGGAGGGTGTGGGCGGCGGCGACGGCGGGGTTGGTGAGGGTGTGGGCGTGGGTGTTCAGGCCCCGTGCCAGTGCCGGGTCCGCCTGCAGCGCGGCCTGCCAACCGTGCTCGGCCAGCGCGAGCACATAGGGCAGGGTCACGTTCGTCAGGCCATAGGTCGACGTCCGCGGGACCGCGCCCGGCATGTTCGCCACGCAGTAGAACACCGAGTCGTGCACGGTATAGGTGGGCTCGTCGTGCGTGGTCGGATGCGAGTCGGCGAAGCAGCCACCCTGATCGATCGCGATATCGACCAGCACACTACCCGGCTTCATGTGCGCGACCAGCTCGTTCGAAACCAGCTTCGGCGCGCGGGCACCCGGCACCAGGACCGCGCCGATCACCAGGTCGGCCGCCACCACCGCCTGCTCGATCGAGAGCGCCGTCGAGGCGACCGTCCGGATACGGCCGTGGAAAGCCTGGTCGATCTCGCGCAACCGGTCCACGTTCGTGTCCAGGATCGCCACCTCCGAGCCCAGACCGAGTGCAACCCTGGCGGCGTTGAGTCCGGCGACCCCACCGCCGATGACCACCACCCGCGCGGGGTGCACCCCGGGAATCCCGCCGGGCAGCACGCCGCGTCCGCCGCTCGGTTTCATCAGCGCGTAAGCCCCCACCTGTGGGGCGAGCCGGCCCGCGACCTCCGACATCGGCGCGAGCAGCGGCAGCGACCCGTTCGGCTTCTGGACCGTCTCGTAGGCGATCGCCGTCGTGCCCGCGGCCAGCAGCGCCTCGGTCAGCGCACGGTCGGCGGCCAGATGGAGATAGGTGAACAGCACCTGCCCGGCGCGCAGCCGGTCGTACTCCGCGGCGACCGGCTCTTTCACCTTCAGCAGCACCTCGCCCTCCGCCCAGGTGTCCGCCGCGGAGGGCAGGATCTTCGCGCCCGCTGAGGTGTACTCGTCGTCGGTGATCGCCGAGCCCAGCCCCGCCCCTGTTTCGACGAACACCTCGTGGCCGCGCGCGGTCAGTTCGTGCGTGCCCGCCGGGGTCAGCGCGACCCGGTACTCGTGCTTCTTGATCTCACTGGGAACGGCGATGCGCACGGCTTCCTCCTGGTCGTGGTGCGGTGGTCATCACCACGGTGAACCGCCCGGACGGCGGAGTCATCGTCGCTGAAGAACAATTCTGTCCGGGTTCGGTGGTTCGCGCACGACAAGCGGTTGACCTCCACCCGGCTCGAAACCGCGGAGTGTGCGGCATGAGAGCGGTGTGGCTGAGCGAGTTCGGTGCGCCGGAGAGCCTGGCGCCGGATCCGGTCGCCGGTCCGGGGCAGGTGCTGTCGACCTGACCTTCGCCAACATCACCTTCGTCGAGACACGGGCGCGTTCCGGTGGCCCCGGGCCGTACCGTCCCGGGCTGCTGACCGGACGGGAGGACTCGGCGACCGGACGGGGGGACTCGGCGACCGGAAGAGGGGACTCGCGGTCAGGCCTTTGGGCCGAAGTTGATGTCGCCGTGGACGTCGCCGGCCTGGACGCCGTTCATCGTGCCGAAGACCTGGTTGACCACTCGGGTCTTCGGTTCCGGGGTGGTTTCGGTGATTCCGGCCGTGTCGGTGGCCGCCGTCGCCGCGACGAACTCCTTCAGGGTGCGGGAGTCGAGTCCGGGCACGCGTACCCAGGCCGTTTCGGCGAATTCCTTTTCCGAGGCTTCGATTTCCGCGAAGTCGTGGCGCTGGACGGTGCGGGTGTAGTCGCCGCTGAAGACCTCCCGGAAGGCCGGCGCGGACACGATCAGGCCGGTGTTCACCGAACCTTCGGGCCGTTCGCGCAGGCAGTGCTTCATCAGTTCCTTGAACGCCCGCGCGTTCAGCAACCGCTGCTGCCAGACCTTCGGGGCGTAGTAGCCGGGCTCGTCGCCCACCGCGCCGAGTTCGACCGCGATGCGCAGTCGGAGATCCGGCTTGTGCTTTCGGTTGTGCGCCGCGGCCAGCCGATCCAGGTGCTCGGTCAGGTCGAGTGCGGTGCCCAGGCGTCTGCTCGGGAGCGTGTACAGGACGCCGTCGCCGCCGGGCTCCCAGTCGAGCAACTCGTCGTTCGGTATGCCGCACTCGTTCAGTGCAGTGCCGAGCATCCGGTCCAGTGCCCGCCACAGCGCGTTGTACTGGTGGCCCGGGTTGCCCGCCGAACCGATCACGTCCACACCCAGCAGCACCCGCGTCTCCGGCATCAGGTCCATGCTGCGAGTCTGGTGGAACCGGGTGAAACGCTTCTCCCGGAAACAAGGGACAAGGCTCGTGATTCGGCCCGGTCATCCGCTCGATTCCGGGCGCCACCCGGCAGGGCCGAGCGATCTCGCCAGCCGTTCGGGGTCGGGCAGCAGGTAGTGCAGCCGCCCGGTCCGCACCAATCCCTTCGCGCGCAACGACTTCAACGCCGCGTCGACCGATTTGACCGACGCGACAACGGATTTCGCCAGATCGTCCTGCGGGATGCCGCGCACGAGGAGCCCCGCACCGGTCGGTTCACCGAACGTCTCGGCCCAGGCGAGCAGCTGCGCCGCGACCCGGGTGGTGACGTCCTGCGAGGCGATCGCGAGCTGCCGGCGGTCGGCGTTGTGCAAGCGTTCCCGGAGCGTGGCGTTGACCCACAGCAGCACCTCGCGGTTCCGGTCGGCGAAGGCCCGGAAAACGGGTGCGGCAACACGAATCGCCGAACCTGCCCGGTGCGCGATCACGGTGGCGCTGCGGGGCCGCCGTTCCAGCACGCCGAGTTCGCCGATCAGCTCGCCCGGCCCGTACGGCCCGGCGATCAGCTGCGCACCGGTCTGGCCGGACAACACCACCTTCACCGAGCCGGATTCGATCACCAGGACATCGTCGCTCGGCGCGCCGAGCGACATCAGCGTTTCGCCCCGCTGGAAGGAGACCCGGTGCCCGGCCGCCCGGAGGACGCGCCGGGCCCGTTCGATCACCTGATCGTCCACCCGGCACATGCTGCACAACGATGAGCGCCGAAATGTCGTTGTCCGGCTGCCTTCACTCGTTCGGCCGAGCGTAGCCGGCGTCACCGGGCCGGACGGTGCCCGCGCGGGTGGCCCGCATGATCACGCCGAACTTGTTGTCGTGCTGCTCGATCAGCCACCGTTGCAGTTTCGGCCAGCGTTCCCGCCCGGCCGGCTCCCAGCTCGGCACGGCACACCGGATGCACGGCCCGGCCCGGTCCCCGACGACTTCCAGCCAGAGGTCCCCGATGGTGATCGTGGTGCCCGGTCCCCAGTCCTGCTCGGCGAAGGGCGGAGCGTCCAGGCTCAGGTGCACGTTCGGGCGGAACCGCGCGAGGTCGACCGGCGCGGACAGCTCGTCCGCCAGCGCGGCCAGGGAGGCTTCGACGGTCACCAGGATCGTCGGCCCGCGGTCCTGCATGCCTTCCGCCGCGCGCAGTTCGAGCGGGATGTCGAGGTAGTCGCTCAGCGCGCCGGCGGTGGCCGGATCGGTCCACGACCATTCCGTGCCTTCGGGTGAGCGGAGCTTCGGCGGCCCCGCCGGGTCGAGCACGTCCGGGCCGAAGGCGCTGCTCCAGCCGAGTAACCGGGGCAGCTGGCGTACGGTGAGCACCTGCCCGGCCCGCTTGGGGCGAAGGTCGATCAAGGCGTGCGCGCGGTCTCCGGCCAACCCGCGTTCGTCGAGGCGTGCGGCGTCGATTCGCTCTCCCCGCAGGGATTTCACCGGCCAGCGGTACAACCCGGCCACCGAACCTTCGAACATTCGCGCTCCCGCTGCTGATCGTGGTCCGCGTGGGCTTCGCCGAAAACTAGGCCCAGCGCAGCGAAACAAGCTGGATCACCAATGCTAACCGCTCGTCGGGGTCGTCCAGGTTCAGCGGGACGATCTCCAGCAGCCGCCGCATGCGGTAGCGGAAGGTGTTGGGGTGGATGCGCAAGGCGCGCGCCGCCGCCCGCGGGTCACCGGGAAAACGCAGCCACTCGTACAGCGTCGTGACGTAGTCGGTGGTGTTGGCCTGGTCGTGTGCGCGAAGTCCGGCCAGCGGTCCGAGCTCGGTCACCCGTGCCGCGGTGGCCGCGGTCGCCATCCGGTGCAGGGCCAGCGCCGTCCACAGCTCGTCGAAGCTGTTCGCCTGGCCTTTCACCAGCCCGGCGCGCACCAGGCCGAGCGTTTCCTCCGCCTGCCGGCGGGACGTGGCCAGCTCGCCGATCTCGACCGGCGCGCCCGCGGCGAACCGGTGCCGGCCGGGCGGGTCGGTCAGTGCCGTCCGGAGTTCGGCCCAGGAACCCGGGCCGTCGCCGTCCGGGACGACCGCGTAGAGCAGGCCGTCCAGTTCGGCGGCGACGGGCCGCCGGCCGATTCCCTGCGAGATCCGGTCCAACAGGGCGAGGCGCAGCGCTTCGGCGTCGGTGGTGTCGCCGCCGGCCGGATCCACGACGACCACGCGGTGGGGCCCTTCGGTCAGCTCCAGCTCCGCGATCGCCTTGCGGGGACCGGCTTTTCCGTCGAGCAGGGCACGCAGCACCTCGGCGGAAACACGCCGCCGGGCATCCGTGTGGGCGCGCCGCCGCAGCAGATGGAGCGCGACCACGGGTGCGGTGTCGGCGAACGCGGCGGCCCGCTCGTCGGAGACCGGTCCGGCGACCACCGCCCACATCGAGCCGAGCAGCTCGCCGCCCATCCGGATCGGCACGATCAGCCGGGGCAGCGTGCCGTCCCGCTGGGCCGACACGAAGATCGTCTGCCGACCGCGGGTGAGCTCGCGGAAGACGCCCCGCGAGCGGAAGCGCGTGAGCACGTCGTCGGGGATTCGCCGGCCCATGATCGTGGACACCCGCGCCGGGTCGGTCAGGTCCTGGCGCGCGGAATAGGCGAGTACCCGCGAGTTGGTGTCCTCGATGGTGACCGGCGCGTCGACCACCGACGCGACCACGTCGGCGAGCTGGAACAGATCGCCGGAGCCCGGCTCGTCCGGACCGTCGTCGCCGGCGTCGAGGACTGCGCGCAGCAACCACACGAGCTGTGCCCACGCCGTGGCCGCGCGCACCGAGACCAGCGCGATCCCCGCCGCGTCGGCCGCCTTCCGGAGCGCCGGTTTCGCCGCCACGGGTGGTTTGACCAGTACCGCGGCCGCTTCCCGCGCGGCGCACTCTGCCACCAGTGCGATCGCGTCGGTCAGGTTCGCCACGGCCACGCCGAGCACGAGGTCACCCGCCGACACCTGGCTCGCGCCGGGTTCGGCGATCACCACGTCCGCCGCGGCGGGGCACGCCTCGGGGACCACCACCGCATGCAACAGCGTCGGCCCGACCCGGTCGACGACGCTTCGGACGGACACCATTTCCGCAGCATAGTGTGCTGCGCTGGGGGGAAGCGTGCCGTCCGCACGGCCGCGTTCGCCGTGCACGGCCCGCGGTGCGCCGGCACGCGCCGGTGGGATTCCCTCACCGGCTCAGGACTTGCCGGCTCGATACCTACCGGCTCAGGACGCGCGCGAGGACGTCGCGCAGGACGCCGGCCGGGTCGCCCGGAGCGGCCACGGTGCGCCACGCGACGATCCCGTCGGGACGGACCAGCGTCGCGCCGCCGGGCCGGATGCCGTAGCGCGCCAGGAAGATCTCCCGCGAGGCGGCGAAATCCGTGCCGAGAACACGGAGGTCGATGTCCGTCGGCGTGGCCCTCCGCCACGAACCGTCGGCGGTGAGGAGTACCCAGCCGCGCCCGAAGAGGTCCACAGTGGACTGTTGCAGGCCGTCGATGGTGATCGGCAGGTGCGGGGCGCGGAACCCGGCCCGCCCGGTGGGCCGGTTCGGGTTCTCCGCCGGACGCGGGTCGTCGTCGGCGATGACCACCGCCGAAGACCGGCAGCGGTAGCCGAGCGTCAGCTCGATCGCGTCCACCGGCTCGGGTACTCCGGAGAGGTCCAGCTCCGGGCGCATCCGCTGCCGCAGGTTGTGCAGGGAGGCCGTGACCACCAGTTCCGCGAACGGTTTGCGTTCGGCTTCGTAGCTGTCGAGCAGACCGGGTCCCGCTTGGCCCTGGAGCACGGCGGCGAGTTTCCACGCGACGTCGTGCCCGTCGCCGACGGCGGTGTTCCCGCCCATGCCGCCGGTCGGCGGGGTCACCTTCGCGGCGTCTCCGACCAACAGGACCCGGCCGCCGCGGAACGTGGTGGCGACGCGTGCCGCCGTCTCCCAGGCGCCGACCCAGCGGACGTCCGGTGCCACGCTGGGCAGGCCGGTGGCGATCCGGATCAGCTCGGTGATCCGCTCGGGGGTGAAGTCCGCGGTCGTTTCGCCGTTTTCCGGGTGGAACTCGGTGCCGAACACGAACCGGTTCGGCACGTCGGTGTTGACCAGCGCGCCGGTGAACCGCTCGTTGCGCAGGTAGACGAGGTCGGTGACGTCGGGCTGGAGCCGCTCGCCGAGGTCGGCGTCGAACACGATCCCGATCGCGTGCCCGAGCGTGCCCAGGCCCTCGGTCCCGATGCCGAGCCGTTGGCGGATGCGGCTCCGGCCGCCGTCGGCCGCGACCAGGTACCGGGCGCGCACGGTGCCCGAACTCAACACCGCCGTCACGCCGTCGTCGTCCTGCTCGAACGAGCGCAGTTCGGTGGAAAACCGGATGTGCGCGCCCAGTTCCCGGGCCCGCGCGAGCAGGATCGGTTCGACCACGTCCTGCCCGGCCATGCCCCACGGCAGGCCGACGGCGGCGCTGAGGTCGATCTCGGAGAAGTCCTCCAGGATCTGGTGGAGGACTCGGCCGCCGAGGCTTTCCGCAACGGTGATCCGCAACCCCTGGGACGCCCGTTTGCTGACGCCGAGCACTTCCCGGTCGATGCCCGCGTACCGGTACAGCTCCATCGTGCGTGGGCTCTGCCCGGACGCTCTCGGGTGGATCGAGGTGCCAGGGTGCCGCTCCACGGTCAGCACCCGGACGCCGTGCCGGGCCAGGAAAAGAGCCGTGGAGAGGCCGCCGAGTCCCGCGCCGACCACCACTACGTCGTAAGTCTTTTCAGTCATAAAAGTATCTTAGTTCTTAAGATACTCGTCGACAAGGAGTATCCAGCGTCCCAACAGAGTTCCGCGCGACGAAGGCGCGGCTCAGCGGCCTTCCCGCGGCCCCGGCGGGACGCCCGCGGGATGAAAACCTTTCGCGTTGCCGGTCGGGCTGGGTAACTTCGAAATCATGAGCAGCCCGCCCGTCACCGGAGCATGGCGGACGGGTGATCCGCCGGGACGTCGCCAATGGGTCACGCACGACCGGCTGCGCCTGGAGTCCGGAGCCGAGCTGCCCTCGGTGCGGCTGGCCTACGAGACCTGGGGAACGCTCGACTCGGACGCCTCCAACGCGGTGCTCGTCGAGCACGCGCTGACCGGCGACAGTCACGCGGCGGGCGAGGCCGGACCCGGTCATCCGACGCGCGGCTGGTGGGATGCGCTGATCGGTCCCGGGCGGGCCCTGGACACCGACGAGCTGTTCGTGGTGGTGCCCAACGTGCTCGGCGGCTGCCAGGGCACGACCGGTCCGTCGTCACCGGATCCGCACGGGAAGCCCTGGGGCAGCCGGTTTCCGCGCCTGACCGTCCGGGACCAGGTCGCCGCCGAGGTGGTACTGGCCGACGCGCTCGGAATCCGGCGGTGGGCCGCCGTGCTCGGCGGATCGATGGGCGGCATGCGGGCGCTGGAGTGGGCGGTGCTGGAGCCCGAGCGGGTGGCTTCGCTGCTCGTGCTCGCCGCTCCGGCGGCCTCGTCGGCCGACCAGATCGCCTGGGCGTCCCCGCAACTGCACGCGATCAGGTCGGACCCGGGCTGGTGCGGCGGTGACTACTACGACGCGGCGCCGGGCGCCGGTCCATACCGCGGCCTCGCCGTTGCCCGCCGGATCGCGCAGGTGACCTACCGGAGCGAGGCCGAGCTGTCCCAGCGGTTCGGGCAGCGGCCCCAGGGGGACGGGCGGTTCGCCGTCGAGTCCTACCTGGATCACCACGCGGACAAGCTGGTGCGGCGCTTCGACGCGAACAGCTACCTGGTCCTGACCGATGCGATGAACACGCACGACGTCGGCCGGGACCGGGGCAGCGTCGCGGCGGCGCTGGCCAGGGTGCGGGCCCGGACCGTGGTGGCGGGGGTGGACAGTGATCGCCTCTATCCGCTCCGCCAGTCCCGGGAGCTGGCCGCGGGGATCACCGGCGCCGGCCCGGCCGCGGTGATCTCCTCGCCCTACGGCCATGACTCCTTCCTCATCGAAACCGGTCAGATCGCCGCACTGGTGAAGGCGCTGGTGGCCTGACGGTCAGCTGAGCGCGTCGGAGATCCAGGAGGTGACCGGGAGCGCGCGGGCCTGACACTCGGTGGACAGCCGGATCGTCCACCGCAGCGCCTGCAGGACGAGGCTGTTCACCTCGTCGGGCGCGGCGCTGGACAGGGCGATCTCCACCTGTTCCTGCGCGGCTTCGGTGTTGCCGTGCACCCTCGCGAGCAGGGTGCGCACGGCGGTCCGGACCGGTGGGTCGGCTTCGTCGATCGGGACCTCTTCGCCGGTCTCATCGAACACCTGGACCTTGACCGGGGCGCTGCCGCCGTCGCCGAGCACCGACACCATCGCGCTGCATTCGCCGAACAGCAGCAACATCAGCTCGCGGATCTGCGCCGTCCGTCTCGGCTCGTCGCCGGCCGCGGGCACGACCTGGTCCAGCGCCTCGTCGTCGCGGCCGAGTTGCATCGCGACGAGCGCGCGCTGTGCCTGTCGCACGAGGTTCTGCGGCTCGGTCATCCGTCCCACTAAACACCGGAACCGTCGCCTCAGCCAGCCTTGCGCAGGCGGTGTTCCGCCGGTGCGCGTGCGGAATTCCCGGGCGCCGTGGGCTCTTCGGATGCGGAAAACGGGCGAAAGGGGAAACCCGGGTCACCGGTCCAGTGAGCGCAGCGCGCCGAGCGCGAGCTCGCGGAGCAGATCAGCCTGTTCGGTGTCATCCAGGTAGCGGTTGTAGGGCGTGGAGTTGATCAGCCCGAACACGGCGTGTGCCGCGGATCGGGCCTGCCGCTCGCCGGCGCCCGGCATCGCGTCGCGGATCGCGCGCACCCAGACCTCGACGTAACGCCGTTGCAGGGCACGGACCTGCCTGCGGTCGGTGTCGGTGAGGTTGGGGAGGTCGCGTTCCTGCACGATGATCAGCGACGGGTGGGTCAGCGCGAACTCCACATGGAACCCGACCAGCTCCATGATCGCCAGCTCCGGGTCCTCGGCCGCCTCGGCACGTGCGCTGCCGCCGTCGAGCAGGAAGTGGCTGATCGAGCTCAGCATCTCCCCGAGCATGGCGTCCTTGCTGCGGAAATGCCGGTACAGCGCGGGACCGGAGATCCCCACGGCCGCCCCGATGTCGTCGATCCCGACGCCGTGAAAACCGTGTTGGGCGAACAACTCCGCGGCGGCCGCGAGGATCTGTTCGCGACGGCTGGCCTTCGCGCCGTTCACGAGCGGTGTGGAGAGGGACACCGCGTCATGCTATCGGGTCAAGTTAGCCGCCGCTAACCTGGCAATTTTGTCAAGAAGCCTACTAAATACGGTCCCGCGTGGGGAAGACTCCTGGTATTCCTTCTCTGGGTTTATAACTCACGGAAGGGATCCGACAGTGCTGAGAACACTGGTCGTCGGTGCGGTCGCGTCGTTGGCGACGCTGGGATTCGCCGGAGTGGCCAACGCGGCCACCAACTATGTCGCGCTCGGTGACTCGTACACCTCGGGCGTGGGGGCCGGAAGCTACCTGGATTCCAGCAGCTGCAAGAGAAGCGCGAACGCCTATCCGTACCTCTATGCCGGTTCGACCGGGGCGACGCTGAGCTTCCAGGCTTGTTCGGGGGCGAAGACCTCGGATGTGCTGAACAACCAGGTGGGCGCACTGACCTCGTCGACGAACCTCGTCTCGATCACGATCGGGGGCAACGACGCCGGGTTCTCCAGCGTGATGGAGGACTGCATCCTCGAGGGTGACTCGGGCTGCAAGACCGCGGTGACGAACGCGACGAACTACGTCAACACGACTCTGCCCGGCTTGCTCGACAACGTGTACAGCACGATCAAGAGCAAGTCGCCCAACGCGCATGTCGTGGTGCTCGGCTACCCGCACTTCTACAAGATCGGTGGCTCGTGCGTCGTCGGGCTGTCGGACACCTCCCGCGGCTACATCAACGGCGGCGCCGACGCGCTGGACTCGGTGATCTCGAAGGAGGCGGCCAACGCCGGCTTCACCTTCGCCGACGTGCGTCCGGCGTTCACCGGCCACGAGATCTGCTCCAGCGACCCGTGGCTGCACAGCGTGACCTACCCGGTCGACGAGTCCTATCACCCCACCGCCGCCGGCCAGCAGGGCGGCTACCTGCCCACGTTCCAGGCCGGGGTCTGAGGCTCGGCTGATTGCCTCCGACGTTAGTCGCCGTTAACATCGTGGATGATGTTAACGGCGACTAACCTGGTGTCCATGGACACCCCGACGCTCACCAGCTCCGCCGATCCGCGGAGCGAGAGCTATCTGCGCAACGCGACGGTGCATGCCGAGCTCGTCGCGGACCTGCGCAAACGCCTCGACACCGCCCGGGCCGGCGGCTCCGAGCGGGCCCGCGCGCGGCACGTGGAGCGCGGCAAGCTGCTGCCCCGTGACCGCGTCGACGCGCTGCTCGACCCCGGGTCGCCGTTCCTCGAACTCTCACCGCTGGCCGCGAACGGCCTCTACGGCGACGAAGCCCCTGCCGCGGGCATCATCACCGGCATCGGCCGCGTCTCCGGCCGCGAATGCGTCGTCGTGGCCAACGACGCGACGGTCAAGGGCGGCACCTACTACCCGATGACCGTGAAGAAGCACCTCCGTGCACAGGAAGTCGCGCTGCACAACAATCTCCCGTGCGTCTACCTGGTCGACTCGGGCGGCGCGTTCCTGCCCAGGCAGGACGAGGTCTTCCCGGACCGGGAGCACTTCGGACGCATCTTCTACAACCAGGCGACCATGTCCGCGCGCGGCATCCCGCAGATCGCCGCGGTGCTCGGCTCGTGTACGGCCGGTGGTGCCTACGTGCCCGCGATGAGCGACGAAGCCGTGATCGTGCGTAACCAGGGCACGATCTTCCTCGGCGGTCCGCCGCTGGTGAAGGCCGCCACCGGCGAGGTGGTCACCGCCGAGGAACTGGGCGGCGGCGACGTCCACGCCCGGTCCTCCGGCGTCACCGACCACCTGGCCACCGACGACGCGCACGCGCTGCGGATCGTCCGATCCATTGTGGACACTCTCGGCCCGCGTGCCCCGCGCCCGTGGGAGGTCGCGCCGGCCGAGGAACCGCTGGTCGACCCCGCGCAGCTCTACGGCGTGGTCCCGACCGACTCGCGCACGCCCTACGACGTGCGCGAGGTGATCGCCCGGATCGTCGACGGAAGCAGGTTCGCCGAGTTCAAGAAGGAATACGGGGTGACCCTGGTGACCGGGTTCGCCCGCATCCACGGTCACCCCGTGGGAATCGTCGCGAACAACGGGGTGCTCTTCTCCGAATCCGCGATGAAGGGCGCGCACTTCATCGAACTGTGCGACCGGCGCTCGATCCCGCTGGTGTTCCTCCAGAACATCAGCGGCTTCATGGTCGGCAGGGCCTACGAGGCGGGCGGGATCGCCAAGCACGGCGCGAAGATGGTCACCGCGGTGGCCTGCGCGCGGGTGCCGAAGCTGACCGTGATCATCGGGGGTTCCTTCGGCGCCGGCAACTACTCGATGTGCGGCCGCGCCTATTCGCCGCGGTTCCTGTGGATGTGGCCGAACGCCCGGATCTCCGTGATGGGCGGCGAGCAGGCGGCATCCGTGTTGTCGACGGTGCGCGGCAACGGAAACGGCGACAGCGCGGACGAGGAAGCCTTCAAGGACCGCATTCGCGGGCAGTACGAGGAACAGGGCAATCCCTACTACTCGACGGCGCGCCTGTGGGACGACGGCGTGCTCGACCCCGCGGAAACCCGCACGGTGCTCGGGCTCGCGCTGTCGGTAACCGCGAACGCGCCGCTGGAACCGGTCGGCTACGGCGTTTTCCGGATGTGAGGGGAGACATGTTCGACACCGTTCTGGTCGCCAACCGCGGAGAGATCGCCGTCCGGGTCATGGACACGTTGCGCCGGCTGGGAATCCGGGCCGTCGCGGTGTACAGCGACGCGGACGCCGACACCCGGCACGTGCGGGAAGCCGACCTCGCCGTCCGGATCCCGGACTATCTGTCCATTCCGGACATCGTGCGCGCGGCGGTCGGCGCGGGCGCCGAGGCGGTGCATCCCGGTTACGGGTTTCTCGCGGAGAACGCCCGGTTCGCGCGAGCCTGCGCCCAGGCGGGCCTGGTGTTCATCGGACCGCCCGCTTCGGCCATCGACGCGATGGGCGACAAGATCCGCGCGAAGGCGACGGTCGCCGCGGCCGGGGTCCCGGTGGTACCGGGCAGCGCGGAGGTGACCCGAGCCGACGAGGTCGGCTACCCCTTGCTGCTCAAGCCTTCCGCGGGTGGCGGCGGCAAGGGGATGCGGTTGGTCACGCGTCGGGAGGAACTTTCCGCGGCGATCGAGTCCGCGCGCCGGGAGGCGAAGTCGGCCTTCGGCGACGACCGGTTGCTGGTCGAAAGGTTCGTCACCGAGCCGCGCCACATCGAGATCCAGGTACTTGGCGACGCCCACGGCAGGATCGTCCACCTCGGAGAACGCGAGTGCAGCCTGCAACGGCGGCACCAGAAGATCATCGAGGAGGCACCCTCGGCGCTGCTGGACGAGGCCACCCGGGAGCGGATGGGCGCCGCCGCGGTCGAGGCGGCGCGGTCGGTCGGCTACACCGGTGCGGGCACGGTCGAGTTCATCGTGTCGGCCAAGGAACCCGGCGAGTTCTTCTTCATGGAGATGAACACCCGCCTGCAGGTCGAGCACCCGGTGACCGAGCTGGTGACCGGTCTCGACCTGGTGGAATGGCAGCTGCGCATCGCCGCCGGTGAGCCGCTTTCCCTGACACAGCAGGACATCCGCTTCGACGGGCACGCGGTGGAGGCCCGCGTCTACGCCGAGGATCCCGCGCGCGGATTCGTCCCGACCGGCGGCACCGTCCTCGCGCTGGGCGAGCCGCGCGGCGTCCGCGTCGATTCCTGGCTGGCCCCGGGCACCACCGTCACCTCGAACTACGACCCCATGCTGGCCAAGGTGATCGCCTGGGGGCCGGACCGGGCCGCGGCGCTGCACCGGCTCGACCGCGCGCTGGCCGACACCGCC
>DASSAD010000339.1:0-9521 GCA_035685725.1 Amycolatopsis sp. | reverse complement strand
GTGGTACCACGACTCGCAGGTGCTCGAGGGCAAGGCGTCCGGTCCGCTGAACTACCCGATCGGCAGCTACCAGCCGAAGACGGACATCCCGTCGCTGGCGCAGATCACTCAGCCGAACTTCCCCAACTTCGACCTGAACATTCCGGACCAGTACCGGGCGGATCTGTTCCAGCAGACCTTCGCGAACTACGTGAAGAACAACAACCTGCCGAACCTCAACATGATGTGGCTGATGAACGACCACACCGAGGGGACCACCCCCGGTGCGATCACGCCGGCCGCGCACGTGGCGGACAACGACCTGGCCCTCGGCCGGATCGTGGACACCATCTCGCACAGCCCGTACTGGAAGAACTCCGCCATCTTCGTGCTGGAGGACGACTCCCAGAACGGTGTCGACCACGTTGACGGGCACCGTAACCCGACGCTCATCATCAGCCCGTACGCCCAGCGTGGCGCGGTCGTGAACACCTACTACAGCCAGGTCAACGTCATGCGGACGATCGAGCAGATCCTCGGTCTCCCCCCGATGAACTCGCAGGACATGACGGCCACCCCCATGTTCGACGCGTTCACCAACAAGCCTGACTTCACGCCGTACAACTATCTGCCGAACCAGATTCCGCTGACTTCGACCAACCCGCAGCCCGCGCAGACCACCAGCGCGGTGCAGAGCGCTTGGGCGCAGTGGTCCGCGAAGCAGAACTACACCACCGAGGACATGGTGAACATGGCGCAGGAGAACCGGGACATCTGGTACTCCTCCAACAACTTCACCACGCCTTACCCGGGTGACAGCGCCGTGCTGATGCCCAACCAGGTGCCCGGGGGGAACGTCGCCCCGGTCCAGGGTGACTGACTCACCCCGTTTGATCCCGTGCGGCCTGCTCACCGGTTCTCCGGTGGGCAGGCCGCACGGCCGTTTTCGGGACCGTGTAGGGGAAAAGGCCTCGCGGGAGATCAGCTCGCGAGCGAGGTGACCCGGAAGGACAGCGCCTGTCCCGGCACCGCCTGCGCGACCACCGGCAGGTCGTCGGTGCGCACGACGGCGATCACCGGATAGCCGCCGGTCACCGGATGATCGGCCAGGAACAGCACGGGTTTGCCGTTCGGCGGCACCTGCAGCGCCCCGGCCACCATGCCCTCACTGGGCAGTTCGCCGCCCCGCGACCGGGTCAGCGGCGGGCCGTCCAGCCGGACGCCGATCCGGTTGCTCTGTGACGTGACCACATACGGTGAGCGGGTCAGGGTGTGCAGCGCGTCCGGACTGAACCAGTCCTGGCGCGGGCCCAGCAGCACCCGCACGGTCAGCGCCGCCGCGGACGGCGCGGCGACGGGGGCGACGTCGATCGGCGGCAACGGGCCGGCGATGTCCTCGCCGATGGGCACCAGGTCGCCCGGGCACAGCGCCGCGGGGCCGAGCCCGGAGAGCAGATCGGTCGACCGGGAGCCGAGTTCGGCCGCGACCGCGAATCCCCCGCGCACGGCCAGATAGCTGCGCAGGCCGGCGGTGGGTCGGTCGAGCACGACCACCTCGCCCGGCGCGACCCGGATGGCGCAGTTCACCGCCTCGCTACGACCGTTCCGGTCGATCCGGCAGGGCGCGCCGGTGACCGCGATCCAGGCGGCGTCGGGAAAGCGCACCGCAAGACCGCCGAGGGTGACTTCGAGGCACGCCGCGGTTTCGCGGTTGCCCACCAACCGGTTCGCCAGCGCGGCCGAGCGCCGGTCGGCCGCGCCGGACCGGCCGACCCCGAGCGCGGCCAGGCCCGGTCTGCCGAGATCCTGCACCGTGGTGAGCAGGCCCGGCCGGATCACCTCAACCGGCATCGGCCACCGCCGTGAAGCGCACGCGGACCCCCGGCCGCAGCAGCGCGGGCACGGGCCGGGTGGAGTCCCACAGGGTCACCGCGGTGTGCCCGAGCAGCCGCCAGCCGCCGGGGGAGGGCCGCGGGTAGATCCCGCTGAACTCGCCGGCGATGGCCACCGTCCCGGCCGGCACGCGGGTGCGCGACGTTTCGAGCCGGGGCACGTGCAGGCGGGGATCGAGCCCGGTCAGGTAGCCCCAGCCGGGCGCGAACCCGCCGAAGGCCACGGTGTATTCGGCCGAGGTGTGCGCGGTGATCACACCGCCGATCCCGAGTCCGGTGTGTTCGGCCACCGCGGCGAGGTCTTCCCCGTCGTAGACCACGGGGACGGTGACTTCCTCGCCGCTTCGCGCGCCGACGGGCAGAGGCGCGGTCTCCGCGAGGCGCCGTGCCAGGCCGGCGCGATCGGTCTCGCGCGGATCGAACCGGACGAGCAGGGTCGACGCGGCCGGCACCAGGTCGGTGATCCCGGGCGGCGGGCAGCCGGTGAGCGCGGCGTTGAGGCCGAGCACGGTCTCGAGGTCACCGGCCTCGATGAGGAACGCCTCATCGCCGCAGGGCAACACCTTCATCCGGACTCCTTGACCGTCACGCCTCGCACCCCCGTGCACGCGACCGCGATCGGCCCGCGGGGGTCACCGCCCGATGATCACCCGTGATCGCCGCCGATCTCACAACCTAAATATTGTTGAACGATCGGTCAATACGCCGAAGCGGTGCGCCGGCGGCGGGCCGATCGCTCGCCGGCGGCGCGAGGACGGTGTCGGAGTCCGCGGCGGGTTCATTCGCTCGGCATGATGATCCAGAGCACGAGATAGAGGATCGTCTGCGGACCGGGCAGCAGCAAGGACAGCAGGAACAGGATCCGCACGGTGGTGGGCTTCCAGCCGAGCCATCGCGCGAGCCCCGCGCACACGCCGGCGATGACCCGGTCGTCGCGCGGCCGGGTGAGCTTGTGAGTCCTGGGCATCGGTTGTGTCATGCCTCCACGATCCCGCCGCCGTCCGCGCCCCGCATGGGGGAAGACCCTGAACCGGACCCGGATTTCCGGCGAGCCCCGGCCACGAAATCTCCGATGCCGGCGAACAAAACTGAGAACAGACAAAGAAACCTGAGATTATCGGAAGAATTCGGAAACGCCTTTCCGGCCGGAGTCCGCCGCGGCCGAATGCGCGCGGGGATCTCCGCGGCCGGTTCGAGTACGCCGCTTCGGGCGCGCGCACCGTTGCCCGACTCCTTGCCCGACTCCTTGCACGGCACCGGACACGCGGGTGTTCGCGCTGGTCCGCGCACCGAAATCCCGGCCCGCACAGGAATTTCGGCTGCTCCCGCGATTGTTTCCGTGCGGTATCCCGGCAGCGCCGGCCCCGCGCGGTGACGCGGGCTACCGCGTGAAGTGTCCGTGAGGTCACCGTGGCCGTCCGCCGTCACGTCCATCCGGGACAGTGACGCGAGGCCGGTTCCAAGACTTCACTCAGAAAATTTCCCGACACTGTGGTTGTGACAGTGAAGTGGTGGTTGTTCGCTCTGCTCGCGCTCAATGGCGCGTGGGCGACGGACCTGTTCGTGCTCGGCAACGGCTTCACCGATTTCGGGGCCCCTGGCGGCCTGTTGACCGGAATCGGCAGGCTCACCGGGCTCTACGGCGCACTGGCGCTCATCCTCCAACTCGTGCTGATCGCGCGGTTGCCGTGGCTGGAGACCAGACTGGGGATGGACCGTCTCACCGCCTGGCACCGGTGGAGCGGATTCTGGGTGCTGTGGCTCGTGCTCGTGCACGCGGTGTTCATCACCCTCGGCTACGCCGAGCAGGACGGCAGCGGTGTCGTCTCCGAGATCGGCACGATCGTCTTCGACACCCCGGACATGCTCAAGGCGACCGTGGCGCTGATCCTGCTCATCGGCGTCGCGGTCACCTCGGCCAGCCGGATGCGCAGGCGGATGCGGTACGAGACCTGGCATTTCGTGCACATCTACGCCTACCTCGCGGTCGCGCTGGGCTTCCTGCACCAGGTGTCGGTGGGCCAGGACTTCACGAGTTCCCCGATCGGCCGCTTCTACTGGTGGACGCTGTACGGCGCCGCGCTGGCCGCGGTCGTGGTGTCACGCGTGGGAATCCCGCTGGCGCGCAACCTCCGGCACCAGCTGCACGTCGTGTCGGTGGTGCGGGAGAGTCGCGACGTCGTCACCGTGTGGATCGGCGGCCGCGACCTGGATCGGCTGCCCGCCCGGGCGGGGCAGTTCTTCCTGTGGCGCTTCCTCACCCGGGACCGGTGGTGGGAGGCACATCCGTACTCGCTGTCCGCGATGCCGGACGGAAAGCACCTGCGCATCACGGTGAAGGCCCTCGGTGACGGAAGTGCGTGGCTGCAACGGATCCGGCCCGGCACCAAGGTGCTCGCCGAAGGCCCGTACGGCGCCTTCACCGGGGACAAACGCACCCGGCGACAGGTCCTGCTGATCGCGGGCGGTGTCGGGGTGACCCCGATCCGTGCCCTGCTCGAGGAATTCGCCGGCGCCGGCGACGACATCGCGGTGATCTACCGGGCCAGCCGGCGCCAGGACGCGGTGCTGGCCAACGAGATGCACCAGCTCGCCCGCTGGTGCGGGGCGCGTCTGCACGTCGTACTCGGCCCGTCCACCGCGGTCGGCCAGTTCGGCCCGATGATGGGTCCCCGCCACGTCGCGGCGATGGTGCCGGACGTACGCCGACGCGACGTGTTCGTGTGCGGCCCGCCCGGGATGACCGACGCGGTGGGCCGGACGCTCGTCCGCCTCGGTCTCCCCGATTCCCAGCTGCATTCCGAGCGTTTCGCCTTCGCGTCCTGAGGAGAACCATGCGTAAGGTCCTGGTCGTAGTGATGCTCACGATCGCCGGGCTGATCCCGTTGCTGGAGTATCACCCCAGCTCCCAAATGGGTGCCCTGCCCGCCTCGCCCGCGCCGGCCGACGGCTCGGGCGGCGGGACACCGGCGACCGGCACGGACTCCACCGGCGCCGCACCGCCTAGCCCATCCGATACCTCGGGTACTTCCGGTACCTCGGGAACCTCCGGGACATCCGGTGGTTCCGGCGGATCCAGCGGCACGAAGAACGTCGACGGGTCCACAGTGGAGACCGACTTCGGGCCTTACCAGGTGCGCGCCACGTTCACCAACGGCAAGATCACCGACGTTCAGCTCATCACCGAGCCGTCCGACGGGCACAGCCAGCGGATCGCCTCCTACGCCGCGCCGACGCTGCGGCAGGAGGCGCTGCAGGCCCAGAGCGCGCACATCGACAGCGTTTCCGGGGCGACCGAGACGAGCGACGCCTTCGCCCAGTCGTTGCAGGCGGCCATCAACGCGAAGGGAAACTGATGCGGCGTGTCGAACACATCATGGGGTTGCCGATTACCCTCCACACCCCACACGGTGAATCCGGCGAAGTCGTGTTCGAGCTGCTGCGTGAGGCGGACCGGAGGTTCAGCCCGTTCCGCCCGGACAGCGAGGTCTGTCGCGGGGAACACAGCCCCGAACTGAAAGAGATCCTCGCCCTGTGCGCCGAATACGAGCGCGACACCGGCGGCGCCTTCCGCGCCCGGTTGCCCGGCCGTCCGCTCGACCCGTGCGGCGTGGTCAAGGGCTGGGCCGTCCAGCGCGCGGCCGACGCGCTGCGCGCCACCGGCGTCCGGGACTTCTGCCTCAACGCGGGCGGCGACGTCGTCGCGGCGGGGGAACCCGAGCCGGGCCGGCCGTGGTCGATCGGTATCCGGCACCCCGACCTCGCGCACGAGGTGTGCGCGGTGTTCGAAGTCCGTGACCGGGCGGTCGCGACCTCCGGGACCTACGAGCGGGGCCACCACATCATCGACGGCCGCACCGGGCGCCCCGTGCACGACCTGGTCAGCCTGACTGTGATCGCGGACGACCTGACCGTCGCCGACGGGACCTCGACCGCGGCGTTCGCGATGGGCCGTGACGGCATCGAGTGGGCCGCGGCCCGCCCCGGCTGCGAGGTGTTCGCGGTCGACACCGAACGGAGGGTCTACAGGAGTACCGGCACAATCACCGTGTGAACGCGCCGCGCGTACTGGTCGTCGAGGACGATCCGCAACTGCTGAAGATGCTCACCTCCCTGCTCGAGGAGGAGGGCTACGCCGTCGACCAGGCCGGTGACGGCCAGCGCGGCCTGCACTTCGGGCTCACGCGCGGCTACGACGTGCTACTGCTTGACCGGGGCCTGCCCGCGCTCAACGGCCTCGACCTGCTGACGCGGCTGCGCGAGCGAGGGGTCGTCACGCCGACGCTGATGCTGTCCGCGCTGGGCAACCCCGCCGACCGGGTCGCGGGGCTCAACGCGGGCGCCGAGGACTACCTGCCCAAACCCTTCGACGTCGACGAGCTGCTGGCCCGGCTGCGCGCGCTGCGGCGGCGGCACCTGGACGTCGCCCGGTCGCTTCCGCTGCCCGGCGGACGGCTGGACCTCGACACCCGCGAGGTCATGCGGGGCGAGGCCGCCCCGATCCGGCTGTCCGAACGGGAGTGCTCGCTGCTCGCCGCGCTCGCGACCCGGCCACGCCACGTGTTCTCGCGGGCGCAACTGCTGGGCCTGGTGTTCGACGACGCGGAGAGCGAGGTCGTCGTGGACACCTACGTGCACTATCTGCGCCGCAAACTCGGCCGCAGGATCGTCGACACCGTGCGCGGGCGCGGCTACCAGCTGGGCCGGATGCCATGAGGGGCCCCCGCGACCGGCGCGAGGTCTTCCGGCAGGCGCTGCGCGGCTCAGCCGACGACCGCCTGCTCCGCACCACCGCGCTGCGGATGGGCGTCCAGTCGGCGCTGGTCGTCGCGGTGGCGGTGGTGCTGCTGTGCGGGGTGGCGGTGCTGGTCGTCCTGAAAAGCCAGCACGACCAGCAGATCACCATGCTCGACACCACCATCGAGCGAGCCGACGACGTCGGTGACCCGCCCGCCGGGCTGTGGCTGGTGATGGAACGCGGTTCGCGCCACGCGATGACGCCGGGCACACCGGCCGGGTTTCCCGACGAGGACGACATCAGGGCCACCGCCGCCGACCGGCTGACCCGCATCGAGGAAGTCACCGTCGGGGAGCGCGAATACAGCGTGGAGACGCAGTGGCGCAACGGTCTGGTCGTGCAGGCGATCCTGGACCTGCGTGCCGCCCACGTCGAACGGGACCAGCTGGTGCGGGCCCTGCTGCTGACCGGGCTGGGCGGCCTGGTGCTCGCGGGCGTCGTCGGCGTCTGGCTCGGCCGGCGAGCCGTGACCCCGCTGGCCGAAGCGCTGGCCATCCAGCGGCGGTTCGTCGCCGACGCCGGCCACGAACTGCGGACACCGTTGACCCTCCTGAGCACCCGCGCCCAGCTGTTGCGCAGACGCGCCCGCCAAAGCAGCGACGCGAGCAGCGCACTGGCCGCGCTGGAATCCGATGCCGACGATCTGGTGCAGGACGCCGCCCAGCTGACCGAGATCCTCGAAGACCTCCTGCTGGCGGCCGATCCGCGGGAGGAGGTGCCGCGCCAGCCGGTGAACCTGACCGAGCTGGTGCGCCAGGGCGTCTCCGCCGCCGAAGCGGTCGCCGGCCAAGTCGGCGTGCGCCTGGTGGTCGAAGACCAGCCGGAGCCGCCATTGCTCGTCGCGGGCTACGAGGCGAGCCTGCGCCGGGCGGTGAACGCCTTGCTGGACAACGGAATCCGGCACGCCCGCTCGACCCTGCGGGTGGTGGTGGAACCGGAGGCCAAAAACATCAGGATCGACTTCGTCGACGACGGCCCCGGCATCGACCCGGCGATCATGCCGACCATGTTCCGCCGCTTCGCCTCCGGCGCGGCCCAACAGGAACCAGGACAGCGGCGGCGCTACGGCCTCGGCCTCTCACTGGTCAGCGACATCGCCGCCCGCCACGGCGGCTCCGTCTCGGCCCGCAACCGGGAAAACGGCGAAGGCGGCGCGGTGCTCCGCCTCCTCCTGCCCCGCTAGGCGTCCTGGGAGTGGTGACCGTGCGATGCTCTGTCCGCGGCGTGTGGCCGGTGCTCTGGCGGCGTGTTTGGTGGGCAGGGTGAGCGAGGACCCGATCCGACACTTCTCCCGTCTCCGTGATCAGCCGGCCGGACTGTCCTTAGTAGACTTCTGCCGTGGCTGATTCGTGGCAGTGGCCGTGGATGAGCAGGTCGCCCGGAATGCATGCGTGACCGCACAGGCCCTGATCGCCGACGAAGTTCGCGCCCGAGCCGCCGCGGGATGCGCGGTGGTCGGTCGGTGTCCGCGGTCCGGCCAATCCAGGGCAACCACTCGCGGGTCAAATAGTCCTAAAAGGATATCGATCGTCGATTCCTGCCCGATATGCTGGAGAACTTGACAGTGGTGTGCGCTGAGGGACTCGGCTTGTGCCGCGGACGTTCCATTCCGGCTACACCCGATCGCGGCGCGTTGGGGACGCCAGCCGCTGGCCTCGATCGAGGTGGACTTGTCCGAGGACGCCAGCTGGTGCGAAAACGTTCTTGGGTAAAGGTCTTCGCCAATTCGAGAAACACTCTGTCATCGCTGATCATCCGTTATTTCGTCGCGAGCGGTCAGCTGACTGAGTCGCCATGGCGGAAACCCGTCACGACGAGGCCTTTCCCGAAGCTGAGCCGGTCTTTGTTCAGAACTTTTGTGCGCGGTAATCGGCTTCACGGATTCTGATGGGACAAGCAGAGCCGGGTGTGTTGCCCGGCAGGGTAGCTATTATTCGGCTTGATACCGGGCCGGTGGTGTGGGTCTGATTATCTTGGGGTGTCGGTTCCGGAGTCGGCTGAGGCGTTGCTTGAGCGGGTGTTCGCGCGTGTGGCTGAGCTGGCAGCGGCGCTGGCGGAACGGGATCGTGTGATCGCGGCGCAAGGCGAGCGGATCGCGGAGCTGGAACGCCGGTTGGGGCAGGATTCCTCGAATTCGGCGCGGCCGCCCTCATCGGATGCGCCGTAGGAGAAGAAGCCGGCGAACAAACGCTCGTCACGTGGTCGTTCGGGGCGCAAACGGGTTGTGCCCGCTGGGGTGGTGTATGGCGTTTCCGCTGGGTAGCGGCGTGGCGTCTCCATAAAGGACGGACATCGCGTGATCCTTCGAGTTGGCAAGTACGAGATCGAAGGAGACACGATGGCCGCACCTGAGGGTATCGATCCCACCGGCTGGCTGGACGAGCAACTCGCCGCCACCAGTCCGGATCTGCTGCGGAATATGGTCAAGACGTTCGCCGAGGCGGTGATGTCGACCGAGGCCGACCAGTGCTGCGGCGCCGAGTACGGCACCCGCAGCCCGGGACGGGTGAACTCCCGCAACGGCTACCGCACCCGGGACTGGGACACCCGGGTCGGCACGGCGGAGTCGGCGATCCCGAAACCGCGCTCCGGCAGCTATTTCCCGACTGGCTGCTCCAGCACCCGTGCCGCGCTGGACAGGCCCAGGTCACCGTGTGGCCACCAGCTACCTGCTGGGGGTGTTGACCCGGAGGGTGGAGAAGCTAGCCGAGCAGTTGGGGTGAAAGGCCTGCCCAAATCTCAGGTGCCGGAGATGGCCGCGCACCTGGATGCCCAGGTCAAGGCGTTTCGGGAACGCCCGTTGGACGCGGGCCCGTACACGTTTGTCGCGATGGATGCGTTGACGATGAAGG
>DASSAD010000338.1:0-2821 GCA_035685725.1 Amycolatopsis sp. | reverse complement strand
CGAGCGGGGTCTCGTGCTGTTCGTCCATCACTGCTCTCGTCCAGCGCTGGAGATGCCCTGGCGGTCGCTGGTGACCAGCTTCGCCAGCGCGCTCGCCAGCCCCAGCACCGCGACCGGCACACAGGCGACGAGCATCGTGATTTGCCACGGCGCGCGAACCATGTGCGCGGCGGACATGAGGTGGTAGGCGATCTGCGCTCCAGCACCGATCGCCAGGCTGGCGATGCTGGAGAACTTCGCGAACCGCCTCGTTCGCGGCGAGTATTGACCGGCCGACAACCAGCACCGGAGCGCGTACGCCGCATACGCCTCGACCGACAACGGCAGCACGACGGCCGTGTTGATCCGCAGGTCATCGGCGATACCGGGCAGCGGCTGAATCTCACCGAACCCGGTCATGGTGCCGAGCCCGACCCACCCGGACCACACAGCAACCGCCGCGCCCGCCCCGATGACGAGCAGCGGCCACTGCACCCCGGCGAGGAACGCGGCGAACCGGGACCTCGGCCGCGGGGGGATGGGCTGGATGATCGGTTCTCCAGCTGGATCTCCAGCCGGGTTGTCCTGGAGATCGGGCGTCTCCAGCGGTTCTCCAGCGGTCTCGGACTCGACCGGTTCGTCGGGCTCGACCGCGGGCATCTCCTCGGTGTTCGGCCCGTCGTCCGGATCGGCTGGAGGCTCGCTGGAGTCGCCTGGAGATTCGTCGCCCTTGAGCGCCTCCAGCGCCTTCTTCACCTGGTGCTCGGTCAGGCCGGTCAGCTCCATGAGCGTCGGCCGCCCGGGGCGCTGGCGACCTTCCTCTTCGGCGTCGGCGATTACCTGGCGTACACGCTCGATGATTTCGTCCAGTTCGAGCATGGGAGTGCTCAAGACGCACCCCCCGCCCGTCGTCGGAACCACCGCCGGGTCTCCGGCTGCTGCTCGACGAGCCGGGTCACGGCCTCGCGGAGCGCGCGCAGCTCGGCGGCCACCTCCGTCAGGGTCATAGCCTGAGCGACTGCGGCGTGAGCCTGCGCGGCCAGGAGCTCGTCTGCGGGCGGCAGCACCTGCTTGTCCGGGATGCCCACCCGCCCCGAATTGCGCCAGTGCGGCCGGAGTGCGTTGGTGGCGTTCTGGATGTGCTCGATGCTGTTCATCGGGTCTTCTCCTGGGTCTCGTTGTTCCGCCGGGCCCGGTGCTCGTGGGCGGCCCACAGCAGCGCGGCGAGCCCGCTGCCGACCGCCCACCACGGCGACACGGCGAACGCGAGTGCGGCGGGCGCGGTGGTCCCGGCCAGCTCCGGCCAGTGGTAACGGGCCCAGCGGGCGGCGATGTCGATCCGGGCCGGCGCGGGGCGGGTAGTGATCTGGCCGCCGCCGTCGGCCGGTGCCGGGGTGGTGTCCGGCGTGGGGCGGGGCTCAGGGGTGGACACGGGAGGACTCCTCTCGGGGCGGGGTGTCGGGTATCGGCATGAGGAGCCAGGTGGCGGCGGCGTCGACACCGCGGGCGACGGCCTCCAGGCCACGGACCGCGCCGACGAGCGGGTCGCGGACCAGCCGGATTGCCACGATGACGAGCAGCGCCGCGAGCATCACGAGCAACTGCGGCAGGCTGCGGGCCTGGAGACCGTCGCGCGGCATTACCGGCTCACCTCCGTGAGCTGGGCGGCGTGTGTCCGTGCCGCGTTCGCGTCGTCGGTGCGCCCGAGGTGCTCCAGCGCGGCGGCGTGCTCCAGGTGCCACGCGCGGACCTGGGCCGGGGTGGCGTCCGGGCGGGGCCGGTGCAGATGCAGGCGGCCGAGTTCGACCATGATGTTGTCGTCCATCACGCCTCCCCCATCACGACGCGGCTGGCCTTCTGGATGCACGCCCTGTCGTTGCGGCAGTGCTTGACGCCACCCGTGCTGGACAGGCCGCGCTTCTTTCCGCACCTGCAGCACTGGTTCGCGGGCAGGCCGGTGGATCGGACGGTCGTTCCCCGCCGCGAACCGCTGGATTGGCGTCCTGTCCTGACCGCCTCGTGGGTCACGCCGGACTCGTCCCACCCGCTGTAGTGGGCGAATTCCCGGACCTCTTTCCAGAACCCCATCACCGCTCACCCCCGCGAAAGCCGTCAGCTTCGGGTGCGGTCAGGGCGAGGATGGCGTGCACCTGTGCGGCGGCGATTCGGTTCTGCGTGTCGCCGTGGCCAGCCCGATCGAGCAGGTCGATCGCCATGGCGCGGTGATCCTCGGCGGTCTCCGGGACCTTGCTAACGTCGCCGCCGCTGTAGCGGAAGTCCCTCTCGGCCGCGTATTCGCTGAGGTATTCGGTGGTTTCGCGCATCACCGGTCACCCCCAGCCCGCACCGCGATGGCGGTGGTGAGCAGCGAGGCGAGCACGCCGATCGCCCGGTGCGCGGCCTGGTCCATCTCCATCAGCGCGGTGCCGGGGCCGCTGGTGTCGACGACACCCTCACGGCGCTGGGCGGTGGCGTGGTCGAGGTATCCGCCTTTACCGATCGCCCGCATGGCGCGGATGAACGGGGCACGCCGATCGATGACGTAGTGGGTGACCGCGTTAACGGCCATCCCGGCGGCGAGCGCCCGGACTGGCAGCCGATAGCCGAGCGCACGGGTCACGCCGAGCGCGGCGATGGTCTGGACCGTGGTGTAGGTGCTGACGTGCTTGGCGCACGCCTTGCGTCCGGTCCAGCCAGGTTCGCCCTTCTTCGCGGCCTCGTCGCCCTGCACGATCTGGTCGCAGAACGGGTGCACGTCGGACCATGCGGCGTGGAGCGCGCCGAACAGGGCCAGCGCACGGGTGGTCTCCCGCATCACCGCTCACCCCCGTCTTCGACGAGG
>DASSAD010000337.1:0-2343 GCA_035685725.1 Amycolatopsis sp. | reverse complement strand
GGTGATCCTGGACGTGGTCTACAACCACACGGCCGAGGGCGGGGAGAACGGCCCGATGCTCTCGTTCCGCGGCATCGACAACGACTGCTACTACCGGCTCGGCGAGGACCCGGCGACCTACCAGGACTACACCGGCTGCGGGAACACGCTGAACGTGACCCAGCCGCACGTGATCAAGCTGATCACCGACTCGCTGCGGTACTGGGCGACCGACATGGGCGTGGACGGCTTCCGCTTCGACCTCGCCTCCGCGCTGGCCCGCTCGATGCACGACGTGGACAAGCTCTCCGCGTTCCTCACCGTGATCGCGCAGGACCCGGTGCTGCAGGACGTCAAGCTGATCGCCGAGCCCTGGGACGTGGGGGAGGGCGGCTACCAGGTCGGCGAGTTCCCCCCGCTGTGGACGGAGTGGAACGACAAGTTCCGCGACACCGCCCGCGACTTCTGGCGCGGCGCCCGCACCGACGTGCGCGACCTGGCCTACCGGATCTCCGGTTCCTCGGACCTCTACCAGGACGACGGCCGCCGGCCCTACGCCTCGATCAACTTCATCACCGCGCACGACGGGTTCACCATGCGCGACCTGGTGACTTACGAGCAGAAGCACAACGAGGCGCACGGCGAGGACAACCGGGACGGCAGCAACGACAACCGGTCCGGCAACTACGGGGTCGAGGGGGAGAGCGACGATCCGGGGATCAACCTGCTGCGCCGCCGCCAGATCCGCAACCTGCTGGCGATGATGCTGCTGGCCACGGGCGTGCCGATGCTGGTCGCGGGGGACGAGATGGGCCGCACCCAGGGCGGGGACAACAACGCCTACTGCCTGGACGACGAGACCAGCTGGGTGGACTGGTCGCTGCTCAAGCACCCGGAGTGGCGCAGCCTGCTCGACCTGACCAGAAGGCTGATCCACCTCAGGCGGCGGCACCCGGTGCTGCGCCAGCGGCTGTTCTTCAGCGGCCGGCCGGCGTTCCCGGGCGGGCTGCAGGACATCGCCTGGTTCCGGCCGGACGGCAGGGAGATGACCGACGCCGACTGGTTCGCCCCGGCCAGCGCGCTCGGCGTCTATCTGTCCGGGCAGGACATCCGCGGCCGAGGCCCGCAGGGCGAGCGGATCACCGACGACAGCTTCCTGCTGGTGGTGCACGCCGGCGCCGAGGAGCTGGACTTCACCCTGCCCGGCGACCCGTGGGCGCGCTGGTACCAGGTCGCCGTCGACACGACGCTCGACGGCGATCCCGGCGCGCACGACGACGTGGTCCACCCCGGTGACGCCGTCGTGACCCTCGCGCCGCGTTCGCTGCTGTTGCTGCGGGCCGATCACGAGCTGTGGAACGCCACTTAGCGCGCCGAAATCCGCACGCTGGGTGATGCCCCCGTATGTCTACTTCGGTGAGTCCCACGTCGGAGCGTGTCGAGACCGTGACGCATCTCCGCCGCCGACGCGGCGTCTCGCGAAAGGCCGAAGTTTTTACCCAGCCGACGCCGCCGACACACTCGTGTACTCCCGTTTAAATTCCGTGGGTTTTCCGGTTAATTCGCGTTGAAGCCCACCGGCCGGGGAGGGCGCTCTCCGCGCGACCATACCGCAGGTCACAACGGCGGACTGCGCCCTCGGCGTCGCAACGACAAGGTCGCGTTCCCTGCCGCCGCGATCTGCCGCGGGAACCGGAACCGAGGCCGCCGCCGTGGCGAGCCGCAGGCTGCGGCGGCGGCGACCACGCCGGCCGGCGCTGAGCGGACCGGAATATGGACACGAGGTTCGCCCCCTGTGTTTCCTTCAGATCACCGAAGAATGGCCGCGCCGGGAAATTCAGTGAGAGGACGTATTCTCCCTTGGGCGCGTATCCGGAGGATTGTGAACACAATCCCCGGCCGCCGCGCGGTCCGGTCCGCCGGGTCTGTTTTGGGGAAGCGAGCGACCGCTCGGTAGGCTGGCGTCTCGCGATCCGGACGGGTGCGCTACTGTGGCACGGCATTCGCCCCGCGTCGGCTCTCGGCGCGCCCGTGTGATCCACTATGTCGGGAATATGCAATTGCGCCGCAGGCTGGGTGCGATTGATTCGTTACACCCCGTGTTTCGCCGCTTCGCGGGAGAAACGGCCTTATGGCCGAATGATCACGGTTACGCAACGGAGCTTCACCCGGTCTTCCCAAGTGGCGGCCTTTGGGGGAGGCTTCACCGCGGAACAGTGGAACTTTGTATCACTGCACCGATGCCGGTGGTGATCCCGCCGCTCAGTGGAGGATCCGCCGTAGTGCCGACCAGAAGACAGGACGCGACGCGATGACGTTGATAGAGGAAGCGGGGGACGCGAACTTCGCGCCCGAATCCGTGCT
>DASSAD010000336.1:0-8227 GCA_035685725.1 Amycolatopsis sp. | reverse complement strand
TAGTAAATACCCCTTCCTCCAAAACGGCGGGCCGGGCGGGCGGCGAGAAAGTCGACATGGTGCCCGACGGGGACGAAGATGGCGAACATGGCGGTCACCGAGGACACCTGGTTCACTCCGCTCACCCCGCTGACGTTCCTGGAGCGCTCGGCGAACGTCTTCCCGGACAAGGAGGCGATCGTCTACGGCGAGCGCCGAGTGAGCTACCGCGAGTTCGCCGCCGAAACGACCCGGGTGGCGCGGGCGTTGCGGGCGATCGGGGTCGAATCCGGGGACCGGGTGGCCGCTCTGCTGCCGAACATCCCGGAAATGCTGGTCGCGCATTTCGCGGTGCCACTGGCGGGCGCGGTGCTGGTCGCGATCAACACGCGCCTCGCGCCCGCCGAGATCCGGTACATCCTCGACCATTCCGGGGCGAAGGTGCTCGTGGTCGACGCCGCCCTGCACGGCTCGATCGCGCCGGTCCTGGCGCAGCTGAACCTCGCCCGGATCGTCACCGTGGTGGACGGCACCGAGCCGGATCCGGCGGTCGGCGGGATCACTTATCCGGAGCTGCTCGCCCGGGGCGGCGACGAGGAACTCCCGTGGACGGTGCGGGACGAGCGCGCCACGATCTCCATCAACTACACCTCGGGCACCACCGGCAGGCCCAAGGGCGTGATGTACCACCATCGTGGGGCCTATCTCAACTCGCTGGCCGAGATCATCCACTCGCGGCACACGCCCGAGTCGCGGTATCTGTGGACGCTTCCGATGTTCCACTGCAACGGCTGGTGCACGCCATGGGCGATCACCGCGATCGGCGGCACACACGTCTGCCTCCGTGCGGTCGACGCCGGCGAAATCTGGCGGCTGCTGGAAACCGAGGGCATCACGCACCTCAACGGCGCACCGACGGTCCTGGTCGCCATCGCCAACCACGAGGGCGCACGGCCGCTGCCGCGCGAGGTCGTGGTGACCACGGCGGGCGCACCGCCGAGCCCGACCGTGATCCGTGCGATGTCCGAACTCGGCGCCCGCCTGGTGCACGTCTACGGGCTGACCGAGACCTATGGGCCGTACACGGTGTGTGAGCAACAAGGGAGCTGGCTGAAGCTCGACCTGGCCGAGCGCAGCCGGCTGATGGCCAGGCAGGGCGTCGGCATGCTCGTCACCGACGGGGTCCGGGTGGTCGACGACGACATGCGGGACGTACCCGCCGACGGCACGACCATGGGCGAGGTCGTGATGCGCGGAAACAACGTGATGTCGGGCTATTTCGCCGATCCCGCGGCGACGGAGCAGGCCTTCCGGGGCGGGTGGTTCCACTCCGGGGACCTCGGTGTGCGCCATCCCGACGGCTACATCCAGCTTCGCGACCGCGCCAAGGACATCATCATCTCGGGCGGGGAGAACATCTCGACCATCGAGGTGGAGGCGGCCATCGACTCGCATCCCGCGGTACTGGAGGTCGCCGTGGTCGGCGTGCCGGACGACAGGTGGGGCGAGCGGCCCAAGGCGTACGTGGTGCTGCGCGAACCGGTGGAGGTGGACGCGCTGCTGGCGCACGTGCGCGGGCAGATCGCGCGGTACAAGGTGCCCGACCGCGTCGAGTTTCTCGAAGCGTTGCCCAAGACCTCCACCGGCAAGATCCAGAAGTTCCAGCTTCGCGAGCGTGAGTGGGCGGGGCGGGAGAGCCGGATCCAGGGGTAGCCCGCCGGCACCGCCGAGATCAGCGGGGTGTGTCGCCCAGGCCGCCGGGCAGGTGGCCCCAGCCCCGGAGTGTCTCGGCGAGCCCCTCGGTAAGACGTTCCGTGCGGTCGAGCCTGGCGAAGGCGGCGGCGTCGACCCAGCGGGCGTCGTCGGCGTCGTCCCCGGCGGTCAGCCGGCCGCCGCGGAGCCGGCACAGGTAGTCGTAGATCTCGTAGCGGCCGCGCTCGACCTTGCCCGCGAGGGCTCCCGGCAGCACGTCCAGACCGGTCTCTTCGCGCAGTTCGCGTACGACGGCCTCATGATCCGTTTCGCCGCTTTCGACCCGTCCGCCAGGGAGGGACCAGCGTCCGCGACCGGGATCGTGGCCGCGCCGGATCAGGAGCAGTCGCCCGGCGTCGTCGAACGTGATGGCACCCACACATCGCACCAGAAGGTGATCTCTCGCCTGCATCAGGCGAGGTTAACCCAGTATTCGTCTCGCAAGATGTACACGGAGAGTAGCCATACGATATGCTAGCGCCCGCACGCTGACCCAAGCGCGGGACTTTCCTCCCGTATTGGACCTCCGTGCGGTACAACGTTACTGATGACCTTGCTAGACCGATGCCGGAGCAAGAGACGGGATTGATCGTAGTGAACGCGAAGAAAATTGCCGGACTCGTGGGTATCGCCTTGGTCTTGTTCTTCGTGATCGCCCAGCCGGGGAACGCGGCCAACCTGGTGACGAACATCCTCGACTTCCTCCGCAGCTCGGCCGAAGCGGTGATCACCTTCGTCAGCAACGTGTTCAGCTGAGCGGGCGGCCCGTGTTCGCCCCTCGTGATCCCGATGAGTACCTGCTCGACACCGAGCGGAGGGTCATCCGGATCCGCCGGCACTGGGCGGTGCTCGCGTGGGACACCGCCGAGTCCATCGCTCTGCTGGCGATCTGTGTGATGGTGTCCTACCTGCTGCCCACCTCGCTGTGGCTGGTGCAGAACGTGCTCTGGTACGCCGCGCTGCTGGTCGTGTTGATCTTCGCCTACAAGGTCATCGAATGGTGGGTCGAGCGCCTGGTGGTCACCGACAAACGGTTCGTGCTGACCAGCGGTGTGTTCACCACCAAGGTCGCCATGATGCCCATCAGCAAGGTCACCGACCTGACCTACCAGCGCAGTGCCTGGGGTCGGATGTTCGGCTACGGCACCGTCGTCGTCGAGTCGGCGGGGCAGATCCAGGCGCTCAACCGGATCGACTTCCTGCCACGCCCGGAAGAGTTCTACGACACCATCTCCGAGCTGGTCTTCGGTGACAAGGCCAAGCAGGCCGAGCGGTTCTCCATGATCAAGGCCCAGCGGCGCGCGCAGGGGAAGCGGATGGTCGGCTGAGCCGGTCGGGTTCGCCCGATACGTACCAGCGCGAGTGCCGCCGGTCCGCCCGAGCGCGGCCTCGGCGAGAATGAGTGCGATGCGCATCGATTTGCACACCCATTCGACCGTTTCGGACGGCACGGACACCCCGGCCGGACTCGTGCTCGCCGCCGCCGACGCGGGGCTCGACGTGGTCGCGCTGACCGACCACGACACCACCGCGGGCTGGGCGGCCGCCACCGCGGCACTGCCCCCGGGGCTGACCCTGGTGCCCGGCGCGGAGCTGTCCTGCGCGAGCACGCTCGACTCGCCCCGGCCGGTCAGCGTGCACCTGCTGGCCTACCTGTTCGACCCGGCCTCGCCCGCGCTGGTCGCCGAGCAGACCCGGCTCCGGAAGGAACGCCGCGCCCGGCTGCGCGCGATGGCGGAGCGGATGGCCGCCGACGGTCTGCCCATCGACGCCGACGAGGTGCTGGGCCGCCTGCCCGCCGACTCTCCGGCGGGCCGTCCCCATCTGGCGCAGGCGCTGGTCCGCGCCGGACTGGTGTCCACTGTGGATGATGCGTTCGCGCAGTACCTCGCCAACGGCCGCGACTACTACCTGCCGCGCCGGGACACACCGGTGGAGACCGCGATCGAGATGATCGCCGACGCGGGCGGGGTCACCGTGTTCGCGCATCCCTTCGCGCGCAGCCGCGGCCGGATCGTCTCCGCGGAGACGATCGCGGCGCTGGCCGAGCGCGGGCTCACCGGGGTCGAGGTCGACCACCCCGACCACGACGAGGCCACCCGGGCCGAACTGCGTGGACTCGCCCGCGAGCTGGGACTGGTGCAGACCGGTTCGAGCGACTACCACGGCACCAACAAGACGATCCGGCTCGGTGCGGAGACGACCGATCCCGAGGCGTTCGCGGCACTGGTGGAAAAGGCTTCCGGGTACCAGGTCGCGCTGGGCTGACCCGGGCGCTGCCCGGAGTGCCGGAGCGGAAAGTGTCGGTGGCGGTGCGTACGGTGGTGCCGTGGAGCAACTCGGCTTCGAGTTCGCGGTACAGCCGCGGAAACTGACGAAGGCCAGCCCGGCCCGGCTGGCCACCTTCGACGACTGTCCCCGGCGCTACCGGATGGCGTATGTCGACCGGCCGCTGCCGGTGCGCACCGGTCCCTGGGCGCACAGCACGCTCGGTGCCGTGGTGCACAACGCCTTGCGGGCGCTGTTCGAGCTGGCGCCGGCCAGACGCACCCCCGCCAGGGCCGCCGCACTGGTGTCCGAACACTGGCAGGACGCGGGCTTCGCCGACGCGCGGCAGGCCGCCGTCTACCGGGAACGCGCGCAGTCCTGGGTCGCCGAGTATGTCGAGCACAACGACGTGTCGGCTACTCCCATCGGCTTGGAACGCTGGGTTTCCGCGCCGGTCAGCCCGGAACCCGGCCGGCCCGCGTCGCTGATCATCGAGGGGCGGGCGGACCGGATCGACGAGCGGGGCCGGGAGGTGGTGATCGTCGACTACAAGACCGGCCGGCGTGCGCCGGACGAGTACGAGGCGCGGGCTTCCCAGGCGTTGGCGATGTACGCGGTCGCCGCGGAGCGGACACTGCGCCGCCCGTGCCACCGCGTCGAGCTGCACCATCTGCCCACCGGCACGGTCGCGGCCGCCGAGCACACCGAGGCGAGCCTGCGCCGCCATCTGTCCCGCGCGGAGGAAACGGCGGAGGATCTCCGTGCCGCGACCGATGCACTGGCCGATGGCGGAGACGCGCAGGAACTGTTCCCCGCGCGCACCGCGGCGCGTTGTGCCTGGTGTGACTTCCGTCCCAGCTGCGCCGAAGGCCAGCGGGCCGCGCCGGCCGCCAAGGCCTGGGAACTGCTGGCGCCATGAGCACCGACAAGCTGGGGACTCCCCGCGCGCCTGCCCGGCCTCGGCGCCGCGGGCGGGCGCGCATGTGGCGCGGTCTGACCGGTTCGCTCGCCGCGGGGCTGGCCGGGCTCGCCGTGCTCGTACTCGCCGCGGGCGTCGTCTCCGCGCTGTTCGGTGCTCCGGGCCCCGGTCCGGCGTCGTTGATCGCGCATCCGCTCGCGGCGATCGTCGCCCTTGCCCTGCAACGGGTGGCCGATCGCCGAAGCGGCACGATGGCCGGTGTCGCCGGCTTCGCCGTGTTCGTCGACTTCGTGGTTCTGCTGGTGTGCTTCTGGTGGTGGCCGTAGTCGGAAAACCCGTGTGGTGGCAGGGAACCGGTCAGCCGTGGAGCCAGGCGCGCCACTCGCTCAGCAGCACTTTCAGGAGTCCGGCGGGGTTTTCGGTGTTCGGCGAATGACCGGCGCCGGTCACGGCATGGAACGGGGCGCCAAGGCGAGTCGCCATCTCGCGCTGTGCGGGCATGCTCCACGCGTCGTCGGATTCTCCCGAAACCACCAGTGACGGCAGGGCCCTCCCCCGAAGCTCCGCGGCGAGGGAGTCCACGAGGTCCGGTTCGCAGCGCAGCCCCTCGGCCATGCCCAGCAGCCCCGCACGGCTCGACGAGATGAAGCGCCGCCGGTAAAAGTCCTTCAGCTCGACCGGAAGCGTGGCCCAGGCCGGAAACCGGGCGTTGATCTCTTCCCGCATCGCGTAGGCCGCCGCGAGCCCCTTCTCCCGCAACAACGGTTCACCGAGGCGCAGCGCTTCGCGCCGCTGGCCTTCCGGCAACGCACCGGGGCCGCTGTCGAGCAGCGTCAGCCCGGCTACCGGCGCGCCGGTCAGGACGGCGGCCCGCGCGACCAGCCCGCCGAAGGAGTGCCCGAGCAGGACGACCGGCTTTCCGTCCTCCGCCAGCCGTTCGACCAGCCCGGCGACCAGTTTGCCCAGCGGCGCGGGCAGATAAGCTCCCTCGTCCTCCGGCCCGGGCGACTCGAACTGCCCGGGCAGATCCACCGCCACCGCCCGCAGGCCCGCGTCCGCGATCCCGTCGACCACCGCGGCGAAGTCCTCTTTGGACCCTGTGTAACCCGGGATGAGCAGCACCGTCGCCGTCGCCGGTGCGCTCGTGCGCAACGCCGCGACCGGGCCATGCGGTCCGGGAAGGTCGATCCGCTCGGCGGAATGCGCGGTGAGCTGGGCGATCTTCATGGCAGCCTTCATACCGGGGTCATGGCCGGGTCACCGCAGGGCGACCAGGGTCGGGCCCCGCTGCTCGAGCAGCACGGGCCCGAGTGAGGTGAGCTGAACCGGCCCGGTGTAGCCGTGGCGGTCGACCGCGATCGTGCGGATGGTCGACCCGTCCTGTTCGTTGAGCACCGCGAGGCCGCCCGGGATGGGCACCACCAGCTGGTGGTCGAAAACGACGCCGGGGCCCAGCGCCGAGGGCAGGGTCCACAGCGGTGTCAGGTTGTCGCGAGCCATCGCGATCAGCTCCGACCCGGTGAACCAGTACACGGTGGACCCGGCGATGGAGGTGTCCATCACCCCGCCCGCCGGATCGTGCGCGAGGTCCGCGGCGGGCAGGTTCAGCGGGTAGGCGGCGGCCTGGTTGCCGTCGGGGCCGTAGAGCACCAGCAGATGCTGGTCCGGCATCGCGACGGCGGCGTAGTCCCCGGACATGGCCACCAGTTTGGCCGAGTAGCCCGGCAGGATCTGGCTGAAGGACACCTCCGGGGTGTCGAACTCCTTCGGCACCGCGCGGAACACGGTGAGCCGGTCGCCGGGGTCACCCGGGCACCGCTCGATCACGCCCACCCGGCTCGACGCCGCCGCGATCGAGCCGTAGGTGCAGCCCGTCCGCGGCTGCTTGTCCGGGTTGACCAGTGCCGGAACCTGCCCGTATTCGGCGGTTTCGACGAGGTCTTCCCGCCAGGTGTTGAGCAGCGTCGGTCCCCAGGCCGTCACGTACGACCCGTCGGTCACCAGGCGGGTGCCCAGCTCGGCGCTCCCGGTCCGCTGCGCCACGCGGTGCCCGGTGTCCGCGTCGAGGGAGACCACCTCGCTACAGCCGCTCTGGTTGTCCACGCCGTCCTGGCGGTACACGGCCAGTGCGTCCGACCAGGCCGCGATCATCGTGCACAGCTGCAGGTCACGCGAGTAGCGCCAGCGGACGGCGCCGGTGAGCGGATCGCGGCCGAGCACCTCGCCGCCGTCGGCGGTCACCACCTGGGTGCCCTCGGCCACCGGCACCGGGGCCGCGCCGCTCGGCGCCTGCCACAGCTCGGTGAGCGAGCCGGGGACCGCATCGGGAGCGGCCGGCAGGGCGGGCCCGGGAAGCGCCGTCTGGGAGATCGTCGCCCGGCTTTGGCTGCCGGCCCAGACGAGCACGCCCCCGACCACGGCGACCACCAGGATCAGCGAAGCGATCACGCGGTCGCGCGGGCGGTTCCACGGCGACCGGCGGGCGCGACGGTGAGCATCCGGGGGCGGGGTGTCGGTCTCGACGGGCGGACCCGCGAGCACGTCCTCTGACCCGATCGTGGAACCCTCCGCCGTGTCGTCGGTGGGCTGGCGATGCCGCCCACCCTCACCGGGCTCGCTCACTGACTCTTCCGCTCCCCGTACTCGGCTCCTCGTCGGGCGAACGCGCGACGGGTGTGGCGGCGGTCACCGCTGTCCCGTCGCGCGCCCCCAGTATCCGCTCAGTCTGCCGAAGCCGGTGTATCGGACGTGTTGGCCGGGGCCACGCGACGGCGACGGCGCCGCCGGGCCGGACGCTCGGCGTTCTCCGCGCTTTCCGCGCGTTCCGCCGGCGGCGCGGACTTGGCCTTGGCAGCGGCGTCGGCGGTTTCGATCGCGGCGGCAGCGTCGGCTCCGCCGCGGGTGCGGCGCCGCTTGCGGGTCCGGGTGCTGGGCGAGTCGGAGCGGCGCCGGCGGCCCAACTTCTCCTCGGGCTCGGCGGCCAGGCCGGCGCGGGTCCGCTTGCCCAGCGGGAGCCGGCCGGTCGCGTCCGCCGGGATGCCGAGGTCGCTGAACAGGTGCTTCGACGTGGAGTAGGTCTCGACCGGTTCGGCGATGTCCAGCTTCAGAGCCTCGGAGATGGCCTTCCAGCGGGCTTCCTCGTCCCAGTCGACCAGGGTGATCGCGACTCCGGTCTTGCCGGCCCGGCCGGTGCGGCCGATCCGGTGCACGTAGGTCTGCTCGTCCTCGGGGGCCTGGTAGTTCAGCACGTGGGTGACGTCGTCCACGTCGATGCCGCGCGAGGCGACGTCGGTGGCCACCAGCACGTCG
>DASSAD010000335.1:0-13074 GCA_035685725.1 Amycolatopsis sp. | reverse complement strand
TTCCGAGGGCGAGGCCACGCCCGGCCTCGGCACGGCCGGCGGCGCGGGAGCGACCGGAGGCGTGGGAACAGCAGGCGGCGTGGGAGCAGCCGGAGTCGGTCCGGCAACGGGCGGCCCGGCGGGGGCGGGCAAGACGGCCGGAGGCGGTCCCCCGGAAGCGCCGGGGGACGGCGCAACCACCGGGAGGAAAGGGCGCGTCGCCGCTGAGGACGGCGAAGCCGGTGCCGAGCCGGCCGGTGGAATCCCAGGCGGCGCAGGCGGTTCCGTCGTCGCAGGCGCAACAACAGGCGCCGGCGGAACAGGAAGCCTCGGCGGCACGCGCGACGGAGACCGAGCCGGCGGCGAAGACGACTCCGCCGGATCCGGGTCTGGCGACGGCGACGGCGACGGCGGTCGCGAGGACGAAGGCCGTTCCACCGACCGCGGGGACGAAGCCGAAGGCTCTGGCGCGCCCGGTTCCTCCGGAGCCTCCCCCACCGAGGCGGTCGCATCCGGCTCGGCCCCGGGAACCGGCCCGGCCGCCGACAGTGCCGGCGGTACCAGCGGTGGGGATGGCACCCTCAGCACCGGCCGGGAAGAGCCGGCGGGGGACGACTCGGCAGCCGTATGGTCGGCCGACGAAGACGCGGCCGTCTCCGCCACATCGATAGGCCGCACATCCTCCGTGTCAGTAGACCGCGCATCCTCTGTGGACGAAGCCGGCGGCGGCTCCGGGGACTGAGGGCGTACCGAAGGCACCTTGAGCGGTGTCGGCGGAACCTGCAACCGCGAACGGCGCGACGAAGTCCGCTCCGGCGGGGACTCCGCCGGCGACGGACGCGGCACCCGCAACGGCGACCGGGCGGCCGAAGCTGGCTCCGACGACTCGCACGACTCCGTCGCCTGCGGGCGATCCTCACCCTGCTCAACCGGCGAGGACTCGGGCGCCGCTCCGGAAATTTTCGACAGCGAACCAGAAGGCGATTCCGGAGACGGCGAGGCCCCGTCAGGTGCTGGGTCAACCGGTTCAGGGGGGAATGCCGTGACGTTCGGGGAGGACCGCGGCACGGCCGCATCGGAGGCGAGTTCCCGTCCGGACGCGTCGCGGGCGAATTCCGGTATGGCCACATCGGCTTCCGGCCCGGCCACCGGCGAAGACTGGGGCGGCGCAACCGGCGACGACGGCGGTGCGGGCACCGGACCGCTCGCCGCGGATGGTGGTGCCGGCGGCCCAGGCACCGCTGACACGGGCGGCGCGGCCGGTCCGGGCGTCCGCGCGACAGGGGGCGCCGGGCTGGGTACTCCGGTACTTCGAGCCAGTGAAGCGAACCGGGAGCGGCCGGCGTCGTCGAGGACGCCGCGCACCCGCAACCGCAGAGATCGCCGCTGGATGTGGCTCAGCCCGGCGAGCAGGCGTTCCAACGCCGCCAACAGCGCTTCGTCGATGATCACGCCGTCGACCCCGACGAAGATCGTCCAGCCCAGCGGATCGAACGGCTCCGGCCGACCCACCACATTCGCGCCGGCCACGCTCGCGCCGGCCGGCCGCAACAGCAGACCCGACGGCACGACCTCGGCGACGATCGACGCCGAGGCGCCACCACCGGCCGCGCGGTACAACAGTTGGCCGCACCGTTCCCATCCCGCTGGCGCGGGTGCGATGTCCATGACGTCCTGGACACCGCCGGGCAGTTGACGGAAGCGGGTGACGAAGGGACTGAACAGTTTCGCACCGCGGCCGTCGAGGACCACCGTTGAGCGCGGTCCCGCGGTCGCCGCGACCTGGAACCCGCCACTGACCACGACCGGTTGCGACAGGCGCTGCGCCAGCTCACCGAGCCACAAGGCGTTCGCCATGACGGGGCTGCCGGGCACGATCACCGAGCGAACGCTCGTCTCGCGGCCGAGTTGGGACAGCAGCATGGCCACCGCACCCGGGTGGATCGGCGCTTCCCCCGGCCTGCCGACGACCACCTGCGGCCAGGCACTGGTCGTCGCCGCCCGGAAGGCCAGATCGTTCGACGTGAACGGCGCCGACCGGGCATCGCGCACCGCCAAGCCGGCCGGCACGGGCTCGGCGACCAGGCCGGCCACGGCAAGGCTCTGACGCGGCATCCCGGATTCCCACGGCGGAATCGGATATCGCGTGCTGACGACGTTGTTTCCGTTCCCGGCACGGAACGACCGCCAGCCGGTGCCACCGACGGTCGGTCCGACGTACAGTCCGCAGCCCGGCACACCGATCATGGCGCCGTCCGGCGCCACCATGTCGATTCCCAGTTCGGTGGACAGCTGGCCGAGCAGCGCAGCGTCGGGTGTTCCCACCGTGCCGGCGTTCGCGATGCCCAACCACACCGTTCGGTACCGTTTGGGCTCGCTCTTGCCCGACCACCCCGGCCCGAGCGACGACCGGAGCAACGACGCGACGGCCTGCCCCAGCACCGGCTGCCGGTGCGCGCCGCCCGAGGCCAGCACCAGCAGGGCGCCCGGGACCTCCGGCACCGTGACGAGAAACTGCCGGTCCCTTGGCGGCTCGTTGTACTGCCGGACCAGCACGTGGGGTCCACATGTCTCCGCGACCAATCCACCGGCCAGGTTCGCCATCGGCCGGGGAGAGGCTGTGCCCAGCGCAGCTCCCGTCACCTCAAGTGCTCCTGTCCACGACTTCCGAGCGCGTTCGACCATTCACCTCGACCAGCCATCCCACGGTTCTCAACCAGCCTCTCAGGCAGACGGAGCGAAGTCCTCCAGCGTCAACAACGCCAGGTCGGACTTCACCACCGACGAGGACAGCGCGAGGCGTGACGCCTGCCGGTCCGCCATCTGTTCGAAGACCTTTCGCGCGGTCCGACCGTTACCGAAGGTCCCGTCCTTCGGAATCTTCTCGAAGTACTCCAGCAATGCGGCCGAGGCGCCGTCGTCGAGCTGGTAATCATGCCGAGCACAGTGCGAACGCACGATCGTGACGAGTTCTTCGGGGGTGTAGTTCGCGAACTCGATGGTCCGGCTGAAGCGGGACTCCATCCCCGGGTTGGCCTCCAGGAACTTCTGCATCTCGCGGGAGTACCCGGCCGCGATCACCACCACGTCCTCGCGATGATCCTCCATCAACTTCACCAGCGTGTCGATGGCCTCGCGACCGAAGTCCGGCCCGGTACCGCCACCGCCCGAACTCAGCGTGTACGCCTCGTCGATGAACAGCACACCGCCCAGCGCGGAGTTGAACGCTTCGGTCGTCTTGATCGCGGTGCCACCGATGATGTTCGCGACGAGGTCGGCCCTCGCCAACTCGACCAGGTGACCGGAGCGCAACACGCCCAACTCGGCCAGTATCGCTCCGTAGAGCCGGGCGACCGTGGTCTTGCCGGTGCCAGGGGCACCGGCGAAGACCAGGTGCCTGGCCATCGGCGGCGCTGACAGGCCGGCATCCTTGCGGCGCTGGGCCATCTTGTTCAGGTTGACCAGTGAGGTGACTTCCCGCTTCACCCCCTCGAGACCGACCAGACCGAGCAGTTCGTCCAACGGGTCGGCCTTCTTCGGCACCGGCCGCTGCGCAGGTTCCTGGGCGGGCGGCACGTCCGCGGTGGCCGCCGCGGAGCTGCCGTACGCGTCCGGCAACCGGTTTCCGGAGCTGATCAGTTCGACGATCGCCAGCGACGAGCTGGGACGCAGCTGCCGTACCCCGGAGCCACCGTTGTCCCGCACCGCGCAGCGAGCGATCCGCACGGATTCGGTGCTGTGCACCTGGATTCCGTCGGCCGTGTTCGCCACGAACTCGGACTCGTCGACCACTCCCGTTGACCCTGGCGAGAACTGGCAACCACTCGCGGCCGAGTCGAGCACCTTGCAGCCGGTCAACGATATTTCGGCACCCTTTCCGACGTAGATCCCGTCCGCCCCCGAACCGCGAATGTCGCAGTCCGCCAGCGCGACCGACGCGCCGGTCACCGCCACCCCGGCTTCGGCCGTACCGCGCACGCTCAGTCGAGTGACGGAGGGTCTGGCACCGTCACTGACCATCAACCCGGTTCGTCCACATTGGTCGATTTCCACGTTCTCCAGCTGGCCGCGAGCGCCGTCGCTGAACTCGATCGCGGCTTCGTCACAGCCGGACACGCGCAGCTGCCGGAAAAACGGGTCCGCCTGACCGTCCACATAGACTCCCGCGGAGCTACAGCCGGTCACGCTCATCCGGTCGAATTCGGTGCGGCTACGGCCGGAAACGCCCACGCCGACCCCGGTGATCTCGGTCGCCACGCAGTCGCTGGCGCTGCCGGCGGCTCGGCCCGTGAAGCGGTAGCCGTGGCCGCGCGCCTTGCTCACCCGGCAACCGCGCAGCACCGGGGCGCAGGATTCCGCGGTGTAGATCCCTTCCGCGGCGCTGTCGTCGACGACGCAGTCCTGGAGCACCACGGCGTCCGAACTGCTCGCGAGGTAGAAACCGATGCCAGCGGCGCGGGACACGCTCAACCGGCTCACGGTCGCACTGGCCTGCTGCTCGACCGCCACCGCGGGATTGACCGTACCGCTGATCCGCGTATCCTCCACGGTGATCCGGCCCTGCCCGTTCAGGCAGATGCCGTTGCCCTTGGTTTCGCTGACCGCGCAGGACCGCACCGTGAGCTGGCCGCTGCCGGCCACCACGATGGCGGAAGTGCCAAAGTCGTTGAGCTGGCAGGCATCCATGACATTGGCGGCGTCGGAGGTCACGACCACTCCTGCACCGGCTGGATTGCCGACGCGGCAGTCCCGCATCAGCAGGGAACCGCCCTCCATCGCGTAGGCGGTGGTCCACCCGGACGCCTTCAACTCGCATTCGGTGACGCTGAGCTGGCCGTTCGACGTGAACACCGCCGGATTCTCCCCGTCGGTGGCCTCGATCACCAGCCCGGTCAGCGCCGCGAACGGCGCGGTCAGCACCACGGCGGCACCGGAATCCGCGACGACTCGCACGGTTCCAGGGCCTTCGCCGGCGGTGATCGTCACGGCCTTGGTCAACACCAGGTTTTCGTTGTACTGACCGGAGCCCACGACGATGACCGCGCCGTCCGAAGCGACGGCCAGGGCGTCCGCAATGGACCGGTGGCCTCGCGCAGCCGCCTGCGTCACCGTGATCACATCGTGGCCCACGTTGCTGCTTCCTCCGTTTTCGTGCCGAACACCGGGCGGCTAGGCGCCCACCGGGGCCAGGTTTCCCTTGAGGCTCGCGGCGGCGAGATCGAGCCTGGACCGACAGCCGGTCTTCGCGAACAACCGCGTGATGTAGTTCTCCACGGTCTTCACGCTCATCCGTATCTCCTGCGCGATCTGCCGGTTGGTCCGGCCGTCACCGATCAGTTCGATGATGCGCAGCTCGGTTTCGGAGAACGTCATCCGAGGACCTCGCGGCTCGGACACCGAAACTCCTCGCTGCTGCATCAGTTTCCTGATACAGAAGCGCAAAGAGAGGTCATGTTCATTGGCGATGTCGTACGCGCGCGCCCAGTATTCCGGTGCCTCGCCCCCGGCCGCGGCCAGGCTGTAGGCCAACACCTGGTCGTAGCGGAACCCGAACTGGCGGACGAGTTCCACACCGAGCTCCAGGCTTTCCTTGTCACGGTGCATCATGCCACGAGCCAACAACACCACCGCGCGGCCGAGTCGGCTGTTCGCCTGCCGGTAGGTGGACTCGATCTCGGCCGCGGCCAGGTCCACCCACTCCGGTTGCCTCTCACTCGTCGCGACGCACAGGAACCACAGCAACCGCCGTTCCCAGCCGGTCGCGGCATGCCCACGGCGTGCCCGCTGGTACGCCGACCAGCTGGCCGCGAGCGCCGCCGGCGACCCCTCGGAGCCAACCAGCAAGGTGGCCTCCAGCCAATCGCGCTGCGCGCCGACCGAACCACCCGAGGGCACCTCGGCGAGCCACTTGCCCGCCTGCTTGAACTGGCCGCTGGCCGCGCAGATCTCCGCGGCGACCAGTCGCGCGTACCGGTGGACGGTCGTCTCCCCTCCCCCGGTCAACTCCAGTTGCCTGGCATAGGACAACGCCTCCGGCCACGCTGCGGTGGCGTAGGCGCGAACCAGGCGGTGGTGGAGCGCGAGCGGGCCGGTCGAGGGCTTACCGTAAGCCTCCGGAAACGCCCGCACGAACACGGTGACCAGATCTCCGATCGCGGCCGCTTCGACGATTTCGTCCCGTGACGCGGCGGGAATCCGCCACCCTGCGGCATCGGGTGGCTCGTGGCGCGTCCCGCCCATCGGGTGCCGCGATGACAGCGCCGCGAAATCGGCGAGGAACACATCGACGTCGGGCGGATCGACGCTCTCGAGCCACTGGGCGGCACTGGCGATGGGACCGGTGTTTCCCGCCGCCAAAGCGGTGCGAACCGATCCCGGCACGGCTCGTCCCGTGTGCAGCGCGGCCAGCGCCGCGGCCAGCGCGAGTTCCGGGCCGTGCGGCATTGCGCGCAGGTCGCTCGCCGGACGGCCGGTCACGACCTCACGGACGACGTTATCGAGTATTTCGTAACAACCGCCGCGGATCAAGGTGCGCAGCAAGCGAAGCAACAGGTCCGACCACTCGGGGTGCTCGTCGCCGGCGTGCCGCAGCGCCGCCCGGTACCAGGCAGCCGCACGGGCAGGATCGCTTGCCGCCACCCGGTCCGCCTCCGCGACGAGCAGGTCCGCGACGGCCCGCATAGCCGGCAGCGCGCGATCGGCCGCCACGATGTGATCCGCCACCTTCACGTCTTCCGTGGCCAGGCCCGGATGACCGGGTATCGCGATCTCGGCGAAGCGCCGGTGCAGGCGCCGGACCGAATCCTCCGCCACGCCCGCGAGAATCGCGGTGGCGAGTGCCGGGCACACACATTCCAGGCGACCGGAAGGATCGCAGCTCAGCACGCCGGAGCTGATCAACTGGTCGGCCGTGTGGCCGTAGGCGGTCAACGACCTGCCGGTGGCCGGCGCGAACAGCAACAGGTCATCCACTGTGAACGTTCCGGAACTGGCGACCATGGTGACGAGATCGCGTCCGATCTCATCGAGCCGGCGAACTCGTTCGACCAGTTCATGGTCGGCGGGCAGCGCGATAGGCGCGCCGTCCTTGATGCACAGCGCGCCCTGCACCACGACGAGCCGGCCATCCCGCCGCAAACTGTCCAAAACAGACATCAGTGAACCGGGGTTGCCCAGCAACGATCCCAGCGCGGTACGCAGGGTCGGCAGTACGGACTCGTCGATCGGCGCGCCGGCGAGCCGGGTGACCAACGCGCTGATGGACTCCTCCGGTAGCCCCGGAAGATCGATCAAGGTGTCGGCAAGCTGACCCACCACCCACGGCGCCGACCCCGGCCCGCCGTCGTCTCGGCACGCCGCCACGACGAGATAGCCGACACGGCAGGCAGGAGCGAGCAGCAGGGCCGGGCTGGACACAGCATCGACGTCGTCGATCAGCAGCGCCACCCGGTCGTTGCGTTGGACGCAGGCGAACATCCTCGCCAGCGCGACCAACAGGCCCGCCTTTCCGCGCTCTGACCGGTAGGTTTCCGGTCTGCACAACTCACTCGCCTGCTTGATCGCATCGGCCAGCCGGAGATCTCCTATCCGGTCGAAGTGTTCGCGGACGGCACTGATCGCGGTCCGCGCGCCGAACAGATCCCAGGACTCGACGGCGTCCCGACACCTCACCGTGATCACGTCCATGCCGGCGTCACCCCAGGTGTCCCGCAACGACGTCAGCAGAGCGGTCTTGCCGATTCCGGTGGGGCCGCGGACGACCAACAGCTTCACCGCTCCGGCGTCCGCGTCGACCGCGGCACCGACCGCGGCCAACTCCTCCCGTCGCCCAACGATCGTTTCCCGACTCCGTGCCATACCCCTGTGGTCCGCTCCTTCGTTTGCGACCGTGGCGAACGGGCCTGCCGAAAGTGGACAGTGCGGCAGCCCGAATCCAGGCATGACATTCGTAGTCCACTGCGGACCTGCCGTCTCCCCCGCGTCGCTGCGCGACCCAAGATTTGGGGTTATCCCCCATAAGGGGAGCGGGCAGCGGAATTGCGCTGGTCGCCGTGCCGCGGGCCGGTTCACCCGGGCCGGAGAACCTGCTCGAACGGCATCGTGTCGGTCCGGCACCGTGCTGGTTCCCCTGACTCGTGGCGCACCGATGGCCCGGTGGCCACCGGGCGCCGCCCACGCCGAGATCACCGACGCTTCGATCACCGTCGACAGTCTCGACGAACCGCCCATCGGCACCGTCCACCGTGCTGACGACCGGCACCTACTCCAACACCGCACCGGAAACCGCCGCACACATCGCGCACCTCCCAAACGCCGAGCAAGTGGACCACGGTATTGTCAGCGCGCTGACCGGTCTGTCCTCCGTCAGCCTCTGATGTCACGTCGGGCGGGCACCCGAGCGTAGCTGTACTGCGCGCAGGCCAGCGGCGCGTGGTCGTCCCATTCTCGAACGCTCCATGGTGGTGTGCCCGTCCGGCACGATGAGGAAAGGGGTTCGATGCCACGAGCGGCGCCCTGATCGGCCGATGATCGACACTGTCGTCCCGCACGATCTGGCGACGGGCACCACGGTGTGATGGCAGCGGCTGGGTCGCGCCGTGGCGCTGTTACAGCTAGCCGATCACCTGGCACACCAACGCGCGGGTCCTCCACTGCCGGTTCCCGACCGACGCAACGCCGCGAGAACCTGACCAGCTCGCACAGCCGCTCCGCGAATTTTTTTGCCCCCCAAAACAAGATGACGGTAACACACCCATGGGACTAATCGGACGACAGTCGAACGTCGACGAGCTTCTCCGCGTCGTCACCTCGACCACTGTCCCACTCACGATCATCACCGGCCCCCCGGGAATCGGCCGCAGTGCCGTACTCGGCGAACTTCGCGACGCACTCGAAAAGAGCGGCATACGAGCGTTCAGCACCCGCTTCTACTCCGACGATCACGCCCCGCCCACTGATCTGGCGCTTGCTTCGGAGGTGCTGGCGAACCTCGACGCCGGGTTCGACCCGGTCGCCGCCAGGCCGACGGGTACGACAACACTTTACCCCGTCCCGTTGTTGGTACTCCGGTCGGTCGTCGGCGCACACGGCTCACCGGCCATCGCCGCACGAGCCGCCAGGGCGATCGCCGAGTTCCTTCGGGAGCAGGGCTGCACGGTTCTTCTCATGGACGACGTGCAGTGGATAGACCTCGACCTCGTCGCGGTGGCCGAAGCCCTGACCCGCCGGTTCGCCGGCACGCCCTTCAGCTGTGTCTGCGCGATCCGGACGCCGGTGTCGCCCGTCGTGTCGACCGCGGCCACCACAGGCATGGAAGCGCTTTCCCGGCTACTCGCCGATGGACTGGTGCACGAGATTCACCTGCGCCCGTTGAACGCCACGCACATCGGAGCGCTCACCGCGGCGGTGATCCAGGCCAAGCCGGACCCGAACCTGGTCGACCGGCTCCAACAACTCAGCAGGGGAACACCCGCCGCGGTGCTGGCCGCGATCGACGCCTACCAGCGGGCCGACTCCATCCGGGTCGTCGACCGGCACGCCTATCTGGTCCGACCACGACGGCTCGCCGGCCTGTCCCCCCGCCACGACCTTCTCGCGCCGATCGGCCAGCTCGGCGACATCGGATGGAGCGCTGCGAAGGCGGCCGCGGTGTTCCACCCGCTCGGCGCGGCGGTGCCCAGCCTCGTCGCCAAGGCGTTGGGGATCTCCGAACGGGAGACCCACCAGGTACTCGAACAACTCCGCGGGGAGGGAATACTTCGCTTTCAGCGCGCGGAAAAGACATGGCAGTTCCGGGTGCCCTTGGTCGCGGACACGCTGGTCAAGCGATGCGGACCGTACGAACGCCGACAGTTGGCGTACCTCGCGGTTTCGGCGCTGTCTTCCGGCAGGGCGCATACCACGGACCCCCACTACCTCACCGACCAACTGGCGAATGCGGGCAAACTCCTCGATCCCCAGCACACGGTCAAGGAACTACTGGCCCGCGCCCGCGAAGCGGTGCTGGACGAGGGCGAACGCGCCGACGAATGGCTACAGGCCGCGGCGGATCTGACAACCGCCCGCGAATCCAGGGCACAGATTCTGTTCATCCAGGCCATGGCCAGATTCGTGAACAACGACTATCTGGGCTGCCTGGACTGCTCCACGTCCCTGCTCGCCGACTACCGCGACCAGCTCTCCACCCAACTGCTCCAGGAAACGGAGCTCCTGCACGTGCGCTCACTGCACAGGAAGGGAGACATCGACGCGGTCGAGCGGATCGTCTCCGGTGAGCGCCTGCCGTTCTCCGACGCGCGACCGCAGGTCCTCACCAGATCGAACGCGCTCGTCCTGCTCGGCCGGTGGCGCGATGCGTATGACCTGCTCAACGCGACCCGGAACGACTGGTCGTCCAACAGTATGATCGCGAGCTTGGCGAAGTTGCGGCTTTCGCTTTCCGGGCTGGTCGTCGGCTACCCAGAGGAGTTCGAACGCGACATCGCCATGCCGGGGCACGTAGCGAAGTACCGGTACGAATACACCGGCATATATATCCGGGCGATGCTGACGATCGGGGACCATCATCGCGCGGAGAAGCTGGTCATCGCGAAAAACCTGCCGGTCGACGGGATACTGCCGCTCGACCAGGCCTCGCTCGCCGCACTGCGCGGCCAAGCCGACCGTGCGATCGAGCTGCATCGGGCGGCCGCGGCACGCGGCCAACTGCTCGGCAACGACGGACTCGGTGTCCACTCACATCAGGCCATCGCCATGATCCTGTATGCGCGTGGCCGCCTCGCCCAGGTGCGTGAGCTGCTGGAGACCACGCGGGCAACCCACCCTGTCCTGCCCCACCTGCTGGATGGCCCGGACGCGATGGTGGACCGGGCGCTCGGTGAGCCGGCTCGAGCGGAGCACCGGCTGCACCACAGTCTCGCCGTCACCGCCGAGCAGGGAGTGCTCGTGGACACCGACGCACTTTGGTTGCAGCTCACCGAACTCGCGGTGGCACGCGACGATCTCACCTGGGCGCACGTCTACCTGACGGAAATCGAACGGGTGGCCGAACGAATGGGCACCAGCCGGGCCCTGCTCCGTCGGCTCATGGGCACCGCGCTGGTCCGTCGGGACGCCGAGGCGGCACGGCAGGCCGTTCGGCTGGCGAAGGAACGCGACCAGCCGTTGGAACTGGCGCGTGTCATCAACAAGCTCGTTCAGCACGGCGTCGGGGACCCGGCGCTGCTGCCGGAAGCGTACGACCTGCTCGGCCAACTCGACGCGCTGTTCTACCGGGCTCGGGTGCGGGACCTGATGCGCCGGCACAACATCACGGTGCCCGGCCGGCAAACGACCCTCGCGGAGAACGAGCGGCTGCTGGCGGTGCTCGTCTCGCAGGGATTCGGCAACAAGGAACTCGCGACCGTCCTGCGCACCACGGAAAAGAGCATCGAAGGCCGGCTCAGCCGGTTGTTCTCCAGAACCGGTTACCGCTCACGCGTCGAACTGGCCGCCGCGATACTCAACGGCGAGTTCCCCGCGTGATTCCGACCGATACGGCGGCGTCGCAACGCGGGAGCCATGGCGGGACTCTCCGGCGTCGGGACAGAAGCAGCTGGGATACCGTTGAACGATCCGAGAGCGCTGCCCAGGCGTGGTGCGGTGACGCCGTTCACGCCGTTGTCGCGCCAACGTCCCGCGGCGCGACCGGCGCCCCAACAACCAGACCTCGCCCTCGACCAAGTCGAGTCCCCTGTGGATAACTCCGACTACCAGGGGCAGAGTGTGCCGCCCGCTGACCAGATCGCTGTCAGCGCGGAGCGTTTCCAGGACGGTGGTGTCAGGCAGTTCCGGCGCGGTGGCCTCGTCGATCAGCAGTCCGAGTTCGTCGCGGCGGGCGCGTTGTTCGGTGAGCTTGGTGGCGAGTTTCTGGACGCGGGGTGAGCAAACCCCCTCTTTCATGGTGCCGTTCTCGACGGAACCGCGAAACCCACTCCAAGGTCCGTTCGATCACGTACCGGTGACGCCCCAGCCGCGTGGCCGACTCGATACCCCGGCGGGCGATTCCGTCGGCCGCGGGCGTGTTCAATGATCGAACAGGCCGGTGGTGGACGCGTTGGTGATCTCGCCGGTCCGTTCGCCCGTCAGCCAGCCGACAACTTCAGGCTTGCGACAGGATCGCGACGCAACGCGGGCACTTGAGGTTCCCCCGGTTGCCCGGAGACTTCCAAACCAGGTTTGATCATGCGAACCGAGGAAGGAAGTCATCGTGCCTGCCCCCAAGAAGTACCCGGATGAGCTGCGGGAACGTGCCGTGCGGCTATACCGGGAGTCCGACCCCAAGCCGGTGATCCGCCGGTTGGCCGAGCAGCTGGGCGTGCATCACGAGGCCCTGCGGAACTGGATCCGTCAGGACGAGGCCGACCGAGGCGAGCGGCATGATCGGCCGAGCACCGACATGGTCGAGGAGAACCGGCGGCTCAAGCGGGAGAACGCTGAGCTGCGGCGGGTCAACGAGGTGCTGCGGGCAGCCAGCGCTTATTTCGCCTCCGAGATCGCCCCGACCCGGAGGACATCATGAGCTTCATCGACGCGCATGAGTTCTCGGTCGATCTCGTGCTGCGGGTTCTGGGCATCCCAGCCTCGACCTACTACGACTGGCGGGCTCGGCAGGCCACGCCGAGCCGTCGGGCACTGGAGGACGCCCAGTTGCTGGAGATGATCGTCAAGATCCGGTGCTCGCACGAGTTCGCCGCCACATACGGGTCGCCGCGGGTGTGGCTGGAGCTGCGCCGCCAAGGGATACGGGTCGGCCGCAAGCGCGTCGAGCGGATCATGCGCGAGCACGGCCTGCAAGGCGCGTTTCTGCGCAAGGGCTGGAAAGGCGGCTCCACCAAGCAGAACCCGCGCCAGCCGGCCGCACCGGACCTGGTCAACCGGCAGTTCGACGCCGATGCCCCGAACCGACTCTGGGTGGCCGACCTGACCCGGATCATGACCGGAGAAGGGGTGTTGTGGCTGGCCTCGATGCGGGACGCCTTCTCCAACAAGGTCGTCGGCTGGGCCACCGCCGCCCGCGCCGACACCAGCCTGGTGCTCACAGCGCTGGATTACGCC